>CANROF010000032.1 GCA_947632155.1 uncultured Oscillospiraceae bacterium
TTATACCACAAACAAAAGAGAGCCGCCACCCCTGGCGACTCTCTTTTGCTATGTGGGGACTTTTTTCACAGCCCCTTTATACCAAGAGAAGACATGCGGGAAAAGCCCGGTATACCTTCCTGTTTTGAAGCGTGGTGTTCAGGTAAGATGTATCACCCCAAATGTCACCGCCGTCATGATTCCTGCGGCGGTGAGGACGCCGAGGGAGATGGTTGGGACGGCTTTTTTGAGGCGCATGTCCAGCATGGCGGCGACGAGAGCGCCGGTCCAGGCGCCGGTGCCGGGGAGGGGGATGGCTACGAGAAGGCACAGGCCGAGGGCGCTGTATTTCTGCACCATATGGCCTTTGACGTGGGCCT
This sequence comes from uncultured Oscillospiraceae bacterium, assembly GCA_947632155.1. GTDB lineage: Bacteria > Bacillota > Clostridia > Oscillospirales > Oscillospiraceae > RUG626. The sequence continues at coordinate 360 of CANROF010000032.1, forward strand.
TTTGCTCTAACTTGGTGATGAGGCCGTCGAGTTTTACGAAGTGTTTTCGCAGCCAGGCGAAGACGCGGCGGATGTAGACGATGATAAAAGGCACGGGGACCATGTTTCCCAGGACTGCCGCAGTCAGGGCGAGAGGGTACGGCAGGCCTAAGGCGATGCCGTAGGGCAGGCCGCCGCGGAGCTCCACAACGGGGACCATGGAAATGAGGAACGTGGCAAGAAGGCGGCCCAGGGTCGTCTGTGTAAAAAAGGAAATCATAAATCAGGCTTACCGGTTCCCATACATTCTCTCGTAGTACGTCTTATACTCCCCGTTCACGATGTTCTCCCACCACGGGCGGTTGTCCAGGTACCACTGGATGGTCTTCTGGATGCCGTCGGCAAACTTTGTCTGGGGCAGCCAGCCTAATTCATTATGTATGAACGTGGGGTCGATGGCATAGCGCATGTCGTGGCCCTTGCGGTCGGTGACGTGGGTGATCAGGCTCTCGGGCTTGCCGAGCTGCTTCAGGATGATCTTCACGATGTCGATGTTGCGCATCTCGTTGTGCCCGCCGATGTTGTAGACTTGCCCCACCTGGCCGCTGTGGAGGATGAGGTCGATGGCCGCGCAATGGTCCTCCACGTAGAGCCAGTCGCGCACGTTCAAGCCCTCGCCGTAAACCGGCAGGGGCTTGTCCGCCAGGGCGTTTGCGATCATCAGGGGGATGAGTTTTTCCGGGAACTGGTAGGGGCCGTAGTTGTTGGAGCACCTTGAGATGGTGATGGGCAGGCCGAAAGTGCGCTGGTAGGCGTTGCAAAGCAGGTCCGCCCCGGCCTTTGACGCGGAATAAGGGCTCGACGTATGCAGCGGCGTCTTCTCCGTAAAGAAAAGGTCGGGTCTGTCCAGCGGCAAGTCTCCGTAGACCTCGTCCGTGGAAACCTGGTGGTATCTCTCCACGCCATACTTCTTGCAGGCGTCAAGCAAAACCTGAGTACCCATGACGTTTGTTTCAAGGAAGACTGCCGGATTCTCAATCGACCTGTCCACATGGCTCTCAGCGGCGAAATTCACCACAATATCCGGCTTTTCGCTCTCGAAAATACCGTAGACCGCTTCCCTGTCCGCGATGTCCGCCCGGATGAATTTAAACTTCGGGTCGTCCATCACCGGCGCCAGCGTCTCCAAATTTCCCGCATACGTGAGCTTGTCCAGGCAAATAATGTCATACTCCGGGCGCTTCTCGCGTTCATAAAAAATGAAGTTGCTCCCAATAAACCCGGCGCCGCCGGTGACGATCATTTTTTTCATTTTTCTTCCCCCTCCGCTATATCCTTGAGGTACTGGCCGTATTCCGTCTTCATCAAGGGCTCCGCCAGACGCAAAAGCTGCGGCTTGTCGATGAATTTGCGCCGGTAGGCGATCTCCTCGATGCAGGAGACATACATCCCCTGGCGCTTCTGGATGATGTTCACGAACTGCGACGCCTCCTGAAGGCCGTCGTATGTACCCGTGTCCAGCCACGCCATGCCCCGGAAAAACCGCACGCAGCGCAGCTTGCCGCGCCTTAAGTACTCATTGTTCACCGCCGTGATCTCCAGCTCGCCTCTGGCCGAGGGCTTCACGTGCTTGGCGATGTCCACCACGTTGTTGTCGTAGAAATATAGGCCCGGCACCGCGTACTTGGACTTGGGCTTTTTGGGCTTCTCCTCCAGTGACAGCACATTCCCGTCCCCGTCAAACTCCACCACGCCGAAGCTGGAGGGGTCGTGCACCGGGTAGCCGAATATGACGGCCCCCTCCTTCAGCGACGCCGCCTCCGCCAAAAACGCGGAAAACCCGCCGCCGTAGAAGATGTTGTCCCCCAGCACCAGCGCTACCTTGTCGTCCCCGATGAATTCCTCCCCAAGAATGAACGCCTCCGCAAGGCCGTTGGGGTGCTCCTGGACCTTGTACGCGAATCGCATCCCCAACTGACTTCCGTCTCCCAAAATTTCCTCAAATACGGAGATGTCCCGGGGCGTGGAGATGATCAGCACCTCCCGTATCCCCGCCAGCATCAGTGTGGACAACGGGTAGTATATCATGGGCTTGTCATAAATGGCAAGTGCCTGCTTTGACACGCCCTTGGTGATGGGGTAAAGCCTCGTGCCGGAGCCTCCGGCAAGGATGATGCCTTTCATTGGTGTACCTCTCTCATTTTTTCTTGAATATAAAAAGCTTGCTGGCAAGGTAATTGAGCACGATGATCACCGCGTTGACGAACACCTTGGCGACAAGGTCGTTGACTCCCAGTCTCAGCAGCATCCACATTCCCCCGTCGTCGATGGGCAGGGTACAGATGCGCATGGCCATGAACTCCCAAAAGCTCTTCCACGCCATTCCCGTGCGGAACACAAACCGGCTGTTTGTCCAGTAGGCAAACAGCACCGCGATAAAGAACGCGATCGTGTTGGCCGCGATGTCCCCCATGAGCAAATTCAGCAGCTTAAAGGAGACGGTGTTCACAATTACCGTGAGAACGCCGAAGATAAGATAGCGCAGCGTCTCTCCGGTCAGCAGTTTTTTCACTTTCTCAATCATGGTCTTTCGTCAAATAGTCCTTCACATTCTCAAAATACTTAAGGGCGTGCTCAATGCACACGTCCATGTTGTAGTACTTAAACTCCGCCAGTCTTCCGCAGAGAAACAGATTTTTGTATTTTGCGACCTCGCCAAGATACTTCTCATAAAGCGCCGTGCTGTCCTCCGTCACCACGGGGTAGTAGGGCGTGCCGCCCACCTCCGCGCCGGGCACGTAATCCAACGGGTACTCGGTTGCCACCACGGAGCCCGCGGCGGCGCTGTCGTCAAACATGATCTTCCGGTACTCGGTGCTCCGGGTGTACCCCTTGGCCTGGGGATAGGATATGATCTCGCAGGGCTGTACGCTGTCCTTTTCCGAATATGTATACCGGATGTCCAGGGACCTGTACGGCAGCGGGCCGTATTTCCGGCCAAAGAGCTCGTCAATGGCCCCGGTGTAGATAAGGCACTCCACGTCCTCGCCGTCGTAGGTCGCTTTGCCGTCCGCAAGCTTCAAATGCTCCAGAGCGTCGATGTTCAGACGGACCTCAATGTTGGGGTGGTCCAGCATGTTTTTAAAAATCTCGGTGAAGCCCTTGACGGGCAGGTACTGAAAATCTTTGTTCAAATACCGCCGGTCGTAGCCCATGGCCATGGGTACCCGGTCCAGGACATACTTGTCGATCTGCTCCGGCTGGAGGCCCCACATTTTGCTGGTGTATGTCCTATAGGCCTTCTCAAAAAGCAGCTCCCCGTAGGCGCTGACCTCCGGGTCCGGGTGCTCCACGATCTCCAATACCGGCACCCGGTCCCGGCCAGCGAAAGCCGCACGGAGCTTTGCCAGCACGCTCTCCGCCTTCTCCGGTCCGATGAGCTGCTGGACCGTCTCAAAGTTGAAGGGCAGACGGACGTATTTCCCGTCTATGAAGCTCATGAGCTCCACGTTGAACGGAAAGAGCTCCGCGTACTGCTTTAAAAACTTGATGATGAAGTATTTGTTGGTGTTGAGAAAGTGGGGCCCGTATTTCTGGATAAGTATCCCGTGTTCGTCCACCTCGTCGTACATGTTCCCGCCGATGTGGGGCCGCTTCTCCACCACCAAAACCTTCCTGTCCAGCTCCTCGGCAATCTTCCGGGCCAGAATGGACCCGGAAAAACCGGAGCCGACGATGATGATGTTTGACATGTGATTCTACCTGCCTATAAATTTAGTGTTTTGACCCATTCCGCCGTTTTCAGGATGCTCTCCCGGAAGTCCGACTGGCACTCAAATCCCGTGTCCCGGTACAGGGCGTCAAGGTCGAATTTGGAATAGTCCGTATAGGTATTGTCTACAAATTTTCCGAAACGCAGCTCGGCTTTGGGGCATAGCGTGTTCCGGACTACCGTCAGGATTTGGCGGAAGGTGGGAGGTCGCCGGGAGCCGATATAATACTGCTTCCCGTTCAGTCCCCTCTCCCCCACGGCGACAAGTCCCTCCACCGCGTCGTCCACGAATGTCCAGTCGTACTCGTTATTCCCCTCGATGAGGTCAAGGGACTCCCCGCGCAGAAGCTTGCCGATAAAAAGATTAGCCGTCCTTTTGGAGAAGTCCCCCGGTCCAAAGACGTTGGTAAAGGCCGTGGCGTTGAAACACGTCACATCCCGCAGGAGGACCTGGCAAAGCTCCCTGGCGCTTTTTTTGCAGACTCCGTAGACGCTGGCGTTACAGACAGTCCCGTCCACCGCCGAAGGTGAAACCAGATACTCCTGATTGGTGCCCGCAAAAACGAACTTCCCGCAGCCCACCGCCCGGGCAAGCATCGCCGTGTTGACGGACATGTCGATATTGCCCTTTTGAACGCGGATATCCTTATATGCCGCCGAGGATATGCCGCCCCAGGCCAGGTGGAAGAAAATATCCACCCTTTCCGACGGCAGCTTCCCGGCAAGCGTCTCCCAGTCGTTGAGGTCGCCGAGGACCGGCTGGATGTTCCCTGATACCGGAAGCGACCCCCTTTCCCGCGGATCGTACACGATGGCGTAGACCTTGTACTCCCGCGAAAGCCTCTCCGTAAGTCCGCGCCCAATAAACCCGCCCGCGCCGGTGACAATGGCTGTTTTCATCGTTCAGCGGCCCCCTTTCCGAGGGCCGCCGCGCCGCGGCTAAACGTTATAGGCAGGAAGGAAACGATAAGCTTACCGCTTACCCCCCCCCGTTGGTATTTTCTGCCTTTTCGGGCTCCATCAGCCACTGGGCTGTTTTTTTAATGCTCTCTTCAAAATCCGCCCTGCACTCAAATCCCGTGTCTCGGTACAGGGCGTCCAAATCTATCCTCCCGTAATCCAGCGCCGGGGCGTCCGGGTATTCGCCGAAGCCAAGCTCCGCCCCGGGAGCGAGAGCATCGCGAATCCGCGTCATCCATACCCGGAAGGTTTCCAGCCTCCTATGGCCCACATAGTAGTCCCGGAAGTTATGTCCTTTCTCCCCTATCGCCCGGAGAGCACCGGCCACGTCGTCTATATACACCAGGTCGTAGAGGTTCCCGCCCTCGATGAGCCTGGGCTTCACGCCGGTCATGAGCTGCTCCATCACGATGTTCGGAAGCGTCCGGGCACCGTTGCCCTCGCCGTAGGGCATGGCCACAAGCGCCGTGCAGAATTCCATCCCGCCGTTGTACGCCAGTGTCTTGCATATAAGCTCCGCCGCCAGCTTTCCTGCGGAGTAGATGCAGGTATACCGGGGCTTGAAATCCTCATTGCCTATAAAACTGCGCAGCTCCACGGTGTTGACCGTGCTGGCAAAGACGAACTTCCTCGCTCCAAGCTTTAACGCAAGTTCCGCGGCGTCCCCGGCCAGAGTCGCGTTTTTGAGCTGAAGATCATAATTTTTCAGCGCCTCTCCGCCGAAGCCCCCCGCAAACGCGCAATGGTAGAACACATCCGAATCATTCGGAATTTGTTCATATGAGGCTCCGTCATCACCGATTCTGGCGCATATTGCTTCTACGCCGGGAAGCTCAGAAAAAACACCCAGCTTTTCGGCGTTTATGTCAATGGCGTAGACCCGAACTCCGGCGCGGGACAGCTCCCTGGTAAGCGCCATGCCTATAAACCCGGTCGCCCCCGTCACAATGGCTGTTTTCATCACGAGTTCACCTCCACACAGAGGTTCACATCGCTGTCGCAGAGAAACGGCGCCTTGCTGTCGGATGCTGAGAGGATGGGGTCTGTGACATCCCAGCCAAGGGCAAGCTCCGGGTCATTCCAACGTACTGCCCGCACAAGACTGCGGTCATAGTAGTCGTCAAACTTGTAAAGCACCACAGTCCCCGGCGCTTTAGTCACATATGCGTGGCCGTAGCCGCTGGGCAAATAGATCTGCTTGCGGTTTTCCTCGGAGATGGTCATGCTGATCCATTGCTTGTAAGTGGGCGAATCCTTGCGCAAATCCACCACAAAATCCAGCACCTCGCCGTGCAAAACCCGCACCAGCTTCACCTGGGGGTGGGGATTGTTCTGGAAGTGTATCCCGCGAATTGTCCCCTCCTCTTTGTTGAAGCAGATATAGTCCACCACAAACTTGGTGTCGATACCATACTCCCGCAGGGTCCTAAAGTTGTACGCCTCCGCGCTGTAGCCCCGGTTGTCGTCAAAGTACGTGGGCTCAATGAGCTTCACGCCGGGGAGGGATAAATCTGTTACCTTCATGCCGCTTCCCTCCTTACTGCCGCGAACCCGTTACGGATTCTGACAGCATCAGGCGGAGCAAAGCGGGTACGAAAACTACGTAACCCCCCCCCGTTTCCTTTTTGTTCCAATTGCTTGTCATCATGTCTCTCTCCTCGCTTAACCTTTCATCGGCCCACCTTGTGACGGTCATGGGCCGGCGGATGTCTAACCTGCTGTCTAACTTTTCCGAATTGAATACGGTGCTGCCTGACTCTATTTTCAGGGCGTCCTCCTGCCAATCCCTGTGCAGGACCCTGGCGGCGGTTTTGCCGGCCACGAGCTGCGCGATTTGGCCGATGGAAAAATCCTCGCCGCCCACATTGTACACGTCGTTTACGCAGCGGTCGTTCAGTCCCGCCTGCCACAGCGCGTGGCAGAGGTCGCCTATGTAGGTAAAGGTCCGCCGCTGCTCTCCGTCGCCGTAGACGCTGACGACCCCCTGCCGCACGGCCTGATTCATGAAGAAATCCAGCGTCCCGTAGGAGGAAACGGGCTGAACAAGGGTGCCATAGGGAACGCAAATGCGGAGTATGCAGTACTTCACTCCAAACATGCGGCTGTACATCTCCAGATATTGCTCGCAGGCGTACTTCTGGATGGCATAGGGCGTCAGGAATTCTTTCTCCGCATCCTCGGATAGAGCCTCCCCGCTGCCCCGGTAGACAAGACGGGTGGACGGGAACACGATCTTCGCCTTGGAGCCCACGCTTCTGTACGCGTTCAGGAGATTTAAAAGGAACTTCTCGTTCACATCCACAAAGGTCCCCGGATCGTCGAAGCCCCGGAGTGTCCCGGTCTTCCCAACAAAGAAGTAAATAAGGTCATTACCCTCTATGGCTTGTTCAAGCTCCGTTTGATTGGAGACGTTTATTTGGCGGTACCCCGCCGCGCCGTCGAGGTGCTCCGGCTGGACGTCGTAGAGCGCGGTATCCGCGTAGTGGGCAGACTCGTTGACCCGTATAAAATTCCGGGCGATATAGCTGTTCGCCCCGATGATCGCGGCCCTCATACGCGCCCACCTATGTTCCGCAGCCGGTCCACCGCCTCCGCTTGGGCGAAAATGTCCGAATACCTGTTCTCACGTGCGGATTTGTCATTGACACACGCCTCAAACAACCCGATGGAGTTGCAAAACTGGTCGTCTGCCGGGACTTCGATGGTCTTGATGCCGTCGTTGGACTGGATGGTCAGCTTGGGGGCCATGTCCGCAGGCGGGGTGAATACACGGTCGGCGGCGAGTGTGGCCTTACTGCCCCACACCTCTAACTTGCACTGGTAGGCGTTGTCCATGCCGAAGGCGATTTGGGCCGTGAGGCCGGAATCATTGCGGAGGGTGGCGCTGCCGTAGAGGTCCACGCCGAAGTCCGGGCTCCCTGTGAGCTGGCCGTCCACCAGTTTGGCTGTGTCGCCCAGGAGCAGGCGGGCCAGGCGGATGGGGTAGCCTCCGCAGTCCAAAAGCGCACCGCCGCCCATGGTCCGGTTGTAACGGAAGTCGTTGGCGCCACGAAACGGGAAGCCGAAGGAGGCGCGGATGAGGCGGATGTCGCCAAGCTCCCCGGAGGCGATGATGTTCTGGATTTCCGTGATTTGCCGGTGGTAGATGAACATATAATTTTCGTGGAGGGCAAGTCCTGCTCTTCGGGCGATCTCGATGAGCTCCGCCGTGTCTCTGGCGCTGGTGGTGCTGGGTTTTTCCAGGAAGACGTGCTTGCCTTTCAAAAGCGCCAACTTTGCCCACTCATAGTGGAGTGCCGGCGGGAGCGGCAAGTACACGGCGTCCACATCCGTTTTGTCCAGCAGCGCCCCGTAGCCCCGGAAGACCTCGCCGCCGTAGCTTTCCCGGAAGCTCTCGGCCTTTTTTCGCTCCACCTCGATGACCTCCGGCGCGGCGTGGCCGCCGGACCATTCCTCCGGATCGGCGTAGGCGACGCCCACGTATTCAAAGCCCTTACATTTCAAAAGTGCCGGCATAAAGCGGCGATACGCGATGTTGGACGGGCAGATGATTCCGATTCTGATCATGTCACACCTCCAAAAGTGATAGAAGGTTGCGCAGTTGGATGTTCAGCGTGTTGTTGACCTGCACCAGCTCGTTGAGGGTGCGGAAGTCCAGCAGGAAGTACCCCTCCGGCAACGGTGGCAGCTCCGATTTGTCCATTCTCAGGAGTACATTCCTGTTCTGCTCGTGGTAAAACCGCCCGCCCTCCTCGGAGAGCAGATGGTCGAACATAACGTCCTTTTTCGCGTTCAGGCGTTCCCAGAAGAGCCGCGTCAGGGCATCCTCCTTTTGGAAGCTCCCCACCGCCTCCTGCTGAACCGTGGGGCCCAGCTCCAGGCAGTCAAAGCACCCCGCCTCCGGCGCTGCGCGGACCACGAATTTCATCAGGCCGTCGTCCTCCACGCACAAGAGCCCGAAGGTGGCAATGCCAAGGGCCTCAAACAGCGGCTGCGTCCACCGCCGGACCTCCCGACCCTCGATGGCGATGTCGCAAAAGACCACCTTGAAGGGGTACGGATGCTTGCAGATAAGCTCCCCGTCCCGCGTCTCCCAGCTCTCCAGCTTGTCCAGCGGCACGAGTTTTGGGCTGCCCTCGGCGAACATTTTCGCGTTGTTTATGTACTGATACACCGGCGGCAGCGGGTTTTCAGGAACGCCCTCGAACACGGAGCGGAACAGCGGTTTGTCTGTGAACAGTTCCGAAAATTCAGCTTTCTCCCGCTCACTAAGCCTCATTTTGGAGAATGGGATACATGACAGCACTGTCCGGGTATCCATATTCACCAGGTTGTCCTCCCGCATGAGCCGCTTGAGCTGTCCCAGCGTCATCCACCGGTGCGTCGGCAGTATCGGCACGTCCTCGTCTACTCGGATGATGATATTCCGGTTACGCTTTTTCAGGAACCGCGAGGACTGCTCCGATTGAATCTGATCCACCACGATCTCATATTTCGACGCGTTCAGGAAGTAGTCCAGATACGGCGGCTTTTTGCCCCCGTGCTTCTGCGTGAAGTTGCTTTTTGTTGCCTGGATGGTGGGCGAGATCTGCACGCAGTTCACGTTCCCCGGCTCAATCTTCGCCTGCATCAGGAAGTGCATCACGCCGTCGAATTCTTTGCAGAGGATGCCCAGATACCCGATCTCGTCCTGAATGATAATGGGCTGCTCAAATCCCGCTCCACGGAGGCCAGTAATAGTGAAGAAGCTACGGTTTTCGTTGCGGATACAGCCCTCGACGGCGTCGTAGAACCAGGGCGAGCACTTGTCCAAGGTTGTCTTATGTATCTCCACCGCCGTATTCGCGTTGCGCTCGGCGACCCATTCAAGTATCTCCCCCGTGGGCGCTATACAACTGTCCCCCTGCGCCCAGCTTCGGGCGATGGACTTTAACGTATCAGTCATGGATCTCTTCTTTCTGCTTGTCCTCGTCAAAATTAATTTTCTCGCCAACGACGACCAAAGGCCGCTTCATAGTCCTCGTATTGATGCTCAGTATGTATTCGCCCAAAATGCCCAGGAAGAACAACTGCACCGCCCCAATGAAAAACACGCCGATCAGTATGGACGCCGTGCCGTATGGATATGCGTTCCAATTACAGAGCTTGCTGATAAGCACAAATAGCGCAAGAAGTGCGCTGATAACGCCTAAACCAGCTCCTACGAACGTAGCCAAACGCATCAAGATTTTTGTGTACGAGGTAATTCCTAACATGGCCACATCATAGTTTGTTTTAAATTTGCATCCCGACTTTCCTCTGAGGCTGAGGGCTTGTTCATATTGAACTATTTTTATATCCATTCCAAACTCTGCTACTAACCCCTTTAGGTACGGCGCAGGGTCGTCGATTTGCTTCATCACGTCAATGAACGAATGGTCATAGAGCCCAAACCCATTAAAATGCTCGATTTGTTTGGAATTTGACAGAGTTCCAATCAGCCAGTAATATAGGCTGCGCATAGCGAAAAGCATCTTTGACTCTGCGCTTTTAGTCTTTTGTCCAACAACAACCTTATGTCCTTTCTCCCATTCTTCAACCATTTGGGGAAGAATCTCAGGCGGATCCTGTAGGTCGCCGAAAAGCATAAAAGTCGCATCCCCATCACCATATAATAGTGACGCAAAAACATTTCGTGTAAATCCAAAATTTCGAGCATTGAATATAGCTTTTACATGATGGTCCATTGCGCACACTTTACGGATTTCTTCCCTGGTATTGTCCGGAGAGTAGTCATCCACATATATGATTTCATAGTCATACTGCGGCAAGCTCTCCTTAAAAACCGCCGTCAGCCGGTCATACATTTGACGAACACTTTTTTCCTCTGACCAACACGGGATTGTCACTGTAATTTTTTTCATGTTTGTCTCCTTTTATAAGCGCTATCCCATATATCCTGTCTTTTTGAATAAATTTACAAACCAGAGCTCATTATAAAACCCATTCCAAGCCCAAATTCTGTAATTTAAAACGGGTAGCAGAACAAGCAGGCCGGCTGTCACCATAAAGATTCCTTGCAACTTGGTCAAATTCTCTGATCGATGCCTCTGGAAAAGGAATAGCCCAATCATCATTGGCGCCTGTCCCATTGAAAAATAATATCTGTGGTAATCCGCCCCAAAATAAATTGCCAAATAAGAAACAAAGCTGGTTGTAATCAGCAAGAAAATCGTAAATCCCATCGTGCGAACGCTACATCCGGTGTTCATCACAAACAGGCTAAGAATCCCGATAAATAGCGCGGCATATACCACTACTTCCGGCGGGATATAGACCCAGCACTTCGGAGTAATATTCCCCAGATTTATATCGGTGCCAAATATTTTTGAATATACAGCAAAGCCATCATCATAAAACGCCTTATTCTGCATTTCCTGATAGAATATATCAGCCGCACTCTGGCTGACGGGCATGTGCCTATATATGACAATTCCGACAACGGTCGGTATAAACGCCGCGGACAGTCTGACAATTATGCCTTTGATACCGAGACTTTTTTCTTCCAACATTCGAATCGCGCAAATTGATGCCACAATCGGACACATCAAAAATGCACCGGTTTCTAATATCCAGGGAATGATTGCAGACAGTATCGCGCCTGCAACAAGGGTCTTCTTCCATCCCGCACGGAGCGCAATTTCCATATGCAGAATAACCAACAAATAAATAATATGATCTAAGAATCCGACCTCCGTCATATAAAACATATTGAACGTGCTGACTGAAAAAACAGCAAAGAAGAATGCCGCCGTCAAGTTTCCCGCATTATTGATCAGCCGATAAAGTACCACGCAAATATATGCCGCAAATGCAACACCGATTCCATATTGCAACAATGCAAGCAGATGGGCACTTGGCACATGGTTCCCACAGAGCAACCTCAGCACGGTGCCCCAAAGCCCCCGCGGCATAAATCCGTGCGTCCAATTGATCGTATAATTAAAATACCCATAACACCATATCGGGCGAAAACCGCGGATAAAATAGGTTAAATACAGGATCACAGAAAACAAAAACAGCAGCGTTCTGTTTCTTTTTTTGGTAACCTCAAACGGTTGCCGAAGCTTTTCATAATGCATGTTCTCGCAATTCCTCCTATGGCTTTCATAATAATTCAGGCCGCATCGAACGTGATCTTATCAAAATAAATTTCCTCATAATTTCTCGAAAGTATGAGATCTTCCAAGAGTCGATTCGTTCGCATATCATAAACCGAGCCTATCATGCGATCTACGTCGGCATAACTCACAAGCAGATACGCGCCGTTTTCATCCATCTGCGCCCATGCCATGGAATGCTGCGTCTGATACTCCGCACGCAAGTTCATATTAGACTGTTTTTTGTATGTTTCTTTGTCTCGCAAGGCGGTATCACTGGAGATTTCGACCCCACTGGTCGCGTCCAAAATGACGGGTTCCTCCGCATGATCAAAGGACACTGCGATTTTTCCGACAGTTTTGCTGTACACCAAATCAGAAAAACACAAATTATCTCTATATTCACCATCCACGCTCTCTTCTACGTCTTCTTGCGGAACAACAGGTACCTTAGCACTGTCCCACGTCCAAAGTATTTCGCCGCCGGATCGACGCGCAAGGTAGTAGACGATCGACCTATCCCCCAAAAGCGCTTCCGGCTCTGATGCGGCGTCTGGATAAAGTACCGTTGGTACTGCCGCAGTTAATATATAGTCTCCATCACTTATCATCTGAAACCCGTTCTTGTAAAGTGGGAAAGTTTCTCCGTTTAAAGTGATACTATCAATAATATCTATCACCTGATAGTGTTCGTTCATAACAACAGCTTTATAGCCGCCATTCGCGCCGTTCGTCTCACCTGTTACGCGTTCCAGGAAAGTATATCTCTTTCCGTTGTCCGTCAAAACGCTTTGAAAATCTACAGCGTTGGCAGAAAGGCGGTAAAATAAAACATTACCGAAGCAATCATATTTCACAATATAGCTTCCTACCGCGCACAGAAGCGGAGAAAGCATTTGCTCTTCATTATGATAGGCTTTCACGTATATCGTGGGCAAAGCAGTGGGCAGCGTCCGCAGATAAACCGTTCTATCGTAGTCCGACCTGTTATCTACGATGCGAATTGGAATTAGATTTGCATCAGAAATACTATCAATTTTAAGTAGGACACTTTGACCGGGAAATACTTCAATACCATTAAGCCAGATTCGGCAAGCCTCAAATGTGCCGAAAGTAAAAGTCGTTTCTGTTTCAGTTGTCAGCCATGCTGTTTCATATTGGGAACCTGCCGCAAATGTGTTAATTGTAATAGGAAAATCATTAATCGTAAGGCTAACAAGTGCAGTCCCATCCTGCTCGGAATAATCCTTTAGACCTCTATATTCCGCTCCGCTCTTGTAAGGCTGTATTTTGTAGGCCGCAAAGCACAAAAAAGCCAAAACAAGAACGGTGCAAAAGAAGATATATCCTTTTATCAACTGTGGATCTGTTTTTTTGCCCATTATTTTAAAATCCCCCGTATGTATCCATAAACTGCTTGAAGCTCTGCAAATTCTTATCCTTCTCCGCCAGAATAACTTTCTCCTGGCCACCAATCGACTCCAGCGGCCAATCAACGCCGATGTCCGAGTCGTCCCAGAGGATGCCGTCGTCGTACTCGCCGTAGAACTTCTCCCCACACTTATAGCTGACGATGGAATCCTCCAGCACCAGGTACCCGTGGGCGCAGCCTGCTGGGACAAGTATTTCGTTGTGCTCCTCGCCCACCAAGTCAAAGGCCAGCCACTTCTTGAATGTGGGGCTGTCCTTCCGCAGGTCCACCACCACGTCCCAGACGTGGCCCCAGATGCACCGCACCAGCTTGGGCTGCTGCATCACCCTCTGGAAATGCAGGGCACGGATCACGCCCTTGTGGCTGGTGGTGTAAAACACCTCCGCCAGGTCGTGGTGAATCCCGTTGGCCTCGAAAACCTCCTTGGAGTAGTCCTTGGTGAAGCAGCCCCGCACGTCGTCGGCGTTGAAGGGCGTTATCTCATAGAGGCCGGAGATTTCCGTTTCGTTAAAGCTCCATTTTGTGTTCATCTGCTCTGCTCCTTCCACCACTCGTATGTCCTCCTGCACCCCTCCGCGAAGCTGACTTTCGCCCGGAACCCTGTGTCGGCCTCGGTCTGGGTGCAATCGAATTTGCTCAGCGGCAGGTCTATGCCCGTGAAAGGCACGTCTCCGAATTTAAACTCAAGCTCCGGCGCGATGGCCGTGCGCATCTCCAGCAGGAACTCCTTCAGGGGCCGGGCCGTGGAGCTGCCTATGAGGTACTCGTGGAAAGGCTTGCCGTTCTCCCCGATGAGCCGGAAGGCCCGGGCCACGTCGTCTATGTACACGAAATCGTAATTCTGCGTCCCGGCGGTGAACTGCGGGGCCTCGCCCCGGATGCACTTCTGGATGGTGGTGTTCACAAGCCGGGGGCTCCGCTCGCCCACCCCGTAGGCGTTGGTGATCTCCGGCCAAAGAAGCTCCATGCCGATCTGCGCCGCCACGGACATGCACATCACGTGGGCGATGAGCTTCCCGCCGCCGTAGATGTACCCCATCCCCGGCTCGTTGCCCTGGGTGTACGCCGCCGCCATCGTCTCATGCTCCATGATGCTCCCGGCGCACAGGAATCGCTTACAGCCCAGTTCTTTGGCCACCCGCAGGGAGTCTACCGTCCACTGAGCGTTCTGAAGTTGCAACGCCGTGTCGGCCCTGGCCGGGCCCGCGCTGCCCACCCAGGCGAAGTGGTAGAAAGCATCGTAGTCGCCTACGGGGATCTTGTCCTTGAGGCTCGCCATTTCCAAAAGGTCGCAGGGGACAAATATCACATTCGGATCGTCCGGAATGTTGCCGCAGCAACCCTCCCGGTCAAGAGCGTATATCTTATAACCGTGGGCCAGCAGTTCCCGCACAGTAGCGCCGCCCACAAAGCCGTTGGCGCCAGATACGATGGCTGTTTTCATTTCGTTCCCTCCGTGTACTCCGCGATTTGCCTGTCCATCTCCGCCGGGATGTCCCCGCGGTCAAGCCAGACCTTGGTCCACTCAACGGTCTTTTCGATGGCCTCGTCGATGTGCCAACAGGGGCGCCAGCCCGCCGCCGCTTTCAGCTTGGAACAGTCCAGCTTCAGGAAATTGGCCTCGTGCGGCGCGTTGGCCTCGCTCCGGTTTTCCCACTCAGCGCCTTTGCCCCACTTTTTGCAGAAGAGGTCCACAAGCTCCCCCGTCGTCACGCAGTCGCACTCGTCCGGGCCCACGTTGTACCAGCCGGAAAAAGCGGGGTTTTCGTACTGCTTTTGAGCGATCAGTAGATAGGCGAAAAGCGGCTCCAGGACGTGCTGGTAGGGCCTGGTGGAGTGGGGGTTGCGGACGATGATGGGCCTGCCGTCCTTGACGGCACGGACGCAGTCCGGGATTATCCGGTCGTTAGCGAAGTCCCCGCCGCCGATGACATTGCCCGCCCTTGCTGTAGAAATGGCGGTGTGGTTATCCGCGAAAAAACTGACCTTGTAGCTGTGGGTGACGAGCTCGGAACAGGATTTCGAGTTGGAATAGGGGTCATACCCGTCCAGCGGCTCATCTTCCCGATAGCCCCAGACCCACTCGTTGTTCTTGTACACCTTGTCCGTGGTCACGTTAAGGAAGCTCCTGACGCTTCCGCTCTGGCGCACGCATTCCAGGATGTTCACCGTGCCCATGACATTCGTTTCGTATGTATACGCGGGGTCCTTGTAGCTGTCCCGGACGATAGGCTGGGCGGCCAGGTGCAGGACAATCTCAGGCTCGGCGGCGTCAAAAGCGGCCTTCAAGCTCTTGAAGTCCCGCACGTCCCCAATCACCGAGGTCATCTTCCCCTCCAGCCCCGCCAGTGCGAACAGGTTGGGCTCAGTTGGTGCTGGCAGAGAATAGCCCGTGACTATGGCACCGGACTTGACGAGAATCCGGCACAGCCAAGTCCCCTTAAATCCCGTGTGTCCCGTGACAAACACCCGCTTGCCGCGGTAAAACTCCATATCCATCAGTCCCACACCTTCCACGGGGCTTGTCCACTGGCCCACATCTTTTCAAGCTGTTCCTTTTCTCTCACCGTGTCCATACATTGCCAGAAGCCCTCGTGCTTGTACGCCATGAGCTGCCCCATATGCGCCGCCGTCTCAAGGGGCGCTTTCTCCAAAACCGTGTTGTCCCCCTCAATGAGGTCAATGAACTCCGGCTGGCAGACCATAAACCCGATGTTGATCATGTTCCCGTCTCCCTGGGTCTTTTCCCGGAAATCGTTGATCCTCCCGTCGTCCCCAATGTCCAGAACGCCGAACCGCTGACCGGCATTGTACGCGGACATGGTGACCATTTTGCCGTGCGCCTGGTGGAACTTCACCAGCGCCCCAATGTCGATGTTGGACACCCCGTCGCCGTAGGTCAGCATAAAGGGCTCGTTGCCTATGTAATCCCGCACACGGCGTACCCGACCGCCGGTCATAGTGTTCAGCCCCGTGTCCACCACTGTAACTTTCCACGGCTCGGAGGAGGTCTTGTGGACCGTCATCTCGTTTTTGCCATTAGTAAAGTCATAAGTGATGTCCGAAGTGTGCAGGAAATAGTCTGCGAAGTACTCTTTAATTACGTGTTGCTTGTACCCCGCGCATATTATGAATTCATTGAACCCGTAATGGCTGTACAACTTCATGATATGCCAGAGGATCGGCATCCCGCCCAGCTCCACCATAGGCTTGGGCTTGAATTGAGATTCCTCCGAGATACGGGTGCCAAAGCCCCCGGCAAGGATAATGACTTTCATATAGCTATATCACCACTTATTTGAATAGATGGTAAATTCCACGCGGAATGCTGTAGCCAATGTGCATCAGTTTTAAAAGAACTGGGTGTCCGCCATATTGCTGTTTTACCTTTTCTTTCAATGTGCGGCGGTCAAAAAGCAGATAATATATTGCCTTTTTCCAGTTGGAACAAGCTGGCGGCTCATAATTTACAGTAACTATCGCCGGCAGCCCCGTTCTTTCGACAGTATCAAACCTGGTTATTGCGTTCCATTTGGAAGCTATATTGTCATCATTTAAAGATGAGTTTAAATCGTCTTCAAAATCCGCCGCGAGAAAGATGTCATGATCAAACCAGGTCGATTGCGCCATAACCACCATGAACGGCCGCTCGGCAAAACGATATGACATTGTCTCCCACTCGTTTTGAAACGTATCCGTAAAGTCTTCGACCAGTCGTATTGCCTCGCTTTGAATCAAGTCAATCATGAATCTGGTTTGAAACTCAAATTGCTTCTTGCCAAATTGATACGCAAATTTGCCATCGTTGGATAAGTAACCAACGCATGACGGTTCAGGCGTACATATTAATGTTTCCAAAGTTTTTAATACGTTTACATCAACCGCTTCGTGGTGGAAGCAGCGAATCGTAAGTCCCGCTTGCCGCGCACACAGGAACGCCCTTTCAATATTGCAAAAGATGTAATATGCATCTATTGTATTGCCTGTCACATCTCTAAGGATCGACTCTGTCCGTGCCGAGTACCCGGCATCAAACGTGCAGTCATGCTTGCCGATTATTTGGGAAAAATGTACGCGCATATTCGCACGATATTTGATAATTGCGTTTTCACTATAAAAAAATTCAAGAAATACTCTTGCAAACCTTGTCCATTCATCCATATTCTTAAATTTTTCGTTTCCAAGAATTCCCGCCTTATCTAAAATTTCTTCTCTTTTGCGATAGGCGTCCTGGGGAATGATTTCCACAATTTGATGTAAGAGCATGAGTGGAGAATATGCGCCAATGTCAATCATATTGGCCATTGCAAATATGTCCGACTTCTTATGAATCATCATCGGCATCATCGCGCGTCTGGATGTATACAGATAATTGGACTTTGGATACGTTCCTTTCGCTTTGGATGTCAGAATGTCATAGGCCCGTTTGATTAAATACCCATCTCTGGAGATAAAATGTATCGTTTCATAGCCCAGCCGACTGGTTTCCTCCATCAGCCATTTAGCAATCGAAAAAATATACATTCCCAGCGCGAAATATCCCAGGTAAACCGGGTTCGCATTAAAGGCCGATTCCGGAGCATATGTGATGTATGGATTGTGGAACAACCTGTTTTGCGCAACGCCCAAGAGGCATCGCGTCCCCAAATAATGCTGCCGCGCGAGCGGGTCCTGCTGCTCTCCGAACATACTTGGAAAAAGATTCCCTGTGTAGGACAGGCCGCAGCGTCCAGTCATAAGCTCCTTTGCGGACGGAACATAAGTGCTTTCCTCCTCGCAGACCAGTCCAGCGTCCCTGGGGGCTACACAGTCTGAAATATAGTTGTCACCAAAATGCGCGATTTCAGACGGCTGAACCCCAAGCAGACTAACGACCTTTTTAAAGAGACGCTGGTCATATTTGCACAGACGTTCTTCCCCGGAGATGAATACCGCCTCGACATCGGTATATCCGTTTTTCTCCAATATTTCTTCGATCACCTTCTTGGGAAGATACATATCAGAAATACAGATGACTTTCTTTCCGCACCGTTTCGCGTAGTCATATAATGCATAGCCAACCGGACGGCGCGTACAAAACCTCAGCTCAAGTTCAATTTCCCGCCGCATCATGGATTCGGCCTCTGCCTTTGTCAATACCCCGCTGTCACATAACTCCGTATATATTTCCCCCAGCGTGATATCCGCATAGGACGATTTGATTCTTATTTTCTCCCTCGCCCGGCGCTCAGCGTCCCTTCTTAACCTGGCAAAATCCACATACAATACGGTTTTTTTCAGCGCATTATACTCTCTCGATAAAAATTCAAACGTATCGTCCGGATTAAAAAAAGGCCGCTCAACCAATGTATCAAAGATGTCGAAGCTAATGTACTTAATCTCTTTGCTATGAAGCTTGTTTAACGCCCGCTCACGCATATTGCTGAACGGCGAATGCAGCGACTCAAATAGCCAGTCCTCCTTTTCAACATATATGGGTTTTTTCAAGTCAAACGTCTTTAACGCCCAGTTCTCTATCTGCGTCCTTTTCCAGCTTGGAATTGCGCCAATCTTTAAATTCGTGAAAATGAGAGCAACAAACCCCAGTCTATACTGATCGTAGCCGTCTTTAACTTCCTCAAAGCGTCCGATTCTGATTAGAAAGCGCCTGATCTCTTCAAAAACCTCATATTGATCTCTGAATCCATTTATAATTTTGTCCTCATTTGCCCCAATATTGGATGACTCAACATTCGTTCGAACTGCATGATAATAATAGACGTGGTGGATATTGGTAACTTTTTTGGAAAACGCAAAAAAAACCGTGGAGTACAGAATATCCTCACTCAACACAATTTTTGGCTCTACCATCTCCAAATGCTCAAGTGCTTTTTCAAAAATAGACCTGTGATAGACTTTGCACCATACCGCATGGAGGTTAAAGCACCCGCCGTGGAATTCAAAGAACCGTTTCAGAGCCTCGTCGTTTTCCCAACAGATATCTGTCAGTTCCATCGGATTGAGCGCATAATGCTTCATGCCCCCCTCTTCAAAGTCATTCACATATTCTGCCATTACAATATCAGAATTTTCCTTGATCGCATGAGTAATCAATTGATAATAATAGTCAACCGATACCACATCATCGCTGTCCATTGAAGTGAAATACTCCCCGGACATGGCCTTCCAGCCGGCCAGTCTGGCATGATACAATCCCTGATTTTCTTCAAAATTTATAATGTTCCATCGAAAATGGGGATATGCCTTTTTGAAATCGGAATAAATCTCCCCCACATTTCCCTGAGATCCATTGTTTACAATGATGATTTCCAGATTCTGATACGTCTGCCGCACGACAGAATCCAATGCCGCTGGTAAATACTTCTCGGAATTATAAACAGGTATCACAATTGAAAGAAGCGGCTGTTTTTGTTCCATAGTAGTCTTTATCTCCTATATTTTTTCACTTATTTCAACATCTGTTTCAACAGTTCCCAGGCATATATATTGAAGCGATACCACTTTTGACTGGGTCCTGATAAAAACGCAATCGTCCCATATGGCCAAAATAATTCCACTCTGGCACTGTTTTCTACGGAACGTTTCAAGAATTTCCGCAGGAATCGCCGCGGAATCACATATTCCTTTAATGCCGTCTTTTGATCTGCACATGCCATCGGAAATTGATAGGCCTCGGTGACATCATCGCAAAAAAGGAACCGTCCATAATACTCTGCCTCTTCCGCTGTCGGTCTTGCCATATACCGCTCTATCCGCCTTTGCGTATCCTTGCGAAAAGACGCTTCATGAAAATCATCAAATCGAATCCGCTTAATTTGTTTTCCCGCATAACCGCAAATTGCCGCTGACTGTTCCTCAATCAGTCTGAGCTCCCGTCCCTCTGGCATCGAAGTCAAAACCGGCGTAAAAATACCGCCATCTTGGCAATACCCTGTTGTCATGCCATGAGGCGCTGACAAGATGCATTCAAAAAGATTGTTGCAGAATGTTGCTTTTCTGTTGGTCTTTCCGGCCGAGTCAAAGTACCAAGTTTGATATATTCCGTCCTCTATTGCTCTTGGCGGCGCATACATACCAAAATAAAATCCCACTATTTGACCGGTATATCCCTCATGCTCCAATAGCTGCCGGAGCGAACGCTGCATTGAGCCCGTCCAGCCGCTGTCCACAAGCGCCACCTGGCTATCATTGAGCAGTCCCTCCTGTCGAAGATACCCGGCTGCCATTTTATATGCCGCTCTGGATTTTCCTATAATGCAGGTGCGAAAGGCTTCACTCTTTCTGAGAATTGATGTATATAAGTCAAACTCTTTTCTTGTAAGGAGAGCGTCCTCATCTACATTCTGAAGTCCGCAGTCATTATAAATCCACTTTCGTTCTTCCTCCGTCAGATTACCTCTTTGAAGAATGGATTTTAAGGTTACGTAATAACCCCACATAAAAAGCAAGTCAAGCATTTCTTCCCCTATGAAAAAAAAGCTCGGCATCCGAAGCGACATTCGGGAGCAATACAAATAGTGGCATTCAATAGGGAGATGGAACGCGACGCAGAAAGACTCCGCCACCTTTCGCAGAGTATACCCGTCACGGGCCAGAAAATATAGGCGCTTGATGCCACGCTGTTGGGCTTCACGCAAAATCCACCAAACATAGTTAAAAATAATCGGGCCAGAAAACTCATATCCAAGTTTTTGTGCCATGTCCATAGCTTTAAAACTTCCTTTTATAGCTCTTCCTCTTGAAGGCAGCCAGTATATCGTCTGGCAGCAGACCCACCACAACAGGTTTCACTACATACGGTAAGGCTTTTGGGAGCTTTCCCAGTTCCCTGAACCGTCTGTACCGTGTCTTCATTTCATTGACCCGGTGGCGCATGGTCCTGCCGTCCTTAGGGTTGGAGGGAATCGTATAGTCCAGCAGGTTCTCTTGAAGGTTCGCCCCTGTATACCCGGCCCGGTAGAGCCGAAGAAGGAGGTCATAATCCTCGCACAGCAGGCAGTCCCGGCTCTCGCTGTAGCCGTCCACAGTCTCCAGGGCCTCACGGCGGAAGATTAGCGTTGGGTGGATGTACGGCTGGGTGAAGTAGAAGTCCTCCACAGTCGGGAACTCCGGCAGGACACGCTGCCCGACCCTCTCTCCAGCTTGTATCAGCAACACATTGCATCCCACAAAGGCCGCACCGCTGGTTTCCAAATAATCCAGTTCCCTCTCCAGCCGGTCCGGGTAAGAGAGATCATCGTCATCCATCCGGGCTATGTACCGTCCCGCAGATTCCTTCAGACAGAGATTAAGCTTTTGCGCCAAACCGAAACAGCCGTCCCTGCGGATGATCTTCACCCGGGGATCCGTAAGGCTTTCGAGATAAGCGACTGCCTCGGCTGTGGAGCCTGTGTCGCAAATGATGAACTCGAAATCCGAAAAAGTCTGGTTCAAGATGGATTCCACAGAGCGTTTCAAAAGGGTTGTGTTCTCCCGCCGGTAAAGGGTGCCCATGATTACCGACACGGGAATTTGACCATTACAGCACATAAGCCCCGCACACTTCCTCGGCGTCACCGATCATCTTTATCTGCCCCTGGTCCAGCCAGACGACGCGCTTGCACATTTCGCGGATCTGCTCCAGACTGTGAGAGACAAACAGCACCGTTGTGCCGCCGCCCATGAGGTCCATCATGCGTTTGTGGCTTTTTTCCTGGAAGGCGGCGTCGCCGACGGAGAGGATTTCGTCGACAATCAGGATTTCAGGCTTCACGATTGCCGCTACGGAGAACGCCAGGCGCGCAAGCATCCCGGAGGAGTAGTTGCGGATGGGGACGTCGATGAACTGGCCCAGCTCGGAGAAATCTACGATCTCGTCGTATTTGGCCTTTAGGAATTCCTCGTCATAGCCGAGAATCGCGCCGTTGAGGAAGATGTTCTCCTTGCCCGTCAGGTCGAAATCGAAGCCGCTGCCCAGCTCCAGCATGGGCACCACGTTGCCGTGGACCGCTATGCTGCCCTCCGTGGGCTTGAGAATGCCGGAGATGATTTTGAGAAGTGTGCTCTTCCCGGCCCCGTTTCTTCCTATCAGTCCCAAAGTCTCGCCCCTCTTGACCTCAAAAGACACATGGCTCAGGGCCGTGAACTCGTTGTAGTTGAGCTTGCCCCGGATGGCGGTGGTGACGAACTCCTTCAGGGACAAAATTTTGTCGTTGTTCATCCGGAAGCGCATGGTCACGTCGTTGACCTCGATCATCGTTTTACTCATACGCACCTCACAGATAAAGCACGAAGCGGTCCTGGCTCTTGCGGAAGATCAAGGACCCCACCAGCAAGGACCCCAGCGCCATCAGCGCGCACTGTACATAGACGATGGGCTCCGGCGAGATACCGCCCATGATGCACGTCCGGGCGAAAGTGATGAAATAATAGAGCGGATTCACTCCCAGCACCCAGGCCACGTTGTCCGGCAAAATGCTTTCGGGGTAGAAAATGGGCGTCAGGTACATCCAAATCATGGTCAGGACGCCCCAGAGGAATTGGATGTCCCGGAAAAACACCATCGCCGCCGCTAAGAGAAGCCCCACGCCCAGAGAGAACACCGTCAGGCACAGAAGGACGAAAATGACCAGAAAATATGCCTTTGTGGGGATAATCCCGGAGAAAAGCACTACCAGCATCAGAGGGATAAGGGAAATAACAAGGTTTACTAAGGACGACAGCACCCTCGTCAATGGGTAAATGTACTTGGGCATGTAGACCTTGGTGATGAGTCCCGCATTACCCACAATGGAGCTCAGCGCCATATTGGTGGCCTCGGTGAAGAAGTTGAAGATGACGATGCCGGTGATCAGATACACCGGGTAATGCGGCACGTCAAATCGGAAAAGGCTTGAGAACACCACGTACTGCACCGCCATCGTGAGCAAGGGATTTAGAAAGCTCCAGAACACGCCGAGGATGGAGCGCTTATACTTGGTCTTGAAATCCCGCGACACGAGCTGGCGAATGAGAAATTTGTACTTTTTGACTGCAATTAGGGCGTTGACCACATAGCTGTGCTTGCCCTTTTTCCACCGCAGCCAGACAAGCAGCCCCGCTAAAATCAGGAGGACGCCAAACCCCGCCGCGAACTCCCAGTAGTGCAGCCCCGTCCATATGTAGTCCTCCCCGGTGACGGAGAAGCACAGAACGCCGTCCGTAGGGACGCCGTTAAGAGAGAGCGAATACCCGTCCTCCCTCGCCGACACGGACATCAGCGGCGAGGCGGCGCTGCCGGGCAGGGAATCCGACCATATCCGCAAAAGCAGCGGTACATTGTAAACCGTCTCAACGGGTGTCTCCAGGGTCATGGTGGTAAGTCCACCCTCTGGGATGGCCGCCGCGTCGAAGCTCTCTGACACGACCAGCGACCCGTCCAGTGTGTTGTACAACTCCATGGTCATCGTCCCGGCGTTGGGCCGGTAGTACGTCCCCCACTGGACGGAAACGGATTGGAGCCGCTGAATCTTCACAGTAAAGCTCTGCTCCACCACGGCCCCCTGGCAAAGCTCCACCGTCCCCGCCTCGGCCGCGGGCATCTCAAAATTACCTCGCGACTCCCGCAAATGGAGCTGTTCCCCCATCAGCCAGTACATCAGCACCACCAGGAGGGCATATATGGCCACAGCGCACACGATGACCTTCGGAACATTCACGCTGGGCCGCCGGCTTTTTTGAATCTTCATCTTCATTGGCTTGTCCTGCTTATAGACAGAATAAAAATTATGTGTAAGTTTAAGACAAAAAGGGACGCCGTGGGGTAAACCCGTAAACGCTGATACATCTTATCACAAGATAAATCATTTTGCAACCCAATCTGTGAAATTAAAGGCGTTTTTTTGCGTAACAAATTCAGGCAGCGGTCCTAAAAAGCGGTATTTTTCGCCCCGCGCTCTATTATTTGGGACTTTTATCCTTGGTTTATCCTTATATTTTTTCCATTTTTCATGCAAATCAAGTGAACATTTATTTTATTCTGTTTTATTTTGTGCCTGCACCGCCTTTTGCATACCAAAGACCCACCCCGTAAACCGGAGTGGGTCTGTCCATAAAGAAAGGGCCGCCACATGGCGGCCCTCAGCCTTATTGGGGTGCGGCGCGAAAAACAGGGATAGGCCGATGGGGTCATCGGCCCCTGACACTCATTCTCTCCCCTTTCGCCTCTTTACTGCCTCGGTGAGGATGTACTCGATCTGGCCGTTGACGGAGCGGAAGTCCTCCTCCGCCCAGGCGGCGATCTCGTTCCAGAGGGTGGAGGACAGCCGGAGGGGCACCTGCTTTTTGGCCCCCTCCCTGGCCTTCAGCTCCCGCTCCAGGGCCTCGATTCGCGCAAGGCGCTCCCGCAGGGCGTTTTCGCGAGTCTCGGGGTCCATCAGTAGATGCTCCCGGAGTTGACGATGGGCTGGGCGTCCTTGTTGCCGCACAGCACCACAAGAAGATTGGACACCATGGCGGCCTTGCGCTCCTCGTCCAGGACCACAACGTCGTCCTCGTTCAGGCGGTCGATGGCCATTTTCACCATGCCCACGGCGCCGTCCACGATCTTCTGCCGGGCGGCGATGATGGCCACGGCCTGCTGGCGCTGGAGCATGGCGGCGGCGATCTCCTCGGCGTAGGCCAGGTGCGTGATGCGGACCTCCTCGATGGCAAGGCCGGCGGAGATCACGCGCTTTTGCAGCTCCTCGCGCATCATGTCGGCGATCTCGATGGCGGAGGAGCGCAGGGTCTTCTCCTTCACGCCGTCGTCGTCATCGTCGTCGTCAAAGATGTCGTAGGGGTAGAGCCGGGCGATGTTGCGGATGGTGGAGTCGGTCTGGATGTTCAAAAATTCCTGATAATTTTCCACGGCGAAGGCCGCTAAGGTGGGGTTCTCCACGTGCCAGATCACCACCGCGCCGATGATGATGGGGTTGCCCAGGACGTCGTTGACTTTCTGGCGGCGGTTGTCCAGGGTCTGGGTCTTGAGGCTGATGCCCTTGCCCACGCCCACGGAGACTGTGCCGGTCTTGCCCTCGGCGGCAAGCTCCTTCGATTTGGCCTGGGCGGCGCTGTAGGCCGCGTTGTAGGCGGGGCTGAAGGAGGTGGCAAAGGGGTTTACGTAGTAAAACCCGCTCTTTTTCACCGTGCCGTAGTATTTGCCGAAGAGGGTGAAGACCCGGGCCTCGTTGGGCTTCACGATTTTGAGCCCGGCCATCAGTATGGGGCAGATGAGCAGCGCCAGAAGCCCCGCCACCACCATGAAAACTCCCGCCGTCTCGCCCACGCTTGCCAGGACAGCGCCGCAGATCACGGCCGCCAGGCCCGCCGCGGAGCCTATAAGCAGCACCAGCAGCATAAGTCCCCCGGACATGGGCCGGAGCTCTTTTTCCTGAATATCTGTATTCATAGATTTCCCTCCCCAGGTAAATTTTGTTGATATCAGAATGATATCATATTAATATTCACCTGTCAAGAGGGAGAATGCAAATATTCAACGAATCCACTCCATAAGGCCGATATACTCCCCGCCGGAGGCGTCCAGGGCGGTGACGGCGGTGACGGTGGAGCTTATCCTGTCGAAAAATACGGACCCGTCCCTGAGCGTCAGGGAGGCGCAGCCGGTGATGTAGCTGGAATTTATAAGGCACGAGCCGCCCTCCAGCACGATCTCCCCCTCCGAAAGCTCCACGGGGCCCATCACCAGGGCCCCGGAGCCCGCAAGCTCCAGCCGCTTTGAGAGCGTCACGGCGCCGTCCGTGTTTTGAAGGATCCCGCCGTCCTCCACGGTCAGAATCTCCGCCCGGAGATGCCCCGGCGGCAGGTCCGGCTCCTCCGAGGTGTCCAGCACCCCGCCGGACAGGGTGAGATGCCCCGCCGTCACCGTCCCGGTGACGAGGTAGAGGTCCCGGGTGACGGTCAGGTCCCCCACCTCCATGTCCCCGCACAGGGCGATGGGCGCGCGGGAGGGGCGCTCCAGCTCCGCCATCAGCTCCCCGGCGGAGGTCACCCGGACGGGCTCCGGGTCCCTGGGGCGGGCGTTGATGACGGTGCAGTCCTCCCCCAGGACATTCCGGCCGTCAAAAACCGTATAGCCGTCCACCTGCACCACCGCGCCGCGGATTCTGCCGCCGCGGCTCACAATATCGCCGCTTTTGACGCAGACGCCCCCGCCGTCGCTCAGGATGTCCCCCATCAGCGTGAGCTTTCCGGGAATCTCCATATAGGCCCGGTTCTCCACCGCCGCGTCCTCCTCCACCTCCACCACGCCGTCGCAGAGCATGAAAGCGCTGCCCTCCAGCGTAAGGCGGCTGCCGGAGAGGACCCGCGTCTGGCCGTAGGCGTATATGGAGCCGTAGGTCATGCAGAACGGCTCCCCGCCGGCGTTCTCCACGGTGAGGATACCCATGTTCACGATCAAAGCGTCCCGGAGATGCCCGGAGCCCACCGTCAGGTCCCCAAAATTCAGGACCTTCGCCGAGTACGGCACGCTGTGGGTGAGGTCAAGGCGCGTGCGGCTCCTGTTCACCAGCGTCGCGCCGTCGCCCAGCTCGAGGGCGCCGTCCAAAAGCCCCTCGATGACCACGGCGCCGGTGCTCCGCACCCGGAAGCCCGCCGTCCGCAGGGTCACGCCCGGGGAGATCATCAGGGGCGAGGTGAAGCGGAGGCTCCCGTCCAGCGTGACGGAGGCCGTCAGCACCACGGGGCGGCCCGCGGCGGCGGCTGTTTTGAGCTCCTCTAAGGTGGCGGCCTCCGCCGCGACCCGGAGCGCCCCCTCCGGGTCGGTGACGCCCTCCAGAAAGTCCCGCCGCGCCACCAGGCCCTCCGGGTCGCGAAGGTCCCCCGCGCTCTCCAGCCACAGGACCTCGGTGTGGGGCTCCGCGCCCGGGAGAACGTCCAGCACGCCGCCGTTTTGCGTACACACCGAGCCCCAGCAGCGCCCGCCCAGAGTGAGGCGGCCGCCGTCCACGGTCAGCATGCTCTCGGTGAGGGCCCCGCCGGGCTCTACTAAAATCTGGGACGAGCACCACATGCAGGGTTTACACACAAAGGACCCGCCGCTCTCCACCCGCATGGGCTTGTCCAGGTACACCGGCCCCTCGGTCCTCTCAAGGACGATGTGCGCGTCCCCGGGCACGGTGAGCGCCGGGACCATGTCGTCCTCCAGCGCCAAGAGAAAGCCCTCCGTGTCCCGGACCTCCGCCGCGCCGTCAAAGGCGCCGGGGTCCGCCGGCGTTTCTGCCCCGGTGGCGGCGGGGGACCGGCTCCCCCGGGCAAAATGAACGGCCAAGGGCGCCGCGGCGGCTATCGCGGCCGCTGCGGCGAGTCCGGCGGCGATAAGCGCCCCCCGCCGCTTTTTCCCGGGCTTTCGTTTTTTGTCACAGTCCCGGTAGAGCTCGTCGTAAAACTCCTCCACCGAGCGCGTGCGGCGCTTCGGCAAAACGCGCATAGCCCGCAAAAGCGCCCGCTCCTGGCCCTCGGTGAGGTCCGCGCCCAGCCTGTTGGGCGGCACAAGGCCGTCCTCCAGCAGCCTGTCCATGGCCTGGACCGGGGGCACGCCGGTGAGGCAGTAGTAGATCGTGGCCGCCAGGGCGTACACGTCCGTCCAGGGCCCCTGGCCGTCGCCGGAGGGCTGGTACTGCTCGATGGGCGCGTAGCCGTGGCGCAGCGTCACGGTCATGGTGGCGTCGCCCTCGGCGTTCTCCCGGGCGCAGCCGAAATCAAGAAGGCAGACCTTGCCCTCCGACAGCATCAGGTTCTCCGGGTTTATGTCCCGGTGGATGAGCCCCTGGGCGTGCATGTGGGCCAGCGCCGGAAACAGCGGCCGCAGGAGCTCCAAGAGCTCCCCCGCGGGAAGCTTCCCGCCGCGGCTCCCGGCAAGCTCCCGGAAGGTCACGCCGTCCAAGTAGTCCATGACGATATAGGCGGTGTTGTTCTCCTCGAAGTAGTCCCGGACGCCCACGATGTTGGGCGTGCGCATCACCCGGGCCATGACCCGGGCCTCCCGCAGGAATTTCTCCTTTCCCGACTCGAAAAGCGGCCCGGAGCCGCCGGAAAAGCCCCGGAGCTCCAACGTCTTTTCGCTCTCGCGGCTGGCCCTGTCCGGCGGAAAATACTCCTTCACCGCCACGCGGCTGCGGAGCGTCCTGTCAAAGCCCATGTAGGTGATGCCAAAGCCGCCCTCCCCAAGGACCCGGCCGATGAGATACCGGGAGTGGAGCACCGTGCCCGGCGGCAGGGCGTGGCCCAGCCGGTCGCAGGCGCCCCCGGCGCCCGGGCACGCCCCGGCCTCGGCCCCGCAGGGACATTTTTCGCACTCCATCTTCCCGCCTCCCGTAAAATTGGGTTTGATACTAATATTATAAACCCATATTGATTCATTTTACAATATACCACATTGGCTTCTCCGCCCGTCCATGTCCTTTCCGGCGGTTATAAAATCGGCCCCGGCCGGAAATACTACCCTCGTCAACAAAGGTTCAAACGGGGGGCGCTTTCTGGTGCAGGGCAAGGTCGAGATTTGCGGCATAAACACGTCGAAGCTTCCGGTGCTGAAAAACGAGGAGACGATGGAGCTCCTGCGCCGGGCCCGCGCCGGGGACTCGGAGGCCCGGGAGCTCCTGATCAGCGGCAACCTGCGGCTGGTGCTGTCCGTCATCCAGAAGTTCATGGGCCGGGGCGAGAACGCCGACGACATTTTCCAGGTGGGCTGTATCGGCCTCATCAAGGCCATCGACAACTTCAACATGGACATGGGCGTCATGTTCTCCACCTACGGCGTGCCCATGATCATCGGCGAGATACGCCGCTTTCTCCGGGACAACTCGCCTCTGCGGGTCAGCCGCAGCATCCGGGACACGGCCTACAAGATCCTCCAGGCCCGGGAAAAGCTGACGCTGGAGACGCAGCGGGAGCCCACGGTGGACGAGATCGCCGCGCACCTCGGCCTCAAGCGGGAGGACGTGGTCATCGCCATGGACGCGGTGGTGGACCCGGTGAGCCTATACGAGCCCATCTACTCCGAGACGGGCGACGCCGTGTGCGGCATGGACCAGATCGGCGACACGAAAAACACCGACGAGGCGTGGCTGGAGCAGATAGCCCTCACCGAGGCCATCGAGCGCCTCACCGACCGGGAAAAGCGCATCCTGGCCCTGCGCTTTTACGAGGGCAAGACCCAGATGCAGGTGGCCGCCGAGGTAGGCATCAGCCAGGCCCAGGTATCGAGACTTGAGAAAAACGCGATAAATGAGATAAAGAAGAGCTTATAAAGCATAAAAAGGGGCTGTGAAAAAAGTCCCGTAAAAAAGGAAGAGAGTTACCAAGGCCCCCCTGGTAACTCTCTTCCTTTTTTGGTATAATTATTTTATGAGAAAAAACCATACCGACACACATTATAGTCCATTGCAGGGAAGATTTCCAGAGTTTTTTGATGAAAGTTTGGAGATCGGCGATGTGGTTTTTGAGTTC
>CANROF010000033.1 GCA_947632155.1 uncultured Oscillospiraceae bacterium
TGCAATTGCAGTTTTTGAGCTTATTATCTCACACCTGGGGGCCTTTTGGGAGGCGGGAGGTTATTGAGCGGTTACTTATTATCAGTATTGGTTAGGTGTTCTCCCTATCCCCTTGATTGCAATAATTGTAAAGGAATGGCACACGCACTATTTGATCGAAATGCTTGTAATAATAGCATCGTCCTCAGTGTGCTATTTTCTGATTCTTATTTTGATGAGGAATAATTACTTTCTTGAGGCGCTTCAAAAAATTCTTAATAAAGCAAAACGCAAAAGGGGCTGAACAATCTGAATGGGTGGGCCTAAGAATAGTCACATTTTGAGCATAAAAAAAAGAATGCCGTATTATGGCTTATGTTAGTTTTCTTGACGCTTCCGCATATGAAAACTGCATTTTTTAACCAAATTCCTATATTGGATGCAATTTTTAATCTCTGGCGCATCGTTTCTTTTGCGATTATTCTGGCACGGTTACTGCTTGTCAGGAAGAGAATATCGACTATTACATTACTCTTGATTATACATCAGGTATACCTTTTCCTTGTTACAGCAGTAAATGGTATGGAGGTATATGGCTGCGCAGTTTCGGCTTTTTCCGTGCTAAGCGTGGTGTTGCTTTATGATCGTATGACGTACAACAGAGAAGTGTTCTTATCATCACAGCTATTTTGTTTTGAACTGGCGATTTATATTAATTTAGTTTCTGAACTGCTGTATCCGGAGGGAATGTATTTAACAAGTGGCAACCTTTTTGTGAATGGGCGCAATTGGTTTTTGGGTTATTATAATAATCATACACAGTATTATATTCCGGCTTTACTGTTTGCTTGGCTATATTATAAAACCACTGGTAAACGGATACGCACTTATCTGTTGACTGCTACTATAATCGCATCGGCTTTACTTGTATGGTCGGGTGGAGTATTGGTGTCCTTGATCTGTATGGCACTTGCGTACATTATATTTAAAAATAAAACTATGCTTTTTAATTACTATACATACTGGTCGATACACCTTTTCTTTTTCTTTTTTATAGTGATATTAAAGCTCCAAAACCTTTTTCAATGGTTAATTGATGATGTTTTAAGAAAATGGGCCTCGCTTCTTGCACGAATAGACTTGTGGGACAGAGCTTGGGAGTTGATTATGAAAGCCCCATTGTTTGGCCATGGGCTTGTTGATTCAACTTCCAGAGAATTGGAGAATGGGTTCAATTGGGCAATGCATGCACATAATCTTTTGTTGGAAATACTATATGAGGGTGGCATAATCAATCTTATCATTTGGGTTACTATTGTCGTAGTAGGTGGTAAGCGAATTTATCGGTATCGTAACACCATGGAGAGTAAAATTATAGCGATTGCTTTTTTGGGGTGGTGTATTGCCACACTTGTTGAACCATTTTCAACACCATTCTTAATGGGAATGTTCGTGATAGCGTATTGTAGTAACAAGGAATGCTCAGCAATACTAACTGTTCAATGGAACAGAACAAAATGAGCAAATGTTCATTCGATGTATTGACAATTGATAGGCGGTGATTATCTCTTGCAAAACAAGAAGTACATATTGGCTACCATATCATTGTGGTTTCTGTCGTTGATGTGGCTCTTGTTCTGCTTTTATCTTTCGTGGCAAACTGGTGAGGAGACCGTTGGATTCAGCCAGCAGGTTGCTCAGCTTCTTCTGGAGTTGCCAAATAAGCTGGGCATCAGACCCGACGCCCAGCAATTCCATGCGGGTCTGCGGTTGTTTGCCCACTTCGGTATGTTCTTTGTCAATGGGCTTTTAACTTCCAGCGCACTTTATATAAGCCTGCCACGGAGCAAGTGGAAAAGAGCGTTCTGGATTGCGGCCATATCCTGCACCGTCATCGCAGTGTTGGCGGAGGTGGGGAAGCTGGTTGTGCCGGGGCGGCATTTGACTTGGAGTGAGACGGGGCTGAATGTTCTCGGGGCCGTCGTGGGGGTGGCTGTAGTATGTCTTGCGGTTCACCTGTATGCGTCTCGGAAAGCAAAGCGCGGCCGGTCCCAAAAATAAACGTATGAACTTGGCCTTTTGCCAATTTCAGATATTGTCCATCTACAAAAAATACGACTATACAAATGAAAGGAACGTGAAACTATGGCAATCATCAACACTGGACCCAACGCTCAGAAGATCAACCAGCAGATCGGCGCTCTCAGCTACCGGCCGGAAGAGATACTGGCGTTTCCTGGCAGCAGCATCACCAGCTTCATTCCCCGCACCGGCGAGCTGACACCGCAGAAGTTTGTCGTGGTCACCAAGACCAAGCACACGGTCAGCGGCTCCTTTGATATTGCCGTTCCCAACGCCAGGCGGGACATCACCTACCCCGGCGCGCTGCTGCTGGCCAACCAGAAGCTTGTGGAGGGCGTTCCCGACCCGCTGGTGGTGCCCAAGGCGCCCCGCAAGCTCACCATAGACCTCCCCGGCCTCACCGACGACAACAGCATCGTCCCCGAAACCATGGATTACGCCGGCGTCAGCGCCGGTATCAATAAGCTCATCAACCACTGGCTGAATACGAAATCCCAGACCTTCACCATCGCCGCCAACACGGAATTCAAGCGGAACATCCTGTATAACGAGAGCGAAATGGCCCTGCAGTTCGGCGTGGATGTGTCCTATCTCAAGGGCAAACTGGGCCTCAACTTCGACTCCATCTCCAAGCAGGAGACGTCGGCATACCTTGTCATGTTCCGCCAGATCTTCTACACCGTCTCCGTGGAACAGCCGGTGCATCCGGCGGACATCTTCGACGAGACTGTCGCCTGGAAGGACCTGGACGGGAAGATCAACGCCCAGAATCCGCCCGCCTACGTGCAGAACGTCCAGTACGGCCGGGAGGTCTATGTCCTCCTGACCTCCAACATGAGCTCCACGGAGCTGAAGACCCATCTTGACGGCTCCCTGGAGTTCCAGAAAGGCACCGTCACCACCAAAGACGACATCAAGACCAGAAACCTCAACAAGCAGATCAACTGCACCGTCATCACCGTGGGCGGCAAGCCCGTCTTCATCAACGGCAACCTCAACGAGGACAACATCTTAGAGCAGGTCAACGAGCTCATCCAGACGAATCTGGAGCTGACGGGCCAGAATCCGGCCATGCCCCTTGTGTACACCACTACTTTCTTAAAAGACAACGCCATTGCCCACATCCAGGGCAATACTGAATATATAACCACCGATTCCCAGGAGTTCACCTCCAGCACCCTGAAGCTCTACCACGGCGGCGCCTATGTGGCCATCTTCTATGTGGACTGGGAGGAGGTCACCTTTGACCAGAGCGGCAACACCATCATAACGCAGAAGCACTGGAGCGGCAGCGGCGTCTGGCGGGCGGTGCTCTTCCAGACGGAGATCCTCCTGCCGGCCAACGTGCGGAACATCCACGTGCGCATCCTGGAGGAGACGGGCCTGCTCTGGGACAACTGGTGGGTGGTCATGGATAAGATTCTGGCCCCGGTGGGTGAACGGAAGATCGGCTGCTTCGGCTGGACCCTGGGGCCCTGGTATGTGATGAACCCCTCGGACAACATGGGCGGTATGGACTCCTTCGGCCCCGGCTTTGACGACAGCTCCTCCGTGCCCGCCACGCCTTCTCAGGACTACGAGGCCGCGCCCCGGGCCATGCCGCTCCTGGGCAGCGCCGCGGGCGACCCGGCTATGGACGCCAACTCCTTCATGCCCGGAACGCCCCAGGAGACAACGGCCCGGGGCAACCTGGACCAGTGGCTCAAGGACCACCCGACGCCCAAGTACCCGCCCGACGACACCAACCCCTACGGCGATCTGGGGCCCTTCAACCCGGATTTGAGCGACATGCTGGACAACATGATCACCTTCGACGACATCCTCGGGAGGGGCCCGGTGCGCGGCGCGGGACCGGACGCGTCCCTGACATCGCTGCGGAAGAAGCTGGACCGCATCCAGAAGAACATCCAGCGCAAGCAGCAGCAGGGCAGCATCTCCCCGGCTCAGGCCCAGCAGCTGATGGGCGAGGCCTCCAAGATGGCGGACTCCCTGTCCGCGACCCCGGCGGATGTGGACGAGCCTCT
Source organism: uncultured Oscillospiraceae bacterium (assembly GCA_947632155.1). Classification (GTDB taxonomy): domain Bacteria; phylum Bacillota; class Clostridia; order Oscillospirales; family Oscillospiraceae; genus RUG626. The sequence goes on from CANROF010000033.1 coordinate 4,086, forward strand.
GGGCCTGCCCGGCGTCACCGCCCTGCCCGGTGTGCCCATGGACAAGAGCCTTGGCGAGTGGTACCGCTTCGACCAGTATTTCTTCTACAAGCTCATGAAGTACCAGCAGTCCTGCTTCCCCTGCTCCATCCACACGATTCTGGCAAACCTCGGCTATCTGCCCGCCTCGGACAGCACGGTGGAGGACCTGTGGAACCGGCTCCACGGGGACCTGAACGCCAGCGCCCCCAACGAGGAGCAGATTCACAGCTACCTGGCGCAGACCTTCGAGCTGGGCAAGAAGGGCGTGGTGTATACGCCCATGGACTTCAAGACCAGGGAGGACACGGACCGCATCCGGGCGGAAATCGAGCAGAAGTTCCTGCGCGCCACGGGACCGGTGGGCCTGGTGGCCGGCGTGGGCCACGCGGAGGTCTTCTTCCGCACGAAGTTCGGGCGATACATCCACTACCGCCCGTCCCCGGAGCACGACTCCGTCACCTGCGAGTACATCCTCATACGCGGCCTGCGGACCTTAGAGGGCGAGGGGGACTTCGCCCTGGGCATCGACTACTACGCCGGCGACGAGGAGACTGCCCAGGCGGCCATCTTCGCCATGCTCATCGAGTAAGGGGGACCGTAATGTATCCTCATCCTTATCCCTATTACAGCGGGGCCTGGTACCGCTTTGACCAGGAATTCGTGTATAAGCTCATGAAGTACCAGCAGTCCTGCTTTCCCTGCTCCATCCACACGGTCCTTGCCAACCTCGGCTATGTGGCCCCGGCGGACAGCTCCGTGGAGGACCTGTGGAACAGCCTGCACGGGGACCTGAACGCCAGCGCCCCCAACGAGTACCAGATCCACAGCTATCTGGCCCGGACCTTCGAGCTGGGTCGGATGGGCGTGGTGTACACCCCCATGGACTTCCGGACCTGGGCGGACGCGGAGCGTATCCGCGCCCAGATTGAGCATATGTTCCTCCACGCCTGGGGCCCCGTGGGTTTGGTGGCCGGTGTGGGCCACGCGGAGGTCTTCTTCCGCACCCGGTCCGGGCGGTATATCCACTACCGCCCCTCCCCGGAGCTGGACTCCACCACCTGCGAGTACATCCAGCTCCACGGCGTCCGGACGTTGGAGGGCGGCGGGGAGTACGCTCTGGGCCTGGACTACTACGCCGGCGGCGAGCAGACCGCCCAAGCGGCCAATTTCGCCATGCTCATCCAATAAAATGACAGATTCTTCGGCGGGCCGGGCCTGTGCCCGCGCCCGCCGAAGCTATCAAGGAGAGACAAAGCGGTATGAGTTTTATTTGCAACGAAAACCTGAAGATCGCCTACGACCGGTCCGACGAGATCCTTCGCAGCGTGCCCTACGCGCCAAACCAGATGATCGACACGAACCTGATTGTAGCTTACGTGCGGGAGAAATACTGTCCGGTCATTGAGCTCTACACCATGTCCTTCCAGAAGGTCAAGTCCGCCAACGCCTCCATGAAGGACTGCGGGGCCATGATGCGCATCGAGTTTGACGGCAAGCCCAATTCCGCCTCCATCATCCTGAACAGCGACATGCCAGAAACCTTTCAGCGCTTCTCCCTGATGCAGCAGATCGGGCACCTGGTGACGCTGCCGCCGGACGCCCAGCTTGATCCGGACAACTTCCACGTGAGCACCCACATCAATTACGACCTGTCCGGCATCACCGAGGAGGAGCTGGAGAACGACTACTATTTAATGCGGGAGCAGGTGGCCAACATCTTCGCCCTGCGGGTGCTGATGCCGGACCGGCAGTTTTACCGGGTGATGAGGGAGCTGGAGGATATCCGGGACGCCGCCGCCTTCTTCGGGCTGACGAAGGACGCGGTGATCTCACGAATGATGATAGGAGCGTAGAAAATGGCAGAAAACGCGACAATAGACAAAGTCCCTGAGACGGCTGAGCCGACGGCGCCCGTGAGCGCTGAGGCCCCGGCCAAGGAGCACGCGAAGGCCCATCCCGTCAACACGGGCTCCGCTTTTCAGATTCCCCGGGAGCAGTTGGACATGGCGTCCCTGAAGAGGATGGACATCCCCGATGTCCGCAGCCGTATCCAGACGGAGTTTGAGTCCAACCGGGGCTACCAGATGGTGGCGGACAAGATCATCACGGTGTCGCAGAAGCACTTAGCCGACCAGCAGCGGGACAAGGTGGCGCTGCGCAAGCAGTTCGCGAAGCTCTTCTCCGTTTTGCTTATCTTAGAGTACGCGGCCCTGGTGGTCTTCATCCTTCTGGACGCCATCCACTCCATCCCGGTGGACGTCCCGGACACGGTGCTGCAAATGTTCATTACCTCGGTCTTTTTGCAGACCCTCACCTCCATGGGCGTGATGATCGCCTTCGCTTTCGTCTCCAAGGAGGAGACGCGGATCGTGGGCCTGCTCAACCAGATTATCCAGAACTACCAGAAGTTCCAGATCGACGCGCCCCCGAAGGAGCCCAAGGCATAAAAAACGCCGCTGAGATTATTACACATTTGGGAGAGAGATATGAGAAAGACCACTTTGCTCATCATGGCCGCGGGCATCGGGTCGCGGTACGCGCAGGGCATCAAGCAGTTGGAGCCGGTGGGAACGCGCGGAGAGCTGATCATCGACTATTCCGTACACGACGCCGTCAAGGCGGGCTTCAATGAGATCGTCTTCGTCATCCGCCGGGACATCGAGGCAGACTTCCGGGAGCGGATAGGGGAGCGGGTGGAGCGTGTATGCCGCGCCCTGGGCGTGGAGATCCGCTACGCCTTCCAATCGCTGACAGCCGTCCCCGAGGGCTTTGGCGTCCCCGAGGGCCGCGTCAAGCCCTGGGGCACGGGACAGGCCGTCCTCGCGGCGAAGAACCTTCTGCGCGGCCCCTTCGCCGTCGTCAACGCGGACGATTATTACGGCAAGGAGGCCTTTCGGAAGCTCCACGACTGGCTTACTCTGGACCATGACGCCACCGCCATAGGCATGGCGGGGTTTATCCTGAAGAACACCCTTTCCGACAACGGCGGCGTCACAAGAGGTATATGCAAGCTCCACCCGGGCCACGGGCATATCTGCGATGTGGTGGAGACGCGAGACATCGTCAAAACGGCATCCGGCATCGCCGCCGGGGGCGAGGAGCTGGACCCGGACGCTTACGTCTCCATGAACTTCTGGGGCTTCCCGGCCAGGGAGGGACAGGCCCCGGCGTATCTGGACCTCCTGGAAAAGGGCTTTGCGGATTTCTTCCGGGAAGAGGTCCCGCGGGACCCCCTGAAAGCGGAATATCTGCTCCCCAACCACATCGGCGGCCTTCTGCGCACGGGACAGGTCACGGTGAAAATGCTGAGGACCGGCGACAGGTGGTACGGGGTCACATACAGGGAGGACCTTTTATCCGTCACGGACAATTTCAAGCGGCTGATCGCGGAGGGCGCCTACCCCGAGGACCTCTACAGCGACCTTCTGGGCTGACAGAAGATGCGAAAGACCGGAGAAAGAACCTTTTACGCCCGCACGGGCACAAATCCGCCGCCAGAAACCAACGCAGATTCGACTCGCGCCACCTTAAGGTGTTGAGCCTCCGGAGGGACAAAACAAAGTGGTCAGGCCTCAAATCACGAGGAGTAAGCCGTTCTCAAGCCGGAGGGGTATATTATTTCGCGTTTTTCCGCGAGGCCTTTATGATGTACGACGGTGAGCGTTTGACCATCATCACTCATGACCACTCAGGGTCTGCCACTGGAGTGAACGCAGTTTGCGGGCAACGTAGATCAGCGTGGAAGCTGGGGGTACTGATGGTTGTGTTAACATCTTGTACGGTATCCTGTATGGCATCTTGGTAGGTATCTTGGGGGTATCTTGGGGGGCTGTATCAGAGAGACTTCGGAAAAGACATTTAAGTCTTGCATATCCTATTGATGCGGTATAATATATTTACTAATTGGGGGTATGCGTTTGCGGACGCATACTTGAGAGAGCCGGGAAACTGGCTCTCTTTTTTGCTTTATAAGGCAGATGAAACCGAATGTCGCTCTGCGCTCAATTTTTTGGAATTCGGGTTTGCGGGGGCGTTCTGCCGGGAGAAAAATTCCTCTGATGAGGGCATCTCCCAAGATACTGGAGTTGGGAATTGGACATGCGACCCTTCAAAACCTTCTCGCGGTAAGATGCAACCCCAACGCGGACCACATAGACTTTCTGGCAAAGGGCTTGAAAATGACCCCTGCATGAATCTAAAGAATTCCCTGACGACCACAAGATCGCCGAAGCCGCCGCGGAACTCTTCACCCGTACCGCCCTTTCTCCTATCCATCTTTAGGACGCCATAAAGGACTACATGAGCAGCCTCTGATGAGACAACGAAACACCCGGCTAAACACAATGTTCGGCCGGGTGTTTCGCGGTGGGGCGGAAATCACAGCATTTTGAGAAGCTCGTCCCGGGCGGCATTCAGGGCGGGGAGGCGCTTTTTGACCGTCAGTTTGACCCCGGCCTTGAGGCAGAGGTCCTCCACGATGGCTTTCAAACCGTCGTCGCAGAGGGCGATGGAGGCGGGCCTGCCGAGCTCTGTCATGGCGGCGCACAGGTCGTCAGCCACCGCGTTGACGGCGTCGTCCGCGGGGGCAAGCATCTCGTGGAAGAGTACAAGGCCGCTGTCCTGGTCCACGCACAGCACAATACGCGGGAACACATATCTATCGTCGTCCCTCGTAAGCGTCGGCATATACGACCAGTCCAGCTCCCAAACGGAGCTTCTGACGGGCGTCTTCAGCAGGTCGTCAAAACGCGGGTCCGGCCGGAATTTGACCACCTTTTCCGGCGCCTTCGGCTCCGGTGTGCGGAAGGGATGGGTGTAGTAGAGCCTGGCCTTGGGGTCGTACCACCGGGTCAGGGTGAAGCCCCGGTCAAACTGCGGGTCCAATAAGTCCTCCCGCACGGCGCGGACCATCATATAAAGGTTCCCGAAGGCCTCGATCATCAGGTCCAGGTCCCGCTCACCGGGCAGGACCGGCTCATAGCCCGTCTCATACCGCTGGAAATACAGCCACGCCCCCTTGCCCCGGAAGGAGAGGCCCAGCTCCTTGATGAGCTCATAGGTGGGGCGGCTCAGATCCTCCCGGTTCCCCCAGAGACATATATAGGCGTCCTGGAGTACGAAGGTTGGTTCCTGCTTGTCGTTCCGGGCAGTGAGACGCCTTCTGGCGCGGGCGTAGTTCGCCTCGCCGTCGTAGCAGGCGATGCCGAATCGGCCCGCCGACTCGGCGATGAAGGAAAAGAAAAGGTCCTTTTCCTTCGCCTTCCACCTATACAGGAACTTGTCCGCCTCGCCGAATATCTCCCAGGGGTCCAGCGCCCCGATGCGGGCCGCGCATTCATAGAGTCGGAGCCATTTGGTCCGCAGCTTTCCTGTCATACACATACGCCTCTTTCCCGGCAAAAAAAGGTGCCGTTTTCCCTTATTATAGTACGTCCGGCGTCATACCGCAAGGCGTTCCGGTTGCGGTGCGGCTGTTCTTATGTATCCCTTACTCCCGCTCTCTCCGCGAAGTTCAACATCCCCAGGCAGAACCGCTCCCACGGTGTCAATGCTGTCAGCGACGGGTCGCCGTCGCGGATGCGCATGGTGCGGCGGATCTCTTTGGGGATGACGACTCTGCCGAGGTCGTCGATTCTGCGAACTATGCCTGTAGCCTTCATTTTTTGAAGTCCTCCTGTCTCTATTTGTATCGACAGGAATTAGTATCCGCCAAACGCGCGGCAATATTCAACTGGTGATATTTGGAGATTCGCGGCTTGGTCCAGTCGATGGGATTCGACCGCGTTAAAAAAATATACATATTTTTCTCCATTTATCTTGATAAATTTGACGTATCTTAGTATAATACTCATTAGCATTACACGCAATCCATCGGGTATTCCGGAATATGATTCTGTATCCCCGCTGTTTGGGGAGCGTATTTTTCCGTGTGCCGGAGGGCGGCCTTTCATGCGCGGCCGGTCCTCCGCCCCGGACGCGGTGTGGAGCGGCGTTATGAGCAGTAAGAAGAGATGGTTTTCCGATGCCTACAGCATCAAAAACCGCAGAAGCAGCAATATGGACTGCGTCCTGGTGAAGGAGGGGCGTATCGGCGGCGTGCCCGCCGTTTTTGCCGCGGTCTGCGACGGCGTCGGGAGCCTCCGGGACGGCGGCGAGGCGTCGTCCCTGGCCGTGCGGCTTTTGAGCCGCTGGTTCGACGGGCTGGAGGACGTCCGGCGCCTGGGGCTCAATCTTTTAGAGGCGATAATCTCCATAAATCAGTCGGTCATCGGCGAGGCCGCGGCCAGGGGCCTCAACACCGCGTCCACCGTCTCCGCCATCATCGTGGCGGAGGACCGGTACTACATCGTCCATCTGGGCGACAGCCGGATATACGCCTTTGACGGCGCGGGGCTGCGGCAGATGACCGTGGACCAGACGGAGGGCGGCAAGCTCACCTCCTACATCGGCCGGAAGCCCGACGTCAGGCCCTTTTACGACGAGGGGGAGGTAGGCGGCATGTCCTTCATGCTCTGCTCGGACGGGCTCTACCGGTGCCTCGACGTGGAGACTATACTGGCCGAGCTGCGCAGGGCCCGGCGGCACACCATCAGGAAAACGATAAAGCGGCTTCTGAAGCTGGCCGTGGAGCGCGGGGAGAACGACAATATCTCAATGGCGATCCTGCTTCAAAAATAAAACGGGAGGCAACAGTATGAAAATCAGATTACTTATCGCGACGGACGACGCCCCATACGCCGATCAACTGTCGGAGGTCGTTTCGGAAAAATACACCGACACCTTTGAGGTGACGACCTGCTATTCCCCGGCGGAGCTGGGGAGCCGCTGCTCGGCGGGGAGCTTTGACGTGGCGCTTTTCACCGCGGACATGGCGGAGAGCATGGTCAAGCTCCGGGGGAGGATCAAGCTGCTCGTCGTTTTGGAGGAGGAGCAGCTTCCGGAGATCGCCCCCGACGTGAAGAGCATCCGGAAATACCAGCGAATCTCCAGCATCACCGGCCAGGTGCTGGAGCTCTATTCCGCCTTTGGCGACCCCGGCCGCGCCTCCGCCAGCTCCGCCCGGGTGACGGCCGTCTGGTCCCCCGCCGGCGGCAGCGGAAAGACCACCTTCGCGGTGGCCCTGGCCGCCAAGGCTTCCTCCATGGGGAAGAGGGCCCTCTATCTGGATCTGGAGGCTTTTTCCAGTGTCGATGTCTACTTCGAGTGGGCCGACAAGGGCCTGAGCACCGTGCTGGAGAGCCTGGACAAGGACGTGAATCTGGAGCTGCTGCTCCAGAGCATCCGCCGGGAGGACAGCGGCTCCGGCGTATATTACTACTGCCGGCCCGACAACTACGACGACCTGAATATCCTCACCGTGGAGGACCTGACGAGGCTCCTGGACGCATGCCGCGTGGGCATGGACGAGGTGATCGTGGACCTCTCCAGCTTCTGCGACGAGCGGGTCCGGGCCATATTCGACCGCTCCGACAGGATCGTGGCCGTGCTGGACGCCACCCGGGCCAGCGAGGTCAAGTGGCGGCAGTTCACCACGCAAAACGACCTCTACGCCGTCATACGCGGGCGGCTCACCCTGGCCGCCAACCGCGGCGCCAGGGCCGATGCCGGCGGGGCCGGGAGGGTCCTGAGCCTCCCGACGGTGCAGTCCGCGGACCCCATAGCCGTCTACAAGACGCTCTCCGCGAGCTGCCTTGACAACGATTTCTGATTCGGACGCGGGGCCGCGTCCCGCATATACATATAAAAATACAGCACATCCATCATCGCATCGTCAGCGGACAGGAGAAGAAGGAGGGACGGCATGACTGAAAACGCGCGCGCGGAGCTCATAGCGCAGCTCAAAACAGAGGCGCACCGCAACCCGGATCTCACAAATCTGGACGACAGCCAAATCATAAAGCTCATCGAGAGTCTTCTTGAGGAGAAGATCGCCTGGGCCAGGAGCAACAGCCCCGAGGCGTACCTGGAGCTCTCCGCCATGAATTTCCGGGTGAAGCGGGGCGTTATCGACGCCGTCTTTGAATCCATCCGGGGCCTGGGCGTCCTGGGGCAGATCATCGCGGACCCCGACATCACCGAGGTCATGATCAACGGCTACAAGGACATATTCGTGGAAAAGGCCGGGCGGCTGACAAAGCTGAACGCCCAGTTTGAGAGCGCCCGGGAGCTGGCCACCATCATCAACAAATTCGTCTCCAAGGCCGGCCGCGAGGTCAACGAGAGCGAACCCATCGTGGACACGCGCCTGGAGGACGGCTCCCGCGTCAACGTGGTCATGCCGCCCATCGCCTTAAACGGCCCCATCGTCACCATCCGGCGCTTCCCCAAGGAGGCCATGACGGTGGAAAAGCTCATCAATTACGGCTCCATAACGCCGGAGGTGGCGGAGGTGCTGGAGCTGCTGGTCCGGGCCAGATACAACATCTTCGTCAGCGGCGGTACCGGAAGCGGAAAGACCACGTTTTTGAACGCCCTTTCCAACTTCATCCCCGCCGACGAGCGCATCATCACCATCGAGGACTCCGCGGAGCTCCAGATAAGGAACATCCAGAACCTGGTCCGGCTGGAGACGCGCAACGCCGGGCCCGACGGCTCCGGCGCCATCACCATCAAGGACCTCATCAAATCGGCCCTGCGTATGCGGCCCGACCGCATCGTGGTGGGCGAGGTCCGCGGCGCGGAGGCCCTGGATATGCTCCAGGCCATGAACACCGGCCACGACGGCTCCCTCTCCACCGGCCACGCCAACTCCACCCACGATATGCTGAGCCGCCTGGAGACGATGGTCCTCCAGGGCGCGGCGGGGCTGCCGCTGGAGGCCATACGCCAGCAGATAGGCTCCGCGGTGGACATCATCATACACCTGTCCAGGCTCCGGGACAAGAGCCGCCGCACCATGGAGATCGTGGAGGTGCTGGGCTACGACTCCACCACCCGGCAATACCAGCTCAATCCCCTCTACCGCTTTGTGGAGGCGAAGGAGCAGAGCCGCGGCAAGGTGGTGGGAAGCCTCACCCGCACGAAAAACGAGATGAAAAAGGTCCAGAAGCTTGAAAACGCCGGCATCTACAAAAAGATTTAGGAGGCTCGGATATGGCGGATAACTTATTTTCAACCCCCGTTCAGCAGGAGGCCCGGCCCTCCGGCGGAGCGCCCTCCGGAGGCGTCCGGCTGACCGTGCCGGATTACTCCGTCTGCGATTTTTCGGTGCTGGACCATATCCTGGCCTTTTTCAAGGGCTTCGCGGCGGGGGCCGTGGTGCTGTTCATCTTCTACAAAATACCCATTCTGTCCGTCATCGGGGGGATACCCGTGGGGATCGTGACCATCTTCACCTCCCGCAAGGAGGCCGTGCGCAAGCGCCGGGTCAAGCTGCGCCTGCAATTTTACGACCTTCTGGAGGCCATGTCCGTGGCCATGCGGGCGGGGAACCCCATGCTCAAGGCCCTGATGAGCGCCCGGGAGGACCTGGTGCTCATCTACACCGAAAAGGGCGACATCGTCCGGGAGATCGACGTCATCATCAGCAAATTCAACAACGCGGTGCCCATGTCCGAGGCCTTCGCGGACCTGGCGAAGCGCAGCGGGCTGGAGGACATCCAGAACTTCGCCTCCATCTACGCCACCATCGAGGGCAAGTCCAGCCGCGCCGACGAGATCGTCCGGGAGACGCAGCAGATCATCGCCGACAAGATGGAGATCGAGATGGAGATCGACACCCTGATGACCGCGGCGAAAAACGAGGTCAACATCATGCTCTTCATGCCGCTGGTGATACTGCTTGTCATCAGCTACGCGGGGTCCGGCTTCATGGACGCCATCTACACCACGGGCATGGGCCGGGGAGTGGCCACCATGGGGCTTGTGGTGTTCGTGATAAGCTACATCATGGCCAAGGCCTTCAGCAACGTGAAGATCTGAAGAAATCTTATGAAAATGTGTGGTGAGATACTATGTTGATAGCCGTATCGGCTCTGGCCAGTGTCCTGGCGGTATTCTGGCTGGCGCTCCTTTTCATGGTGACCAATGAGGACTGGGTCACCGCCGCCACCTGCCGGGTGGTGGACAACCAGAGGAAGATAACGCAGCTACGCCAAAAGGACCGGGAGAACGCCAAAAAGCTCTCCCAGTACACGGGGCTGGAGCTGTCCATCATGAAGCTCTTTATCTCCGCCGATTCAAGCAAGGAGATAGCCAAGCTCGAGCGGGAGTGCCGGGAGCTCCAGTCCGGGAACCTCAAGAGCGTGGCCCTCTTCGACATGAGCGGCTATGTCCTCCAGCGCATGGCGCCGGGCATCGGCAACGGCGACATCTTCAGGACGGTCCTGGAGAAGAGCACGGAGCTCTACGGCCGCAAGTACGCCAAATACAAGGCCCGCCAGCTCCTGGCGCGGCTCATCTCCTATCCCATCATCGGCGTGGCGGCGTCCCTGGCGCTGGGGTGCATCTTCTTCGCCGCGGGCAAGACCACCCCGGGGCTCATCGTGATGGGGGGCTTCAGCCTCATCATCATCGTCGTGGTCTACGCCATGTACGACGACCTCAGCGACAAGGTAAACAAGCGCCGGGCCGCCATATCCCGGCAGTTCCCCAACGTGGTGTCCAAGCTGGCCCTGCTTGTGACCTCCGGGATGATCATGGACAGGGCCTGGCGGGAGACTGCCGAGAGCAGCGAGCTGGAGCTCTATCAGGAGATGCGCAAGACCTCCGAGGAGCTGGCCAACATGGTGGCCCCGGCCACGGCCTATTCCAACTTCATCGACCGGTGCAACACCAAGGAGACGACAAAGCTGGCCTCCGCCATCATCCAGAGCCTCTCCAAGGGCAACGCCGAGGTGGGGGCGCTTCTGAAGAGCATGGCCCACGAGGCGTGGCAGGAGCGCCGCCACTCGGCAAAGCGGGCCTCCGAGGCCGCCAACTCCAGGCTCATGATCCCCACCATGCTGCTCTTTATGGCCATCCTCATCATGATCATGGTGCCGGTGATGAGCAGCTTCGGCTCCCTGTAATTCGGTACGTGCGCCGCCGAAGGGCGGCGGGTACATATATATTTGACTAACAAGAAAGGAGGTGCAGAGAAATGATGAAGAGGCTCAATGATCTGTCCGTATCCGTTTATTTCGCTGCTGCCGGCTTTATCACCGGCGCGAAGAATAAGGTGAAGGGGTTTTTCAGCGATGAGCGCGGCCTTTCCGGCGTCGTCGTCGCGATACTCCTGATCCTTGTGGCAGTCCTGGCCGTGGCCGCCATCTGGGCGTTCCTGGGGGACTACATCGAGGAGCTGTGGAAGAGGATCACCGACACTTCGGATAACAATTTCAACAATATTCCCACGCCATAACAAGGCCCCAGGCAAGACCCCAGCGGATGGGGAACAAAGACATTTTGAAAGGAGAATGGGCGCTTTGACAAAACGAATAAGCTTTTGGAGAGACGACCGGGGCGACGCCGTTGTGGAGGCGACCATTCTCTTCCCCATCATCATGATGATATTCGCCGGCCTTGTGCTGCTGGCGGTATATCTGCCGGAGCGGGCGGCGCTCCAGAACGCCACACAGTACGCCGCCACCATGCTGGCCACGGAGCAGAGCGACACGTGGCTCAAATACGACGCCGACAACGCCCAGTACAAGTGGGAGACGGACAAGGGAAACCTGACCAACGTCTATATGCAGCTCCTGTCGGCCGTCACCGGCGGGCCGGACCCGAAGAGCGCCGAAAAGATCGTGACAAAAATTGAGGGCAACAGGATACTGTCAACCAAGGGGGACCTGGAAGTCTCCTGTACCATCGTAAATTACATCGTTTATAAGGAAGTGAAGGTCACCGCCACGCGGACCATCGTCCCGCCGGTGGACCTGTCCTTTGTGGGCTTCCCCACGCAGATTCCCATATCCGTGACATCTACCGCCATTGTCCAGAACGGCGACGAATTCGTCAGGAGCCTGGACATCGCCGCGGATTTTATAGATTACATCAACGAAAAGTATAACCTTGGACTTGAAAACGTGACGTCCTCCCTGGAAAAGGTATGGGATTTCCTGGGAGTGGGTTGAGGGTGTGGCCATGAGAAAGCTATGGAGAATGAAGAGCCGCGGGGCGGTGACGGTCTTCGTCACGCTCCTGCTTATCCCGTCGGTGCTGATAACCGGCACCGGGGTCGATATTGCCCGGGTCTATGCCGCCAGGAGCATGCTCCAGGACGCCAACCAGCTCGCCATAAATTCGCTGATGGCGGATTATGACGCCCAGCTCCAGGACCTCTACGGCCTTTTCGCCGTGACGGAGGGGGACGAGGAGCTCAAAAAGTTAGTAAACGAGTACGTGGAGAAGGTGATCTTCGCCTCGGACGCCGGCGACACCGGCGGCATGGGCACGCTCCAGGCGTTCTACGGCTCGGAGGTGGAGAGCGCCGTCGCCGCCGGGGAGGGGCAGAACCTGGGGGAGCGGGATAAGCTCCGCCGCCAGATCGAGGAGTACGCAAAGCTGCGGGCCCCCGTCATCGTGGCGGAGGAGATCTTCGAGCGGCTGGACGACTTCGACCAGGTGAACGACGACTCCAGGGTCATCAAGAAAAAGATCTCCATCGAGAAAAAGATAGAGAATATCGACAAGTATTATAAGAAGATATACGAGAACATCCAGGCCCTGAACGGATACCAGTCAACGGAGGGCGACGCCATCAACAACGCCAACGTCGTCATCGGCTGGGTCGGCGAGCTTTTGCAGGAGATGCTTGTCGTCAGAAAGGAATACGAGGCCTACGGCAACAATGAAAGCCAGAAGGAGCTGCAAAAGGACAAGGGAAAGGAATTTGACGCGCTGAAGGACAATATGAAGTCCAGAATCAGGGGCGGCTATTACGGCGCCGATTGGGACAGCGAAAAGAGCGAATGGAAGACAAAGGTCTATACCCTGAGCCTGTCGCACTACGCCAATGAGGGCGCCAAGCTGCTGGAGCCGTACCTCTCGGTGAACCAGCCCATGTTCGGCGACCACACGAATCAGACCCTGGAGGACCTGAAATACTGGTGCACCAAGGCCGACGAGGAAAAGGAGGCCCTGAAGCAGGAGATCGAGCAGCTCCGGGAGGACCTGAAGACCTCCGGCTGCCATCAGGAGCTGAAGGACGGCCTCCAGGGCAAGGACGGCGAGGAGGGGCTGCTGGACGAGTACGAAAAGCTCGTAAAGTTCAACCTCACGTCCCTGGCCCAGAAGATGTACGACCGGGACTACGCCCACGTCAACACCCTGGTCCAGCGCATGAAGCATATCAGCTCCGAGAAGATCTACTTCAGCACCGAGAACATGGAGGAAAACGACGACTTCACCTACTATACGCCGGAGACGATGCTCTCCACGGTGCAGGGCTTTGATAAGGACATCGTGGCGATCAACAAGGACCGCAGGGCGAAGAACCAGAACGAGCTCCCGGACCACCTGTACTATCTGGGCGACGACGGGCTTTCGGCGCCGATACGCTTCGAGCCCCCGGCGGACGACAAATACTACACGTGGCTCCAGTGCGCGGACGCCTTTGGCGACCAGGGCTACAGGGACTTCTGGAATGAGTTGGAGTCCATCTACGGCGGCGGCGGTGGCCTCACCAAGGAGGAAAAGGAGAGCCGCCAGGAGGAAAACGAGGGCGACATCCTGGACCTTTTGGACGTGGTGCAGGACCTCATCGGCGAGGCCATCCCCGACCCGGAGGGGGCCCTTTATTACAGCGAGCAAAAATCCGAGGGCGGCGGCTCCGGCTTCGGAAAGGGCGACGACTGGAGCGAAAAGGGCAAGGCCCAGGATAATCTTTCAAATTCCCTGGACACCGATATTATAGAAAAGCTGGGCAAGATCGCCGACCAGATCGCCAACAAGGCCCTCCTGCTGGTGTACTCCAGCGACATGTTCTCCAATTACACCACCGAGGAGGGGGAGGAGAACATGGCCGGGACGGCGCTGGGGATAAAGAACAATTATTTCTTCCAGTCCGAGCTTGAGTACATCTATCACGGCAACGAGAACGACGCCATGAGCAACCACAACGCCGTGGGGGGCATGATCATCCTTGTGCGCTTCGTCATGAATTACGTGGCGGCCTTCTCGGTGCGTTTTGTAAACGACGTGGTGAACGAAATAAGGACCGCCCTGGCGTGGCTGGGCCCCGCGGGGATAGCCATCGCGGAGCTCGCCCGTATGGCCCTGGCATTGGCGGAGTCCGTGGTGGACCTGAGCCTCCTGCGCAGCGGCCACAAGGTGGCGCTTTTGAAAAACGACGACACCTGGAAGTTAGACCCCGGGACCATAGGGGAGCTCTCAAAGAGCGTCATAGAGAGCGCCGGAGACGACGATAAAGGCGACGACGCCCTGGACGATGACTTTGGATTCATCTACATGGACTACCTGCGGCTGTTCCTGCTCTTTGTGGACGGGGACACCATGGCAAAGCGCGTGGGGCGGCTCATCGAGTTCAACATGACCTACGTGACGCAGGGCATCGGCTCCAAGGGCAGCCGGGAGGAGCGGGAGAGCGCCATGAGCGCGGCCACGCTCTATGACCTCTCGAAAGCCCGCACGGGCTTTTCCGTGACCACCACCGCCCAGATCGACATGCTCTTCATGTCCATGCCGTTGGCGCAGAAGGGCATGAACGGCGTGGTCCCGCCCACCACCTTCGCCGTCAGCGCCACGGACTACAGGGGGTACTGAGCCCATGAAAAAGGACGAAAACGGTTACATCGTGGTGGAGACTATCGGGACCTTCACGCTCTTCATTTTCCTGATGGTGTCCATCCTCAGCCTCATCAACATCGTGGCCATTCAGGCCCGGGTCCACTACGCCATGACCCAGACGGCGGAGACTGTCTCCATGTACGCCTACGCCCTGGAGAAAATGGGCATGGCCGACCCCCTGATGGGCATCGCCGGCAGCGCCGACAAGACCCAGGGGGAGATCGACACCTTCAAAACGAACCTCAACGGCGTGCTGAACTCCCTGGACAGCCTCACCAAGGCCAAAAACCTGGACGGCGCGTACACCGCCGGCAAGAGCGCCTATGAGTCGGGCAAGAATATCTACGACCAGGGAAAGGCCATCTCCCAACGGGACCCCAAGGAGCTTTTGAAGGACTTTTTGAACTACGGCATCGACCAGATCGCCAGCAAGGGCTTTGAGCTGCTGCTCCAGGAGCTGATGGACCGGTATCTGGCGGAGGGCGGCCGCAGCGGGGACCAGGTCCTCCGGAGCTTCAACGTCATCGACGGCAAGCGGGGACTGGACTTCGCGGCCTTCAACACCTTTGACCTCAACGCCCTTGGCAACACCAACAGCCAGCTCCTCACCAAGGACGGGGACGTGCGGATCGTCGTGACCTACAAGATAGACTACACCTTCGGCGCGCTGCCGCTGCCCTTCACGGAGCTGACGGTCAAGCAGGAGGTCATCACCAAGGCCTGGCTGGGCGGCAAGTGACGGGGAGAGAGCGTGGAAAACAGTAAAAAATGGAAAAAGGTCCTGTTCGCCGCGGGCCTTCCGGCGCTGCTGGCGGCGCTGCTCCTGCTCAAATGGGGGCGGCTCGACGGCGTGACGCTGCTTTTGCGGGCGGTGCTGGCGGCCTTCGGCTACGCCGCGGCGGCGGAGGACATCCGGGAAAAGCGGGTGGCCAACAAGCTGGTGCTCCTGATGCTGGCCGCCTGGGCCATCATCCTCCTCCCCCAGTTTTTTTACCGCCGGCAGGCGGCCCTGGGGCTCTTGTTCACCGGCGCGGTGGGCTTTCTCATAGCGGGAGTGCTGTTCCTCCTGGTGTACCTGGTGGCCAGAGGCGGCCTTGGCGGCGGCGACGTGAAATTCATGGCCGTGGCGGGGCTGTACCTGGGCTTTGCCGGGGTCATGCCGGCGATGCTCTACGGCGCGGTGCTGGCGGGGGTCACGGCGGTGGCGCTCCTCCTGACAAAAAAGATCGGCAGGAAGGACTCGTTTCCCCTGATTCCCTTCCTTTACGCCGGTATCATGCTGACATTATTCATCCAGTAGGGGGTAGCTTATGAAAGCAGCGAAAAAGATCTTGCTTCTTGTGGGGTGCGTGGCGCTCCTGGGCGTCTCGTGGCTCATGGCCGTCAGCGCCAAGACCGACGCCGACACACAGCGGGAGCTTATAAATGAGGCCAACGCGTATCTGGCCGACGAGATATACGTCCGGGCCATACCGCTCTTGGAGGAGGCGTCGTCCTATGAGGACGAGTACACCGCCCAGGCCGAGGCCCTTTTGAAGGACGCCTACTTAAAGCTCCTGGACCAGAGCGACTACAGGGACGGGTATGAGACGCTCCTTGCCAAGCAGATGGCCCGGAGCGCCGCCGGGAGCGACGTTTTCCTGGAGGCGGCGGAGTACTACCTGCGCGTCAACGAGTACGACAGCGCCCTGGCGGTGATGCGCGACGGCATCGCCCGGACCGGCGACGAGAAGCTGACGGAGCTCTACGAGGCCAACCGCTACGCCTTCACCCTGCGCGACAGGGACTACGAGGACGTGACGGCCATCCTCAACGGCGCCATCGCCGTGAAGAGGGACGGCAAGTGGGGCATCGCCAACGCCGGCGGAGATCTGGTCATCCCCTGCGAGTACGACAAGGTGAGCTCCTACTGCAACGGGGCCGTGGTGGTGATGAAGGACGGCGTCACCTACGCCGTGAATACCGACAACAACCGCATAGCCCTCTACCACGGCACGGCCACGGACATCGGAAACATGGACCAGAACGTCCTGGGACTCAAGACCGCGGAGGGCTGGGTCCTGGCCAACAGCGGCCTCTATACCGCCGCGCCCGTGGTGGACGAGATGGGCGCCGCTTCCGGCGGGTGCGTCCCCGCCCGGGTGGGCGACAAGTGGGGGCTCCTCTCCGCCGCCGGCGAGGGGTGGCTCACACAGCCCGCTTATGACGACATCATCCGGGACGGGCTGGGCCGGTGCTACGCCCAGGGGGCCCTGTTCCTCAAAAGCGGCGGGAAGCTGCGCCTTGCCGTCGGCGGCCAGTGGGTCGGCGACGAGTACGAGGACGCCAGGCCCTTTGCCGACGGCTGGGCGGCGGTGAAGAAGAACGGCAAGTGGGGCTTCATCAACACCGCCGGCGAGGTGATGATAGATTACCGGTTCGAGGACGCCCTCTCTTTCGGGCAGCACCTGGCCGCGGTGAAGGTGGACGGGCTCTGGGGGTACGTGAGCCTCCGGGGAGAGCTGGTCATCGAGCCCCAGTTTTTGGACGCCCGGTCCTTCAGCGGCGGTTACGCCCCGGTCCTCACCGATACCGGCTGGGGCTTCATCTCTTTAGCGGAATATAATTAGGAGGCAGAATATGAGGTACGACATTCAAACCAAGCAGGATCTCAGCGGCGTGTCGCTGATCGTGAGATTTCCCGCTGAGGAGCTGGACAAAAAGGCCCTGTACACGCTCCAGGCGGACTGGCCGGAATTCGTGATCCCCTTCCGTTGCAGGACCGTGGGCGGACAGATAGAGTGTACCTACACCCCCGGCGCCGCGGGAAAGCTCCAGTACCGCTTCGGAAAGCGCTCGCCCCGGGAGTACGTGGGCTTCTGGGAGGAGGTCTTTCAGCCGCTCCTGGACTGCCGCGACTGGTTCCTTGACCCCTTTGATTTCTGCCTGGACTACAGGTTTATGTATTATGACGCCGGCAAGGACAGCATACGCTACCTATATGTCCCCAGCGCCGCCCAGTGCTCCGACTTTGAGGACCTGAAGCAGCTGGCGGTGGAGCTGTCCAGCCAGATCACCTGCACCGACAATCTGCTGGAGACGCGGGCCCTCCGGTCCATCATGCAGAATTTCCAGCCCAAGTCCTTCCTCCAGACCCTGCGGGAGGCCGCCGCCGGCGGCCAGTCCGCGCCCTCCGGACGGGACGAGCCCGCGCCTCAGCCGGCGCCCCGTCCCGCGCCTCAGCCGGCGCCCCGCCCGGCGCCCCAGCCGGCACCCCAGCCGGTACCCCAGCCGGTACCCCAACCGGCGCCCCAACCGGCGCCCCAACCGGCGCCTCAGCCGGTACCGCAGCCGGCGCCCCAGGACATGGGCGGGGACATCGTTATCAATCTGGACGGGAAGGCCCAGCACAAAAAGGGCTTCGGCCTCTTCGGACAGAAGGAACCCAAGCCGGAGAAGCCCCCCAAGCCGGAAAAGGCGCCAAAGCCCGAGAAGCCCAAAAAGGAGAAGGGCCGGAAGGCCTCCAAGGAGGTGGTCTTTGGCGCGGGCGCCCAGGTCCAGGACCGCCAAGACATGGCCCCCGCCGGCGGCGGCTACGACCAGGCCCCCATCATACGGTCCGGCGGCGGCAGCGGCGCCACGGAGCTTTTTGAGGAGGCGGCGGTGACGCGCCTCAAGCTCATTGGCGACAGCTCCCTCCCCGCCGAGATCGCCGTGGACATACCCGTGGGCGGGACCTTTACCATCGGCCGCTACGACGTCACCGTGGGCTACAAACAGTGCAGCTTCGAGTTCCTTGGCAAGACCAGGGCCGTCAGCCGCCGCCACGCCGCCATAGAGCGCAGCGACGACGGGACCTACACCATCGTGGACACCACCTCCAGCGCCGGGACGTTCATAAACGGGGAGAAGCTGGCGCCCTTCGTGCCCCGGGTGCTCCAGCCCGGCGACCGGGTGTCCTTCGGCAACGCCGGCGCGGTGTACCAGTGGGAGCAGGCGTGACGGATACGCGCCGCGATCATTCATGAAAAAAGCCTGACCCCGGCGTCATACGCGCCGGGGCGGCGCTGTGTTTTTTGTCATTATAACCTATATCATGACCGGAGAGCAGGGATTTCAAGTGAAAAAAATCGTGTTGATAGTCGCCGCCGCGGTGACGGTCCTGGCTGTCGCCGTGGGCGTCACGCTGCTTATCAGGGGACACTCCGTCTCCGAATGGCAGGAGAAGTATGACCTGGGCATCAGGTATCTCAATGAGGGAAAGTACGACGAGGCGGTCATAGCCTTCACCGCCGCCATAGATATAGACCCCAAGCCGCAGGCCTACGCCAACAGGGCCCAGGCTTACGCCGGGGCGGGGCAGTTCGACAAGGCCGTGGAGGACTACGAGAGGGCCTCCGACCTCCTGTCCTGGATATTCTACGTGCCCGAGATGGCGGACGCCTATGTCGCCATGGGCGATTACGATTCCGCCGTTGACCTGTACCAGAGGCTCTACGACATGACGGGCGACGAGATGTGGCTGGAGCGCATCGAGGACATAAGACAGCCCAGCCAGATCTCCGGCGTCGTCTACGCCTGGGGCGAGAACATGTTCGAGCCCATCGAGGGCGCCAGGGTGGCGGTCCTGAACGCCGACAACGGCGTCGTCGCCAGGAGCCTCACCACCGACGGGGAGGGCGTATTCCGCGGCCAGGTCCTGGCGGGCCGTTACCGCGTGGTGGTCATCGCCGACGGGTACAGGCAGACCGAGGCGGAGGTGAACGCGGACCGCGGCACGGTGGGCTACGTGGAGACGATATACCTGCTGTCCGAGGAGGACATCGGCCCCCGGAACCGCAGGAACACCGGCGACATCACCGGCCAGATCCGGGACGCCGTCAACGGCGAGATTCTGGACGGCACCCGGGTGGGCATCACCGACGGCTGGAACGCCTCCCCGGACGACGAGGAGATCTTCTGGACCGAGACGGACGAGGAGGGCCGCTTCCTGTTCCCTGATCTGCCCGTGGGCTACTACACCCTCTTCGCCCAGAGGGAGGACTACCTTCTGGACAGCGAGAACGTGGTGGCCAGCAGCAAGTACCAGGCCGACTGGACCATGACCATCTCCCCGGAGCTGGGCGAGAACGAGGCCCTGCGTATCGTGCTGACCTGGGGCAGTATCCCCGACGATTTGGATTCCCACCTGGTGGTGGACGGGGATTCCTCCTTCTTCTACACCGACAAGGACGTGTACTTCGGCAGCATGAGCGCCTACAACGCCAACGGCGACATGTTGGCCATGCTGGACGTGGACGACACCACGCAATACGGGCCGGAGACGGTGACCATTTACGAGCTGGAGGGACACAGCTTTACCTACATGGTCTATGACTTCTCCAGCGGCGGGAGCAGCTCGCGCTCGCGTCTGGCCCAGTCCGGCGCCACCGTCACGGTCTACGGCGAGGGCGGCGTCATCGCGGAGTACCATGTCCCCGCCACCGCCACCGGCGTCCGCTGGGACGTGTTCTCCGTGGACGAGTTCGGACGCATCCGGACCATCGGAACGGTACAGTGAGGGCAAACATTTAAGCGGCGGGGGAGCCCGGGAGGACCGACGTCCAACGCCCTCGCCGGCATCCGCTGCGCCGGAGACGGCGGCCGTGCGTTTTGGAGGGTGAGGTATGAAGAAAAAGGCTTTGATCATTGCCGCCGCGGCGGCGGTGCTCATCGCGGCGGCAGCTATCATCGCCGTTGCGGTCTTCTCGCCGGGGAAGGACAAGGACGCCTGGCGGGAGCAGTACGACCTGGGCGAGCGGTATCTGGGCGAGGGAAACTACCGGGAGGCCGTCATCGCCTTCACGGCTGCCATTGAGATAGACCCAAGAAATCCGGAGCTCTACATGGCCCGCGCCGGGGCCTATGCGGCGCTGGGCGAAACGGAGGCGGCGAGGGCCGACTACAGGATGGCACTGGAGTATGACTGGAGACTCATTGACGCGTGGCTGGCCCTGGCGGAGACGTATGTATCCGAGGGCGACACCGAAGAAGCGCTGGAGATCCTGCGCGAGGGACTGCGTCAAACGGGCGATATGCGCATCGAGGCCCGCATAGCGCAGCTGGAGGCGGAACCGGCCCCGGACACCCCGCCGGACGACACCCCGGACACGCCGGAGCACGTCCACACCTGGCTGGACGCCACCTGCACGGAGCCTCGCGCCTGTTCTACGTGCGGCGAAACCGAGGGCGAGCCCCTGGGTCACGACATGCAGCCCGCCACTTTCGACGAGCCCGCTTTCTGTTTAAGGTGCGGCTACACCGAGGGCGAGCCGTTGGTGGACAACACCACTTGGACCGTGGAAAACGGCACCCTTATCATCGGCGGCACTGGGGCTATGCGGGATTATGATTACGGCAATTTCGCCCCCTGGTTTGAACACGCGGAGGAGATCGAGCGTATAGTCATTGAGAACGGCGTGACGAGAATCGGCACGCAGGCGTTCTCCCAGTGCGGGAATGTCGCCGAGATCACAATTCCGGACAGCGTGACGGAAATAGGGTACGAAATCATGGACAACTACCACATTACCACGGTGACCGTTCCCAACAGCGTGACCACGATAAACGAGAGCGCGTTTTCTTTCTGTCATGCGCTTCAGAGCATCCAGGTGGAATCCGGAAACCCGAACTATATCTCCGTGGACGGCGTGCTCTTCAGTAAGGACATGAAGCTGCTGCACACGTATCCCAGCGGGAAGTCTAACACAGAGTACGTCATCCCCTCAAGGGTGGAGCGTATAGCCACCGACGCCTTTGCCTGCTCCGGAAATCTCATCCATGTCACGATACCGGACGGCGTGACGACCATAGGGCCTGTCGCGTTTCAGGCTTGTGGTGGGCTTATCGACATGACCATACCCGCCAGCGTGAGGTCGATAGGCGAAGTCGCGTTTTTTAACCTTGGCAGCGCCGCGGGAATCACCGTGGACAGCAATAATCCCAGCTATATCTCGGTGGACGGTGTGCTTTTCAGTCGGGACATGACGCTGCTCCATACTTACCCCAGCGGGAAGCAGGGAACGGCATATACGGTTCCCGACAGCGTGACAACAATTGAGGCAAGTGCGTTTGGCTGTTGCTACTCCCTTGTCACGGTCACAATTCCCGAAAGTGTGACGGAGATAAGAGACGACGCGTTTTTCGAATGCACTTCCCTCACCGACATCTACTACGCCGGGACGGCGGAGCGGTGGGGGGCGCTGGCGGCGGAGGCCGGGGTGCCGGAGACGGCGGTCGTGCATTTCGGCGCGGCGGGCTGATAGAAATAAAGGAGGAACTTATGGAAGCGGTCATTGAATTTTTCCAGGGATTTTTAGAGAAATATTTTTCGAGGCTCACGGAAATTTCCAGCCCTTCGGAGCTGACGACGGGGGAGCTGCTTTTCTACGGCGGGTTCGCGCTGGCGGCGTTTACGCTGCTTCTGGGGCTGATCTTCCTCATTTTCCGGCCCAAATACAGGCCGGAATCCGCCACCTATAACATAAATAAGGACAAAAAGCCCAAAAAGTCCAAGGGCCAGGACAAGGCCCGGGACCCCGCCGCTACGGTCCTGACGAACACCCGCGCCGGCGGCGACGGCCGGACGGAGCTCATGGACGATCCCGGCGCCACGCGCTTTACCGGCGGCGCCCAGTCCGGCGCCACCGAGTTTGCCGGGGAGAGCCCGGCGCCCGGCGCCACGGAGTTTTCCGCCGGACAGCCCGACCCCGGCGCCACGGAGCTTGTGGACGGCGCGCCCGACAGCGGGAAGACCGAGATCCTTTGATGGCCAGGACTGAGGTGATACTATGACGAGCAGCATATTCAACGGGACATACGAGATAAAGTCCGTGATAGGCCGGGGCGGCATGTCCACGGTGTATCTGGCGGAGCACGCGCGGCTCCACACCAAGTGGGCGGTGAAGGAGGTCCGAAAGCTCCAGGGAGTCAAATTCGACTTCCTGGCCGAGTCCAACATCCTGAAGCGCCTCCAGCACCCCATGCTTCCGCGAATCGTGGACATCTTCGAGGACGACCAGTGCATCTACATCGTCGAGGACTTCGTGGAGGGCCAGAGCCTGGATAAGCTCCTGGAGGAGCGCAAAAGGGTGGACGAGAAGACGGGTCTTAAGTGGTTCAAGGACCTGTGCGGGGTCCTGAAGTACCTCCACGGCCAGAAGCCCAACCCCATCATCTACCGGGACTTGAAGCCCGCCAACATCATGCTCCAGCCCGACGGCACCCTGAAGCTCATCGACTTCGGCATCGCCCGGGAGTACAAGGAGGAGTCCGCCTCCGATACCTCCTACGTGGGCACCAAGGGCTACGCCGCGCCGGAGCAGTTCGGCGCCGCCCAGACCGACGCCAGGACGGACATCTACTCCCTGGGCGTCACCATGTACCACATCCTCACCGGCAAGAGCCCCTACGAGCCGCCCTACAACTTCGTCCCCGCCAGGCAGATCGAGAAGTCCCTCTCCCACGGCATCGAGGTGGTGCTGGGCAAGTGCGTCCGGTCCGAGCCAAAGGACAGATACCAGAATGTGGACGAGCTTCTGTGGGACATCGACCATATGTACCGCTACGACCGGGCCTGGGGCAACTACGTGGCCAAAAAATGGGCCAGGGGGTGCCTCATCGCGGTGATGGCCGCGGTATCGGCCCTCATGATCTACAACGGCGCCAAGCTCATGGGCCAGGAGACGGAGCAGCGCTTCTATGACAAGCTCTCCGAGGCCAGCGAGATGTATACCTCCGAGCCCGAAAGGGCCCAGGAGCTTTTGAATGAGGCCCGGGCGCTCTATCCCGACAGGCCCGAGCCGGACCGGCAGGAGACATATCTCCACTACTTAAACGGCCGGTGGCAGGAGTGCGTGGACCTGGGCACGGCGGCGCTGGAAAAATACGGCCCGGACGGCCAGGTGTACCTCACCGTGGCGTCGGCCCAGTTTGAGCTGGGGGACTACGAGGGCGCGGCCAAAAACTTCTACGCCGGGGCGCAGACCGGGGAGCTCACCACCGACAACATGCGCGACTACGCCGTGGCCCTGGGCCGGACCGGCGACATCGAGGGCGCCACGCACGTCATGGAGCAGCTTGAGGGCCAGGACACCAGCCCAGACGTGACCTCCTACGTCCAGGGCGAGGTCTACTACGCCGGAAAGGACTATGTAAACGCGGAGGCGGCCTTTTTGAACACGCTGGACCTGACCGAGGACAACGTCCTGCGCCGCCGGTGCTACACGTCCCTGGGCGAGCTCTACCGGGACTGCACGGCGCTGGTGCGCATCGGCCAGTCGCCCATAAGACAGCCGGCCTCCAAATCGGTGGAGGTGCTGTCCGCCGGCATCATGGAGAACGCGCTGCGCTACGACGCCACACTTTGGGAGCTTCTGGCAATGGCGTACTTCGAGTCGTATCACATCGACCAGGACGCCCCGTCCTACTACCTCAACAGCGCCGCGGACTGCTTCAACCAGGTCATATCCCTGGGGATAAGCAAGCCGTATCTGTACGCCAACCTCTACTCCATCTATTACGAGCAGGGCGCCTACGACAGGGCGGAGGAGGCCCTGGAAAAGTACGAGCAGGCCTTCCCGGAGGACTACATGCCCAACGCGCTGCGGAGCATCATGCTGATAACCGTGGAGAACGCCAAGCCCCAGGAGGAGCGCGACTACGCCCAGGCCTACGCCGAGTACGAGCTGGCCGGCTCCAAGATCCGCAGCAGCGACGACACCATATATTACCAGCAGGTGGAGTCGCTGATAAACGAGCTCCGCAGCAACGGCTGGCTGGAGGGGTAATACTAATATCCAATTAAAATAAGCCATTTGCGCCGGTCTTTTTCGCGACGTCGTCGCTCAAGCCGCTTTACGTCGGGCTCCCTTTGGTCGGGCATCTCGGCCTAAGAGCCGCCCCTTTGGGGGCGGTTGGCCTCGAAACACGCCTGCGGGCGTAGTCAGGCGCAGGCTTGGCTCCTCCTCTCCCCTGCGGGCTTTGCCCGCCGGGGACTCCGGTCGCGTCAGCCGCCTTGAGAATACATTGCTCAATTTGAGACGTATTGGATTGTGGCAACATAGTGGCTACATATATTGACTTTTATCCGACAATATGATATATTGGCTTCACAAGGAGGTGCCGACATGGACAACTTAGTATCCGCCCCGAAAACCGATACGTTTCGCATCCGCATAAATCCGGAAGTTCGCAGCCGCCTGGAACAGGTCTACGCCAAGAACGGCCTGACGCTGACGGACGCCGTGAATGTGTTCTTTCAGCAATCCTTGAACGCCGGAGGTTTTCCTTTCCCTGTCACGGAACAAAATGCCCAGGCCGTGAAGGCCCGGGCCCTGAGCCGCCTCATGCGGGAGTTGGACGCCGGGGACAAGTGCCGGGAGATGGTGGACGCGAGCGAGGCGAAGCGCCTCCTGGGGCTTGAGGAATGAGGGTATTCTTCAAGAAAACAGCCATCGACGATGTAAACGCCGCCTGCGGATATATCCGGGATGTGCTGAAGAACAGGTCCGCCGCCCAAAAATTGGCCTCGGCCATTTATGATACCGCTATGCTCTTAGAGGACAATCCTTACCTGGGCGCCGCTCTCAGCGGGAAATACCCGGTGGAAACGGATCTGCGGTTCCTCATCGTCTCCAGGCAATTCATCTTCTACCGCGTCGTGGAGGACAATCACATCGAGGTCACCCGCGTTCTGGACGGGCGGCAGGATTACATGGCCATTCTATTTTGAACCCGGGGCTGTGAAAAAAGTCCCCACACAGAAAAAGAGAGTCGCCAGGGGTGGCGGCTCTCTTTTGCTTGTGGTATAATTTTGTTGTGAAAAAAACACATACCACAACACAGTATAGCTCATCGCAGGGAAGATTTCCAGAGTTTTTTGAAGAAAGTTTGGAAATCGGCGACGTGGTATTCAAGTTTGACGAAATCATGGAGGAGATCAAAATAGAGCAGTATCTCATACTAATCTTCAGTTAAATGAATTGAATTTAAGCAATAGCAGTGGTATAATATTCTCGGTGATGCAAAATGAAGAAATACACATTCACAGAAGAAGAAAAAGAAGAAC
Organism: uncultured Oscillospiraceae bacterium; assembly: GCA_947632155.1. Classification (GTDB taxonomy): domain Bacteria; phylum Bacillota; class Clostridia; order Oscillospirales; family Oscillospiraceae; genus RUG626. Next base: position 29,923 of record CANROF010000033.1, read on the forward strand.
TCCAGAGATATAGGAAGCAGAA
>CANROF010000034.1 GCA_947632155.1 uncultured Oscillospiraceae bacterium
CGCAACAAGGCTTACGCGGGTGCCAACGGGAACAAGATATCCGTGATCTATGAGGGAGAACAGTATATGCTGAAGTTCCCCTCCGCCGCGAAGCGCAACCCGGATATGAGCTACAGCAACAGCTGCTTCTCCGAGTACCTGGGCTGTCAGATATTCGAGAGCGTCGGCATCCCGGTCCAAAAAACGCTTCTCGGAATATACACGGCGCGCGGGAAAGAAAAGATCGTCGTGGCCTGCGGGGACTTTACAAGGCCGGGAGTGGTACTGCAGGATTTCGCGTCCTTGAAGAATCAGATGATCGACTCGGAGAGAAGCGGCTACGGCACGGAGCTTACGGACATCCTATACACCTTCTCTGAGCAGACGTCGGTGGATGAGGCGGTCCTGACGACGCGCTTTTGGGATATGTTCATCGTGGACGCCCTGATTGGCAACTGGGACAGGCACAACGGCAACTGGGGCTTTTTGTACGATACCGCGACGGATAAGATGGAGCTCGCCCCGGTATATGACTGCGGGAGCTGCCTCTACCCCCAGGCGGACGAGAAAATTATGAAGCTTGTCCTTGAGGACGAGAACGAGAGGAACCTCAGAATTTTCGAGATGCCGACCTCGGCGATCATGCAAAACGGGAAGCGCGTCAAATATTTTGACTTTATCTCCTCGCTCCAAAACGAGGACTGCAACGCCGCGCTCAGGCGGATCGCGCCGAGGGTAGACATGGTAAAGATAAACGCGCTCGTTGATGAAACTCCGGCCCTGACGGATCTACAGCGGCAGTTCTACAAGACCATGCTGGCGGAGAGGAAAAGGAAGCTCCTGGATCTCCCCTTGGGCAAATTGGAAAGCAGTAAATGATCATCCGGCACTGGGACGTATTCGCTCCGCGGCAGCCATTTCTTCCATCTCTTCTGGGAGATTGCTTTAGTATCGCAAGAACATTTTGAAAATTTCAAGCCGATGGACCAATCCAAAACGCAAAACAAGCAAAAGAACAGCCATACCCGGCTCAATTACCGAGTATGGCTGTTTTCTTTGCGCCCGTGGTTGGTTCACTGGATTTTACCTTCGCAGGCGGAGAGCTTGGCCATGGTTATGATTGTTTTGGCTTCTCCGTACTGGGGCGGGACGTTTTTGCCGCTCCTGACCACACGGATATGTCTCCGAATGACCATCTTTATGTACGGGGAAATTGGGATTCCTTTTTCCTGAAGCCGTGCCTTGAGATCGACGATGATCTTGTCGCTGGTGCTAATGGTTAATACACTGCCAATCACGAAATCCCTGTACGCCCCCATTCGGCATCCTCTCTTTGCCCAGCTGGTTATGCCATCCTGTCCCGGGGGTGGGAAAACCATGTCATCTATTGTCCACCCATTCCGCGGTGATGGAATCGAGTAGACAGTACCTGCGTCCAGCGGGAGACCTAACTCGTCTGCATCCAAAATGGCCCGAATCCAAGTTCGCGGACTTTGTACATCCCGACTAAGCATATTGACCCAATCTAAGATGTCCTCATCATACAACGTGAAGCAGATTCCGAGACAAACTGTCTTGCCAGGCCCTGCCAAAGGTTCATTTGACATTTTATCTTCCTCCTAATTTTTTCTTTTCCGCTTGCTGCGGGGTACATTTATATTTACGGGATTTTTTCAAAAAATATTTGAAAATTCCTAATATTTTTTTGAAAAAAATGATACTCCACTTTTTGTGAATCCGTATAATACTATGACAAACGGAATTTGAACGCTTGCCCGGCTTCGAGAGAAGCTGAAAAATAGCGGGCTACAACCCGCAAGGAGGAAATCTCTATGAAAAAAATAGAGAATTTCAAAACTTCGACCGATGTGGTCGAAAAGATGCTCTTCCTTATGGGGGGCGAGTGTTCTCGGGAGACGGATGCGAAGCTCCGTGAGTTCAAATGCGCGCGCGTTGTGCGTACTTTGAGCCTTCTGCGAAACCGCTTCGTTGACGATGTATGTGACGACTTGGAGTGGGCCCTCGGGCCGTTGAACAGGCTCATGGATGAATGCATCGACGGTTGCGCCAAGCTCTTCCCCAAGAACGTCAAATGGGCATACCTCCGCGACCTGTTCGTAGTGCCAGGGGTCACTGATGAGGAGGTGTACGAGGCGATGGCTGAGGGCGTCATCACACCTGACGGCTTCCTTTGCTGGCCAGGCATGCCCTGGACCTGGGAGGACCTCACGTCCAGCGATGAGGACTTCCTGCGCGCGCTGTACCTCAAGAACGGGGACAGCTTCATGCCCAGCAAGCTGCCGACGAACGCTCCGGAGGCCGTTCGGAAGGTCCACGACTTCCTGGCGGGCGCGAGAAAGGCGGCGATGCTGGTGGATTGCGGCAAAACGGACCCGTTCCGCTTTGTCTCGTTCCTGGAGGCGCTTCCTGACTCGGACGCGGCGAAGCTGGGGCCGATCCGGCTGTTCTGCGACGAGAACGCATCCCCCACGTGGAAACACGTGAGACGCTGCGTAATCGTGCCCGTGGAGTACATCGACGAGCCCCTGACTGTAGAGCAGTGCGGCAAGTACGCGTCCACAGGCAACCTGCTTCTTTGCGCGGGGGACAACACCGCCGCGCTTGCGGCGCGTCTCCCAAAAAAGAAGACTCTCGCGCTCTTTACCGACCCCGACCTCGCTAAAGACATCCCCAACAGTGTCGTCCTTGAGGACATCGCCCACAGCGTCGCTTCCGATGTTCTCAAGCACGAGGCGCTCGGGGAGCGGATGCTGATGAGTATCAATACCATTATGGACGAGAAGCTCGAAACGCTCCTGTCCGAGGCAATCCAGGTCACCGGCGCCCGCCTCAATGACGAGGAGCGTGAAAAGTTCCTCCGGGGGTACGCCGCCATCGGTCCCTATCCCGTCCCCTGAACCCCACAGCAAGAGCCCAGATCTCCTTGAATTGACCCAAGCACAAGAATACCGCGGAAGCTTTCCGCGGTATTCTTGCATGTTCGTGGGCAAAGAGAATTGACCGGCAGAACGTATGCGGGCGGCGGTACGCCAAAGTTAAACGATTCTCTCTTTGGAGGCATTTTCACCGTCTCTGAGCCGTGCCGTCAGCCAGGCTATGAGCCTTTCCGGTGTGACGGGGCCTCCGTCCGGAGAGATGTCCCTCCAGCGCGCCTGGACAGCGGGGTCGGGCTCGCTCATACCTACCTGGATGGCTTCTTCAATGGCTGCCCGGACGTTTTCCTCGCTTTCTCCATTTTGGGCAGCGATGTCCGAAATGGCACGGCTGGCTTTCTTAATATCAAACTTTGCGTCAGACTGTTTCATGGATGTTTCCTCCTGCCTTTCTGCTATTTCATTTGTCTGGATTGGGTTTTACGGATATTACCCCTTTTGAGTTATTTTAACTCAAAAGGGGTAATCTTTTCAAGAGGAAAAAGGTATCATTTTACAAAAAGTGAGGTGATACCTGTGAATATCGGTCAGGCAGTCAAGGAGCGCATCCTGGAATTGTGCCGGGAGAGGGAAATCTCCATCAATAAACTGAGCTCCATGAGCGGGGTCACCCAATCCACGCTGAACAACATCATCAGCGGCCGGAACAACAGCACCACCATATCCACCGTCAAAAAGCTCTGCGACGGCCTGGGAATCACCATCGAGGATTTCTTCGACTCCGAGCTCTTTTGGAATTTGGAGCAGGAAATCAAATAAACATACCGTATCATAACCAAATATACAAAGCAGAGGCGCCTTATAAAACGTAACGCGTCTCTGCTTATATATGGCTGCTAAAGCTCCTTCAGCTGCCCCGGATAGGCCTGGCGAACCTCAATGGCGACGGAACCGATTTGCCTTTTGAGTAATGTATTTAACTTTATGAGAGGGGATCTTCTCCCGTTCGTTCTGGGGTAAGTTTTTTTGTGGCGCCTACAAATTGGAGAGGTGGGTGAGGAGGGAGAGAGGAGATACGGGGCCATACAACAAGAGATGGGGTCGAGGAACAAGTGTTGTATGCCGTCTATTCATGCAGGCGGCTTTTGTGGTTTTACTTTTGAAAGGGGAGTGGGAGGGGGCGTCAGAAATATGCGCCGCTTGACATTTTGGCGCAACTTGATTATAATGTAAATGCGAAATCACGTATAATATACAGGCAGTAAACAGACAATCTTCCGTGTCAGGAATACCGTTAGACAAAGAGTGGTGATACGCTATGGGCGACGATCAAGACAAACAGATCATAGCAAACGACATGGCACAGACCTTGAATGTGGCTGACGAAAGCGCGGCCCACGACGCAATAGCAAAAAAACTGGTTGCAAACAAGGCTATCCTGGCGTATATTTTGAAGTACTCTATGGATGAGTTCGCGGATACTCCGTTGAAGGAAATTCCGAAGTGTATTGAGGGAAAACCAAAAATCAGCAAAATAGCAGTAATGCAGGACCACGCAGACATCGAAGACACAGACGGCAATGAAGACGTAGAGGTCGAGCTGCTGGAAGCGGACGAAGAAGAAAATGGCAAGTTGAGCGGCAGTAGACGGATAGAAGGTTCTTCCACAGAGGATAAAAGCATTCGGGAAGGCAGCATATATTATGATATTCGGTTCGTAGTGCGTGTGCCGAAGGATGGAACTCTTGTAGAAATCATTATAAATGTCGAGATTCAGAAGAACGATACTCCAGGATATCCTATCACAAAGCGGGGAATCTATTATGGTTCCCGGATGATATCCGCCCAAAAGGGAACGGTATTTACCGGGCAGCACTACGAGAAAATTCAGAAGGTAGTCTCCGTATGGATTTGTGTTGGAACGGCCGAGGACAGGGCGGACTCCATCAATGAGTATCAGTTCCAGGAGACATGCCGACACGGGGAATACAAAGAGAAGACCGAGAACTATGATCTGAAGAAGATCGTGGTGATTCGTTTGGGAGCAAAGGGAGAGAAAAGCGCCAATCCAATGGTACGGCTGCTGAGCAAGCTATTCTCTCGGACAATAAGCAAAGAAGAAAAGATAGAAATGTTGCCGAATGAATTCAACATAGCGGTAACGGAGACAATTAGCCAGGAGGTGGATACGATGTGTAATTTAAGTGCTGGGATTTATGCCGAAGGTAAGCAGGAAGGCAAGCGGGAAGGTCATCTTGAGACTTTGAGGGATTCTGTAAAGAACGCCATGGAGTCGTTCCATCTGTCTATGGAAGACGCAATGAATGGGTTGAAGGTCACCCAGGAAGAACAAGCCATTTTGAGAAAGATGTTATGAGCGCTTCCGTCCTTCCGTTACAAAGTAAAACTGACTGCTCTCACTAACACACCCGAACCGGTCGTTTGTCGCATGACAAGCGACCGGTTTGCTTTGTAATTGGACTATACTGGAGCCATCAACAAAAAGCCAACAAACGTCATCCCGAGAGCGGATGAGGAAAGGAGCAACGGATGAGAACGATACGGGTAATGGGGAAGGGCCAGCTCAAAGTAAGACCGGACATGACGAGAATCACTGTGATTTTGGAGGGGACCTTTCCGGAGTACGGGGAGGCCCTGCGACGGTCCGCGGAGGTTACGGAGGGCCTCGGCGGCCTTCTGGCGCCCTTCGGTTTTGAGCGCCGGGACCCGAAGACGCTGAATTTTTCGGTGGACACCGAATATGAGCGGTACAGGGACGCGAACAACGAGTATAAGGAGCGGTTTGTCGGGTACAAGTACCGCCACGTGATGAAGGTGGAGTTTCCGTCCGACAATGAGCGCCTGGGAAAAATCTTATACGCCCTGGCGAAGAGCCTGATACGCCCGGAGTTCCGCCTCAGCTACACGGTCAAAGACCCGGAGGCCGCCAAAAACGAGCTCTTGGCCAAGGCGGTATCGGACGCGAAGGAGAAGGCCGCCGTCCTCGCGGCCTCCGCGGGGGTCAGGCTCCTGGACATCCAGAGCATCGACTACTCCTGGGGGCAGATAGACCTTGAGATCTCACCAATGAACCGCTCCCTGATGGCCGAGGACTGCCTTTCGTCCCCGATGGCGGCAGGCACCTTCGACATGGACATCGAACCAGATGACATCAATCTCACCGACACCGTGACCGTCCTTTGGGAGATCGGGTAACGGGAAAATCCTGCTTTAATAACCAAATAACATTGAAGAACTGAACCCCAGGAAAAACCCGTATGCCGGGCGGCTGAAGAAGCAAATTACCATGAATATCGACAGCGCCACTGTGGATTACTTCAAGTCCTTAGCAGAGAGCGAGGGCATCCCGTATCAGACGCTCATCAATCTCTATCTGCGCGACTGCGCCGTCCATCAGCGGAAGATTCAGGTGTCCTGGCAGTGAGTACGGCGAAGCGAGAGGGGTCCCTGACAAAGGTGAGCCTCTCATAGATATTACTACAAAAACGGCCTTCACGCGGTATGTACGCCGCGAGAGGCCGTTTTTTCATGTCTCTGAAAGCAAAAAAATTTGAAAAAATAAAAATTTGTGCTTTCATTTTTGGCATTTGATGAATACAATAAAATATAGGGTGGCAATTGCCGCAAGTAATCATCTCCTGATATTTTGAAGAAAAGTTGCGTACATAGTAAGGAACCCTCAAATCTGTGCGGAGGATTCCCTGCTGTGTTTTCATCACGGAAAAATGTCTAAGAGGAGATGATGTATTTTGTTTCGTTTCATACGAAATATGGACTTCTTCGTTGAAAATCCGGCTGGACAGGGGGCAAGCTGCGGTGAGCTTCGATTTACCGCGTTTTGGCTGCCTCCACTTTGAAAGGAGCAAAATTTTGCGATGTTTGCGAATTTCCCTGACATCATGAGTGTGATAGATGTCGCAAATGCTCTCGGTATCGGAAAGAATGCGGCATACACCTTGATTCATGATGGTTCGATCGGCGCAAAGTATGTGGGGCGGAAAATACTCGTCCCCAAGATTTGCGTGATCGATTACGTGCTTTCAGCACGGAAAAACACAGATGCTTGTGATGGTAGACAATCTTTCCTGTCTGAAAGGAGCAGCTTATGACAGGCAGTCTACAAATCAAAAACAATACTTATTATATGGTTTTGAACGTATCAGACAATGGCAGCAGAATACAAAAATGGATACCTACACGTCTTCCCGTAAAGGGAAATAAGCGCAAGGCAGAGGCATTATTGGAGGAAACACTGGAAAAGTACAAAACGCAGGAACGGCAGCTCTCGCCCACGCGGGGCGGGAACGGTGATGGCAACGGGCCCGAGGACAGCGTGCTTGCGGTCGATTTGATTCGCGACTGGTATCAAGTCGCCAAGCGCAAGGTCGAGACGAATACCTACGAGAGCTATGTGCTGATCTCCGAGACGCACATCATCCCGTATTTTGAGCCGCTTGGGCTGACGGTCAAGGACATGACGGTCGACGTTCTTCAAAGGTTCTTTGATGAAAAGCACGACCATGGAAGGGCAGACGGGAAGGGCGGGATATCTCCCTCGTATCTCCGCCAATTCCGGAACATCCTCAAGCAATCACTGGACGAGGCTGTAAAGCAGGGGCTTATTCCCGTAAACCCCTGCCAGTTCGTGGAGCTGCCCCGGAAAACGAGGCCCGCGGTCCACTTTTACAACCCCGCGCAGGTAAAGCTGCTGTTTGAAGCGGCAAAGGGCGACCCGCTGTACAATCTGATACGGCTTACGGTCCTCTTTGGCCTCCGGCGCAGTGAGGTTCTGGGGCTCTCCTGGGACGCCGTGGATTTTGAGGCCAACCGCTTCACCATCCGCAGCGTCGTCACAGGGGTGACCACCATCTACGAGAAGGACAGGCCCAAAACCGCGTCAAGCTACCGCTCCTTCGCCTTGACGGAGGAGGCGAGGGAAATTTTTGAGGACGCGAGGAGAGAGGAGACCGAGAACCGGAGGCTTTTCGGTTCCGCTTACATCGAGAACTCTTACGTTTTCAAAAACGCCAACGGGGAGCCATTCAAGGTCCACTACGTATCCGACCACTTTTCACGGCTCCTCAATAAAAACGGCCTTCCCCACATCCGCTTCCACGACCTGCGCCACTCCTGCGCCAGTCTGCTTCTCAGCAACGGCGCTTCGCTCAAGGACGTGCAGGACTATCTGGGCCACTCGGACATTCAGATGACCGCAAATATTTACGGGCATTTGGATTCTTCGAGGAAGGAGACGCTGACGAGCAGCATCTCGAGGATGATAAGTTAGCCCCGCGCTTGTGTTAGAAGGTTTTTTCCGATTTTCGGACGAATCGTTTCTAACATGTTAGAAAAACCGTGGCGGTTTTCGGACAGAATCTAATGTGCGCGACGGCTTCGTCATTCGGACGAAAGGCTGAAAAGCCTTGTAAATCAAGGAAAAAGGACGAGGGAGGGGCGGGGGAGACAGGGAGGGAAATGGCACACTAAATTATGCTGTTAGAAAACCTCGGGAAGTTTTTCGTCCGTCCGTTAGAAAAGTGTTAGAAACGCACATTAGATTCTTGAGATTTCGGATTCCGGTCAAAGTGCCGAAGACATGAAAAAGTCCCGGATTTCTACGAAAACTCGTAAAAACCGGGACTTTCCCAAGAAAAAAGTTGGTGCGCGAGGGGGGACTTGAACCCCCACGTGCGTAGTGCACACTAGAACCTGAATCTAGCGAGTCTGCCAATTCCACCACTCGCGCGTGCTTGAGTATAATAGCACGTGCCGGGGGATATGTCAAGTGTTTTTTTCGTTTTTTTCCGCCGGGCTTTTCCCATTTCCGGTTAAGGGCGCCGGGCGGAATCGCGCGGACGGCGGGAGCGGCGCAGGAGGTAGTATAGGGCCGCGGAGCCCAGCTCCAGGCAGTAGAGGACACTGAAACCTGCGTTGGCCAGGGCGCGGCGGGAGGCGGCCCGGTCCATGTCCTGATAGGTGTAGACCGTGATGGGCAGGGTGTTTTCACTGTAGGAGACGCGGTAGACGCTCTTGTTGCGTAAGACATAGCGGCCAAACTCGTCAGAATCCCCGGTCATGTCCTCTCCGCCGTTGGAGTCGGGGGCGACGGGATTCGCCGAGGCGCCGGTGGCCGCGCGGCCGGAGTAGTCCACGTCCCGCTCCATAAACTCCTTGAAATCGTCGTAATCGGTGAAGACGGTGCCCTCCAAAAAGGCGCGGTCGCTGCCGGTGAGGACGTGGTCCGCGAGGGCGGTGAGCGCGAGGGCGCAGGCCAGAACGGCGGCGCAGCGGGCCTGGAGGGCGTGGTTGCGGCGGTAGGCGCGCTCCTCGTCCGCGCTCAGAATAAAAACGCCGGTTTTCACAAGCCGCGCCGACAAAAGCCAGCGCGCGGCGGCGAACACCGCCAGCGAAAGGCCGGCGGAGATAAGCCCGTAGAGCGCAAACTCCGCGGAGAGCCCCGTGAAGGCGCTGGCGGTCAAAAGGGGAGCGGTGAAGCCCAGAAGCGCCGCCGTGAGCCCGTTGGAGAGCGCCCCATAGCGGTAGACGGCCCGCCGGAAGTCCGACAGCTCCGTCTCCGAAAGCCCCGCGTCATCCACGGAGCCCAGGGCCAGGCGAATGGACACCGCCTGACACACCACGCTCACGGCAAAGAGCGCCGCCCCCAGGTAAAACCCCAGTACCGCCCGAAAAAAGGCGAAGTTGCACACAAGCGCCGTCAGAAGTCCCCCCACGGCCAGACCCATGGAGATATACGTCCGGACCTGATACCGGGAGAGGGCGGCCTTCAGGAGCCTTTTTCGCTCCCGCTCGCCCCTCGCGGAGGCGGCGTCCTCCGGCGGGGCCTCGTCCTGGGACCGGCGCTGGCCCCGCAGGAGCTCGTCGCAGGTGACGCCGAAGATCTCCGCAATCACGGGGATGAGGCTGAGGTCCGGCGCGCCGTCGTCCCGCTCCCAGCGGCTCACCGTCTTGTCGGAGACATTGAGCCGGTCGGCCAGGTCCCTCTGGGTCATGCCGCCGGCCCGTCGAAGGGCGGCGATAAAGCCGCCCATGGTTTTCTTTTCCATATACTTCCTCCTTCGGATGCTCATTCGTCCGGACTACGGCTCTACTCTACGGTTTTGACGGAGAGAATTCCACACCTGAGAGTGGGATTTTCTCTCGAAAACCGAGAATCGCCGCGGCCCGGCCGAAAAAACACGCTCCGAAGGCTCAGATTCTTTTTAAGATGGCGTCCAAAATCTTGTGGGCGGCGTCCTCCTTGGTCATCAGGGGCAGGGGCGTCTCATCGTCCCGGGTGATGAGGGTCAGGACGTTGGTGTCCGTGCCGAAGCCGGCGCCGGGCTCGCGGAGGGAGTTTGCGCAGATCATGTCGCAGTTTTTCTCGGAAAGCTTTTTCCGGGAGTTTTCCAGCACATTGTCCGTCTCCATGGAGAAGCCGCAGAGAAACTGCCCGGGCCTTTTGCGCTGGCCCAGGGCCTTGAGGATATCCGGCGTCCGACGGAGCTCCAGCGTCAGCGTCCCGTCGGACTTTTTGAGCTTGGACTGGGCCGCCGCAATGGGGGTGTAATCGGAGACGGCGGCGGCCTTGATGATGATGTCCTGCTCCGGCGCCAGTCCCGTCACGGCGTCGAACATATCCTGGGCCGACTCCACCCGCACCGTGTCCACGAAGAGCGGGGGAGGGGCCTCGGTGTGGGCGGCCACCAGCGTGACCCGGGCCCCCCGGAGCATGGCGGCCTCGGCGATGGCAAAGCCCATCTTGCCGCTGGAGTGGTTGGTGATGAACCGCACGGGGTCGATGGCCTCCCGGGTGGCCCCGGCGGTGACCAGGACGCGCCGGCCCTCCAGGTCGTGGTCAAAGCCGATCTGACGGAGGATGTGGGCGAAGAGGACGGACTCCTCCGGCATACGCCCGTCGCCGGTGTCGCCGTTTGCCAGCATCCCGGTGTCCGGGGGGATGATGCCGTACCCGAAGCGCCGGAGCTTATTGAGGTTGTCCTGAACGATGGGGTTGTGGTACATGTTGTGATTCATGGCCGGGGAGACGAGCTTTTTGCAGGGGCAGGCCATGACGGTGGTGGTGAGCATATCGTCGGCGATGCCGGAGGCGATCTTCCCGATGACGTTGGCGGAGGCCGGGGCGACTAAGACGATGTCCGCCTCCTTGGCCAGGGCCACGTGCTCCACGCTGTACTGAAAGTTCCGGTCAAAGGTGTCGATGAGGCACTTTCGGCCGGTGAGGCTCTCAAAGGTGATGGGGTTTATGAAATTCGCGGCGTTCTGGGTCATCAGCACCTGGACCTTCGCCCCGGCTTTCAGGCACATCCGCGCCAAATTCGGTATCTTGTACGCCGCGATGCTGCCGGTGACGGCCAGCACCACGGTCTTGCCCTTGAGCATAGGATCAGCTCCTTTGTGGGATTTTCAAAATTTTATCCGCTTTTGAAGATATTATTATATCACCGGGCCCGGGGCTTGTCCAGTGTTTCACAAGAACGCCCGTTTCCGGGGCAATGTTTTGGTAAAAATGAGCTACACTTTTTTGAAACAGTGTGGTATAATGACCCCGTGCTGTATCCGGCACAGTCGGAATGGCAACAAAATTTAGGAGGAATACCATATGCAAAGCAAAAAAGGGTTGAAGCCGAGAGAGCTGGCGCTCCTTGGACTTCTCACCGCGATACTTCTGGTGCTGTACTTCACGCCCCTGGGGTATCTGAACATCGGGCCTCTGGCCATGACCATGAACATGATTCCCGTGGCCGTGGGCGCCATCGCCCTGGGGCCGTTGGGCGGGGCGGTACTGGGGGGCGTATTCGGCCTCACCAGCGTCCTGCAGGCCATGGGCATCGGCGGGGCCAGCGTCATGGGGCAGATGACCTTTGCCATCAGTCCTGTCCTCACCATCATCCAGCGCTTCGCGGCCCGGGTGCTGGTGGGCCTGTGCGCGGGGTATGTCTACCGTATTTTCAAAAAGCTGTTGGGACACGCGGCGGCGTCGTTTATAACCGGCTTTTCCGCGGCGTTCCTCAATACCCTCTTTTTCATGGGGGCGCTGATCCTGCTTTTCGGGCGCACCGAGTACATCCAGGGGCTTGCGGAGGGGAAAAATCTCATCCTCTGGGCCTGCGCCTACGTGGGCGTGCAGGCGCTGTTTGAGATGGCCCTGTCCACCGCCATCACCGGGGCCGTGGGCGTGGCCCTGGGAAAGGCGCATCTTCTGACCGCCGGAGCCGAGGGGAGGGCCTGATGCTTTTAGCCGTGGACGTGGGCAACACCAACGTGGTCCTGGGACTAATGGAGGGGGAGGAAATACGCCTGGTCCAGCGCCTCGCCACCGACAGGAACGCCACGGGCTATGAGTACGCCCTCCGCATTCGCGACTGCCTGGCGCTTCAGGGGGCGGACCGCGCCGGCATTTCCGGGGCCATCGTCTCCTCGGTGGTGCCCCCGGTCACGGCCGCCGTCCGGGAGGCCATACGCCTCCTAACCGGCGCGGAGCCCATCGTGGTCCGCCCGGGAATCAGGACGGACCTCAATATCCTCACCGACGACCCCGCCGCCGTGGGCGCCGACCGCATCGTGGACGCCGTGGCGGCCAGGGCCATTTTGCCGCCGCCCGTCATTATCCTGGACATGGGCACAGCCAACACCGTCTCCGTCCTGGACGCCGCCGGGAATTTTATCGGCGGCGTCATCATGCCGGGCCTGCGGCTCTCCATGGACGCCCTGACCCGGGGCACGTCGCTGCTGCCCCAGGTGAGCCTGGAGCACCCCCGGGCCGTCATCGGCAAAAACACCGTGGAGGGCATGAAAAGCGGCCTTTTGGTGGGCTGCGCCGCCACCTTGGACGGCATCTTCGACCGCATTGAGGCGGAGCTGGGCGCCAAATGCCGTGTCGTCGCCACCGGCGGCATGGCGGCCCTGGTCATCCCCCTCTGCCGCCGCGAGATTCCCTACGCCCCGGACCTTTTGCTCCGCGGGTTGGGGATTCTGTATGAGCTGAACAAATGAGCCTCATATGCGGGCGGGTCCCAGACCCGCCCGTTTTTCGTTGTAGGAAATCATGGCCGCTAACGTCACGACATTGACCGGGCGGCGCTTTACGGGTTTTCGCGGATCTCGCCGGTGCGGTAGGCGGTGAGGAGGAGCTTCAGATCCTCGATGAGGCCGCGGCTGCGGCGGCCCTCGTCGGTGTCGGCCACGGTGAGGCGGCGGGGGGCGGTGTAGATGTACTCGCTGGAGGAGGAGATGTCGCCGTCCTCGTTCACGGCTTTTTCGGCGCTCTCGAAGGGCTGGTGGGTCCGGAGCGTCAGGCCCCGGGAGTTGTAGACCAGGGTGTAGCCGGCGATGCCCGTCTTCTCGTGGTAGGCCCGGCAGAAGCCGCCGTCGATGACGATGAGCCGCCCGCCGCCCTTGACGGGGCTCTCGCCCTCCACGGCCCGGACGGGGACGTGGCCGTTGACGATGTGGCAGCCCTCGCCGGAAAGACCGAACTCCCGGAGAATCTTTTCCGCTGTGCCGGCCCGGTCAATAAGGCTGTAGTAAGGATTCTTGACCTCCCTGTGCGTCGCCTCGTCGGCGATGTAAAGCCGCTCGAAGGTGGTCATGGCGCTGCGGCCGTAGATGGGACTTAACCGCCCGCACCAGAGATACCAGAGAAAATCCTGCCCCGCCTCGCGCTCCGGCGAGCCCTCCGGGGCGAAATAGCCCTCCCGGGCCCTGCGGTCGCAGTAGTCGAACAGCTCCCGCCCCGCGTATTCCCGGCCCTCAAATGTCTCTTTGGCGAAATCCCCCTCCTCCGTCATGGGCACGGCCCCGTGGTAGAGGAGGTTTCCGTTTGTCACCCGGTACACGGACCCCGCGGAATATAAAAACTGCACGTGCTTTTGCAGAAGCTTGCTGTGCCGGAAGCCCCGGATGAGGTCCCGCAGGACCTCCCGCTCGGCCTCCGTAAAGGCCCCGGGGTCATCCGGGTCCACGGTGGGGAAGTCCCGGTCCAGGAGGGGATAGAGGCGGCCGGCAATATCCACCGTGCCGTTTTTGAAGTCCACGCGGTTTATGTAGTCCCGTCCCGCCATCTGAAAATCGGGATTCCGGGCGATGACGGCGGCCTCGCTTTTCAGCATCATGACGGTGACGGCCTTGTGCATCTGGGCCACGCGGAGGAGCTTTTCCCGGGTGGCGGTGCTGCGCCCGTCGGCGTGGGGCATCCAGCGGGCCACGTCGGAGCCGCCGTAGACCTCCTGGGCGAAGTGCTCCAGCTCCCGGAGGGCCACGCCGTAGCCGTGCTCCACCGTGTCCGTGTTGTTGTAGGCGAGAGTCGTCTTTAAGACCGTCAGCACGCACACGGGACTCCCCGCGGCGGCGCCCATCCAGACCACGTCGTGGTTGCCCCACTGGATGTCCACGTCGTGGTGCTCGATAAGCCGCTCCATGATGAGGTCCGGCCGCGGGCCCCGGTCGAAGATGTCCCCCACGATGTGGAGCCTGTCCACCGCCAGGCGCTTTATGAGCTCGCAGAACCGGAGAATGTAAGGGTCCGCCCGCCGGTAGGCGATGATGGAGTCCACGATCGTCTCGTAATAGAGCTTCTTGTCGTGGTCCTCAAAATGCGCGTGGAGGAGCTCGTCCAGCACATAGGCGCAGCTTTGTGGGAGGCAGGCCCTCACGTGCGCCCGGGTGTGCTTGGAGGACACGAAGCGGCAGAGCCTTATAAGCCGCATCAGCGTCTCCCGGTACCACCCCTCAAGGTCCGGTTGGGCCGCCTTCAGGGCCGGGAGCTTCTTTTCGGGGTAGTAGATGAGCGTGGCAAGCTCCGCGCGCTGGGCCGCGGTCAGCTCACCGTCAAAGACCGTGTCGATCTTCTCCCGGATGTAGCCGGAGGCGTTATTCAGGATGTGGATAAACGCCTCGTTCTCCCCGTGGAGGTCGGACATGAAGTGCTCCGTCCCCTTGGGGAGCCGCAGGACGGCCTCGATGCGTATGATCTCGCTGGCGGCGGAGGCGATGGTTGGAAATTCCCGGGAAAGGCGGGACAGGTATCTTAGCTGCTGGGTACTCTCGGCCACGGCGGACACCACCTTTTTATATATTTAATTATGATTATATACCGCACCGCGGCCAAAAGCAACGCGGTCGCGGTTTTTTTTCGAAAAACCTCTTGACAGGGTGGGGGAGCGGTGGTAATATAACTGTACTAACACAGCTAATACAGTTAATACGCGAAAGAGGGGAAGGAGGCGGGCGCGTGCTTCAGGTCAATTACCGGGACAGCCGGCCCATCTACGAGCAGGTGTGGGACGGACTGAGGCGGCTCATCATCACCGGCGTCATACCGGCGGGGGACAAGCTGCCCTCGGTGCGGTCGCTATCCAGCTCCCTGGCCATCAATCCCAACACCATCCAGCGGGCCGTGGAGGCACTGGAGCAGGAGGGCTACGCCTACACCGTGCCGGGGAAGGGGAGCTTCGCGGCGCTGCCCACGGATGTGGACGCCGGGCGGCGGGAGGAGCTTTTAACCAAGCTCGATTCCATCGTCCAGGAGCTTGAATACCTGGGCCTCAAGCGGGAGGACCTGGCGGAGAGAATCACCACACAGGAGGGAAAAGAATGATCGAGGTCAAAAACGTTGTGAAGAGCTTTGACGGCTTCCACGCCCTGGACGGGCTCACCATGACGGTGCCCAAGGGGGCTATTTACGGCCTCGTGGGGCCCAACGGGGCGGGGAAGTCCACCATCCTCCGGCATCTGGCGGGGGCGTACAGGCCCGACTCCGGGGAGATCACCTTAGAGGGCGCGCCGGTTTACGAAAACCCCGCCGTGAAGCGGCGCATCGCCGTCATCCCGGACGACGTCTACTACTTCGGCTCCGCCACCACCCGGGACATGATGCGGTTTTACCGGGGCGTCTATCCCACCTTCGATACCGGGCGCTACCAGCGCCTGCGGGAGGCGTTCCCGGAGGTGGACGAGCGCCGGCCCATCCGGCGCCTTTCCAAGGGGATGCAGAAGCAGTCGGCCTTCTGGCTGGCGCTGAGCTGCAAGCCGGACTATCTTTTGCTGGACGAGCCGGTGGACGGGCTGGACCCGGTGATGCGCCGGCAGGTCTGGAGCATCCTCATGGGGGACGTGACGGAGCGGGGCACCACGGTGCTGGTGTCCTCTCACAATCTCCGGGAGTTAGAGGACGTCTGCGACCACGTGGGGCTTCTGAGCCACGGGCGGGTGGCGCTGGAGCGGTCCCTCTCCGAGCTCCAGGGCGGCATCGTGAAGCTCCAGATCGCCTTCCAAAGCCCCGAGCCGCCGGAGCTTCCGGCGGACATAAAGGTCCTGCACACCTCGAACCTGGGCAGGGTCTACACCTACATCATCCGGGGCCAGGCGGAGGAGGTCCAGCGCCGCTTCGCCCCCATGGAGCCCCTCTTCATGGAGGCCCTGCCCCTGACGCTGGAGGAGATCTTCATTTACGAGATGGGAGGTGAGGACTATGCGGTCCGAGACATCGCTCTTTGATTGGACGCTCTTTAAAAAGAACGTCACCCGCTTCTGGCCCATATGGGCGTCGTATCTCACCATCTGGGTGTTCGTCCTGCCGGTGACGCTGGTGATGGAGTACCGGAGCTACGGCTACAACAACATGGCGCAGCACATCGCCTCCTCCTCCACCGTACAGCCCTTCATGGCCCTCTTTTTCGGGTGCTTTTCCGCCATGGCGGTGCTGAGCCACCTCTATTCGCCCCGCTCCGCAAACTTCTACGGCGCGCTGCCCATCCGGCGGGAGGGGATATTCCTCACCCAGTACCTCTCGGGCCTTGCTTTCGGCGTGGCGCCCCATGCGCTGGTGGCCGCGATTACCGCGGTCGTTAGCGCGGCCATGACCGGGGCCGCGGCGGAAACCCTCACGTGGCTGGCGGTGGGATGCGGGATGTACCTCTTCTTCTACACCCTCGCCGTGGTCTGCGGCATGTTCGCGGGGCACATCCTGGCGCTGCCGGTCTTTTACGCGGTGGCGAACTGCCTCGTCTCCGCCGTGGCGGAGCTCATCTCCATCCTCATGAACCACTTTTATGTGAGCTACCGGAGCCTGGGCTCCGCGGTGGGGGACGCGGTGGTGTGGCTGACGCCCATGGAGAAGCTGACGGGCTATTACTGGGGCCGGGAGGACCTGGCGCCCGTGGGCCTCTCCCACACCGGCGGCGGCCCGGTGCTGGCCATCTACGTGCTGGCGGCGTTGCTGATGGCCGCGGGGGCGCTGGCGCTCTACCGTGTCCGGCGCACCGAGAGCGCCGGGGACGTGGTGGCCATTCCCGTCATGCGGCCGGTCTTCAAGTACGGCGTGGCCGTCTGCGCCGGGCTGAGTATGGGGTATGTGACCACGGCCTTTGTGGGGGAGGAGAGCCTTCCCTATGACGTGGTGATCTGGACGGTCCTGGGGTATTTTGCCGCCCAGATGATATTGGACAAGACCTTCCGGGTCTTCAAAAAATGGAAGGGCGCCGCGGCGGCGGGCCTTGCCATGACGGCGCTGATGCTGGCGATGGCCTTTGACCTGACGGGCTTCGACTCCTGGGTCCCGGACCCGGCGGACGTGACCAGCGTCACGGTGGACGGCCTCCACCGGGAGGGGAATGTGGAGGACGCCGTCAGTTGGGTGTCCACCACCCTCACGCGGCCGGAGGATATCGAAAAAATCGTGGATCTCCACCGTCTGGCTCTGGACGACCCGGACCGGAACGGGCACATGTATCTCTTTATCGAGTACCACACCAAGACGGGCACCCACACCCGGGAGGTCTACTTCGACGTGGACCAATCGACAGTGGATAACCCCGGCACGGCGGCCTATATTCTGGAGTCCATCTACACCGACCGGGAGCTCTACTGGCACCTCTACGGCTTTGACGACCTGGAGGCATATTTGGCCGAGGGCGGAAAGATAGAGTACATGGGCTACTCCAACTTCGACCGCTCCTCCGAAAATGCTGAGCTCTACCCGGAGCTTGCCCTCGACTACTTCCAGGGGGGCGAGTGGTATCTGGAGATCGTGAATCAGAACAACATGCAGCGGCTCTGGGAGGCCGTCAAGGCGGATTTCGACGAGGGCAATATCGGCGTGCGCCACGTGGGCGATGAGCTCCCGGGCTCCGGGCGGCATTTGACCATCCGGTGGCCGCATGAGCGCCTGAACGGCCACGCGGGCGCCATTCCCGACGATTTCGACAGCCAGCTCGCCATCCCACCCACCGCCCGCCACACCATCGAGGCGCTTTTGGAGATTCTCCCCATGGAGATCGAGGCCCAGGGCTACAACAACGCGGCGGAATACGAATAAACCTCATCCGGGCAGGGAAACCTGCCCGGAATTTTTTTCGCAAAATGTGATGATTTGGGCGGGAAAACCGTCTATTATAGTGAGAGTACTCTTAGGAAAGGCGGCGCGGCATGGAGGACAGCGAGATCGTGGGGCTTTTCTGGGCCCGGTCGGAGGCGGCCATCGGCGAGACGGAGAAAAAATACGGCGCGTACTGCCGGTATATCGCCCTGCGCATCCTCCAAAACCCGGAGGACGCCGACGAGGCGGTGGCGGACGCCTACATGCGCCTGTGGACCACCGTCCCCCCGGAGCGGCCCCGGAGCTTAAAGGCGTATCTGGGGGTCCTTTGCCGGAATATCGCTCTGGACGCCCTGCGGAAGAACGCCGCCGGGAAGCGGGGCGGGGAGGCGGCGGCCCTGGCCGGGGAGCTCAATGACATCGCCGCGCCCCTGGGCGGGGACCTGGAGGACGCCGCGGCGCTGCGGGAGGCGTTGAACGGCTTTCTGGCGTCTCTCCCGAAGCGCGCCCGGGTCGTCTTCCTCCGGCGGTACTGGTACGCCTGCACCGTGCCGGAGATCGCCCGGGACCTCAGGATGGGGGAGAGCGCCGTCGGGATGAGCCTCTCCCGCTCCCGGGAGAAGCTGAGAAAATACCTGGAAAAGGAGGGCTTCATCGTTGAAAGGTGAGGATTTTCTTCAAAATTTAAGCGGAATAGACGAAAAATATATCTTGGAGGCATCGCCGGACGCGCCGAAGGGGCGCAAAAGCTCCGCCGTCACGCGCTGGGCGGCGCTGGCGGCCTGCGCGGCCGTCGTGGCGGGCACGGCCTTCGGCCTGCGGGGGCATTTGACCCGGCCCACGCTCCCGCCGGAGCCGCCGCTGGAGGACGTCACCCCCGGCGGAAATGAGGACCCGGTCACGCAGCCCCCGGAACCCTCCGCCGGCAATCCGGAGGACCCGGACACCGGCGGGACGGAGAAACCCGACACCGGCGGGCCCGACACGACCGTTCCGGAGGGTCCCGGCGCGGCCGACCGCCCCGCCACGGACCCGGGACCGCAGGCGCCGCCGGAGCCGGTCTGCACCGCTGAGGAGCTGGCGATGCTCTTCTCCGGGGACCAGAGGAACGACGGCCTGCCCACGAAGGCCTACACCCAGGTCTTTGTGCCGGAGGAAAAATACCTCTACTGCCCCGGGGAGCTGCCGCTGATCGTGCCGCTTTATGAGGTGAACCCCGCCCTAAAGCCGGACGGGGAGACGCTGCGGGAGCTCACGGAGAGCGCCGGGGCGCGGCTGGCCTCCGCCGCCGGACTGGACCTCTCCCGGGCCCGGCGGATGGACACGTCGGACTCCGGCGGCCTCTCCACGGTCTATGAGGACGGGGAGCTGACGCTTTTGACCTTTCAGGACGGCTGGAGCGAGACGCTGACCCTCTACTCCACCTCCGACACCGGCGCCTTGAGCGTGGGCGGCATCCCGGTGGAGGCGGACCAGCGGCTGGAGGACGGGGAGATCCTGCGCGCCCTGGAGCCCCTGCGGGATGAGCTCTTTGCGCTTCTGGGCGTGGAATTTTCGGACGCACGGGTGGAGCGGCGCTATTTTGAGTGGTCGGAGTACGGCGCTGCCAGGCTCTATGTCTACTATTACGACGAGAGCCCCGAGGCTGTTGTCCCCGACGGCTCCGCGGCCCCGGCGGGGGACTACGTGATGCTGGATTTTGACAACATCGAAAACTGGGACGGGGACAACGTGAGTACGGGCGTCCTCTCCGACGCCACGGTCCGCTATGTCCGCACGCGAGGTGAGGGCAAGTACCGCGCCGTGGACCACGTCCCCACAGTGGGACTGGAGCGGGCGGAGGACTGGCTTATGAAGGGCTGGGTCTTCGGCGGCCACTCCTGCCCCCTGTGCGCCGCGGAGCAGGACGCCGTGAGCTTTGAGGGGTACGACGCCGTGTCCTTGGTCTACGTCGCCGGCGGGGAGGGGGAGAGCGAGGCCCTTATGCCCTTTTACGCCTTCTTCAAGGCCATCCGGGAGACGGAAAATGGCGCCGTCTACGCCAAGACCTACGTCCCCGCGGTGGAAATCTCGGGCCTCCAGGAGTTCTTTGAGTCCCAGGAGGCCTACCACAACTCCTTCCCCGGCGAGCTTCCGCCGCAGGAGTAAACGCTTATCGCCGCGCGCAAGCTGGCGATGCAGCCTGTCGAAAAAGCCCTGACGGGCTTTTCCGACAAGGGGAACGTGCGGGAAATTTTCGCTGAATTTTGCGAAATTCAGCGAAAATTTCCCTGCTGTCGATTTTTGCGCACGGCCCGCAGGGCCGCACACGAAAATCGACAAAAGGGATTTTTTCCAAGGCGCATGTCCTTGGAAAAAATATTGAAATTAAGTTTTTTGACAACCTGTCGCCGCGCGCAAGCGCGGCGATGCCATTTTTCGGAGGGCGGCGCGGTCATTATATCCGCCACGATATGCCCCAACATGAGCCGCCGAGACGGATACGTTGGCGCGTATGACGGACATGATGCGGTATGTCGGGGGGACGGTCCGGCACGGTGTCCGGCCCCTACGATACGGCCTCGCGTTTATACCAAACGAATAATACTAATATCCAATTAAAATAAGCCATTCGCGCCGGTCTTTTTCGCGTCGTCGTCGCTCAAGCCGCTTTACCTCGGGCTCCCTTTGGTCGCCCTCAGGCGCAGGCTTGGCTCCTCCTCTCCCCAGCGGGCTTTGCCCGCCGGGGACCCCGGCGGCGTCAGCCGCCTTGGGAATACATACAGTATTCCCTGCGGCGTCTTCCTTGCCTGACACGAAAAATCCTCGCCGCTCGGTGTCTCATTTTAAATGGATATTAGTATAAACCAATCGTTTATGCCGTAGGGGTCGCCGTCCCGGCGACCCGTTTTCCGATTCACCACCCAATTTCCCGCCAAACGCGCCGCGGCCCTCGAGATATACGGGCAGTCAAAAAAACACCGGCAGCCGCTTTTTCGGCTGCCGGAGATTCTTTTCAGGTGTCCACCACCATGTCCGCGTTGCCGTAGAGGTCCGTGGCGGCGATATACTGCTCCTCCAGGGGAATCCACCGGGCGATGAAGGAGCCTAAGTAGTCGTGGCCCCGCTGGGCCAGGCGCCGGAGCTGCGTCTCGCTGTCGGTGCGGACGGCGATCTTCAGCGTATAAAAGCCCCGGAGCTCCGGGTGGAGGCTGTAGGAGCCCTCCACGATATTGACGCGCCGCGTGGGGTGTTGGCGGGGGTCGGAATACTCCATGGTGCCGCAGTCAAAGGACCGGGTGCTGGCGGGGCGGCCGGCGTTTATGGGCTCAAAGACCTCCCGGGTGAGGCGCTCCCGGTCCATATTGCCGCCGGGCTGGGCGAAGCGCTCCTTCGTGCGCTTTTCCGGCGGCAGGAAGTAGTCGTCGGCGTGGAACAGGTTGGCCTCAAAGACCTCCGAAAGCATCGTCCCCAGAGTGGTCTTTCCGGAGGCGCACATGCCGTCGATGCCGATAAAAACGGGGCCCGCGAAGCGCGAAAACCTGTCCACGGCGGAGATGACGTTAAAAAAACGCGCGTACTCCGCTCCGATGACCCGGTACGCCGGGGCGTATGCCCCGCGGTATGCCTCCGAGTGGGACAGGGCAGGGTAACCGGCGGCCTCGTATTCCCGGAGAAAAGCGTCCACCTCGTCCTTATCATGGAGCTCGTAGAGAAGCCGGAGCTTCTCCCGAAAACCCTCCACCGTGCCGTGTACGCGGAGGGAGGAGAGGTAAAAGACCCTGAAAAGCGTCTCCGCCGAGACGCGCCCGGAGGCCGGGGCCAGATTCACGCGCACGCTGCCGCCGCCCACGGGCTCAAAAAGCGGCTCCTCGCCGCCCGGGCACCCGTCAAGCTCCTGCCGCAGCCGCCGAAGGCCCTCCTCGGGGTCGGCTATCAGGTGCCCGCCGCCGAACTCGTTTTGGTAGATCAGCTTCACCTCGTCCCGAAGCTCCATGGCCGGGTGGGAAGCCCGATGGTGACGGAGTATTTCTCTCAGCTCCTCCATTTTTCATCGCCTCCGCATAAAATTTTACAATCAATTTGCGTTTTTGTCAACGGGGGGATGAAAAAACAGGAAAACCAAACAGTTGCCGATATGGGGAAAACGTGGTAAGATATAGGGAGAAAGATATTTTTAGGAGGCGATACCGTGTTCGGCAGAAGAAAGACCCCCGAGACGCCGCCGGAGATGGCGGGGAAGATACCCGTCATCCGCTCCAGCATCTGCACCGGTGAGAAGACCGCCGGCTTCAAGGACCCCCAGACCGGCCGCTTCACCGAAGTCATGCTCATCCGCGACCGCCGGGACCTGGAAAGCTTCATGTACGCCTACGGCGTCAAGGAGGGCGACATAAAGCGGGAGTGGTGAGCCCTCAGCGGCTTTCGCCCGAGAAGGCGGACGCCTGGGCCTCCCACAGGCCGGCAAAAATGCCCCCCGCCGCCAAAAGCTCCTCCCGCGTCCCGCTCTCCGCTATCCTGCCGTGTTGAAGGACCACGATGCGGTCAGCCAGACGCGCGGCGCCCAGGCGGTGGGTGACGAGAAGCCCGGTCCTGCCCCGGAGCTCCCTTTGGAACCAGGCGTAGACCGCGCTCTCCCGCAGCGGGTCGATGGCGGAGGTGGGCTCGTCCAGAACCACAAAATCGCTGTCCTTGTAAAACCCCCGGGCGCAGGAGAGCTGCTGCCACTGTCCGCCGGAGAGCTCCCGGCCGCCAAACTCACGCCCCAGGGGCGTTGCGCTGGTGATGCCCCCATCGGGGAAAATCTCCGCGATTTTCCGGTCAATTTTATCGCTGTCCGACTTGGAAAAGTCGCCGATGGCGATATTGTCGCCCACGGTCAGCTTGTAGCGGCAGAAGCTCTGCGGTACGGCGGACTGGCGGCGGTGCAGGGCCTCCTCCCGCAGGTTGAGGATATCCGCGCCGTCATAGCGCACGCTCCCGGAGGTGGGCCGGTACAGCCCTAAGATCAAATTGACAAGGGTGGATTTTCCGGCCCCGTTTTCCCCGACGACGGCCACGGTTTCACCCTTTTTTATCGTAAGGTCGATACCGTCCAGGGCCTTTTCCGTCTGATTTGGGTAGGTAAAGGACACGTCCGTAAGCGTGATGTCGCGCTCGAAGGTACACGCCTCCGCCTCGCCGCCCCGCTCGGGCATGTTCCAATACCGGAAAAAGGGCTCGATCATGCGCCGGTATTGAAGCGCGTTTCCCACGGTGCCGGTGAGCCCCCGCAGTATGGCGGTCAGAGAGGAATAGGCCGTCACACCGGCGCTGAAGGCCGGGAGGGCTATCCGGCCGGAGCACAGCAGCAAGATCGAGATCACAAATCCCCCCACGCTCCCCGCGCACTCCGGTATGCCCAGGGCCAGCTTCACCGCCAGACGTTTCCTGGACTTTCCGTCCTCGATGGCGTCCCGCTTCCCGCGGCTTTGCCTCCATTTTTCCATGAGAAGCGCGTCCGCCCCGGTAAGGCGGCTCTCCTTGCAGGCGGCCTCGTCCGTGACGGCCTTCTCGTACTCCGCCTCCTCCCGCTGGCACCGGGTCACGGCCTCATAGCCGCGCCTCCAAAGCCGGGAGTCGTACAGCATCTCCAGAAGCGTCGGGATGGCGGACAGGGGGAGGAAGAGAAGAAAGAGGGGGTGGAACGACGAGATGTACGCCGTCACCGCCGCGGCCTCGAGGAGGGTCATGACGGCCTCCACATAGATCTGCCCGTAGCGGAACAGATTCTGCCGTGCGCCGTCCGCCTGACGGATAAAGGCGTAGGCGTTGGGCGTCTCCAGGTCCTCGTTGGAGATCCTCCGGCTTTTGGCGTGGAGCATCCGGCGGATACCGCTTTCAAAATCCAGGATAGCGAAAAACTGCACATGATACCGCATGTACCACACCGAGTATCCGGCGGAGAGGAGCAGCGCCGCCGCGTACACGCCAAGGCAGGCGAAAAGCTCCGGCGAGTAACCGGCCGCGATATGGGAAAAAATGGCCTGCGTCGCCCGGACGCTCAGGACCGCCGCCGCGCCGTTCAGCACGCCCATGAGGGCCATCAGCGCGAAGCTCCCCGGGGCGGCTCTGAAAATATAAAGGAGCGCCCCCCGGACGCTTACGGCATCGCCGGCCGTCGTGGGTTCATTGCGCATCCTGTTCTTCCTGCTCATCGTACAGTCCTTTCTGCGTGTTGAAAAGCTCCGCGTAATAGGCGCACTCCCGCATAAGCGCCCCGTGGGGGGCCATGGCCAGGAGCGCGCCGTCCTTTATGACCAGTATCTCGTCGGACATGCGCACGGAGCCCAGGCGGTGGGAGATGAAGAGCGTCGTCCTCCGGGCCAAGAGCCCCCGGTACGCCGCGTAAATTTTGGCCTCCGCCATGGGGTCCAGCGCGGCGTTGGGCTCGTCAAGAATAGCCATGGGCGCCCGCGAGAGGACCGAGCGTGCCACCGCCAGCTTTTGCCACTCGCCGCCGGAGAGCCCCGCGCCGGTCTTATAAAGGGGCATGAGGTCGCTGTCATATCCGGCATCGCCCTTCACCGCCGCGGGGTGGAGGTCGAGCTTCCCAAACACTGTGTCAAGAGCCGCGTCCTCCGCCGGGGCGTCCATGCCCAGCGAGACGTTCTCCCGGACGGTCAGGGGATAGCGGTAGAGATCCTGAAAGACCACGCAAAACAGCCTCCGGCGGTCACCCGGCGAGAGGGAGGATACCGGCTTGCCGTTTACCAGCACCTCCCCGCTGTCCGGCCGGTAGAGCCCCACAAGGAGCTTCACCAGGGTCGATTTTCCGCAGCCGTTTTCCCCCACCAGGGCGTAGTGGCGGCCGGGCTCCAGGCGGAAGCTCAGGTGCTCCAAAACCGGCCTTTCCGCGCCGGGATAGGTGAAGGTGACGTCGCGAAGCTCGATGGTGCGGAGCTCGTCTCCCACATCGTCTCCCTCCGCCGGGGCGTCCTCCGGGAGGGCCAGAAAATCGGAATACCCTTTAAGCTTCCTGGCGGCGCCTATGAGGTCGTAGACCGCCGCGCACATCTGCCTGCACCCCTGCTCCAGCTCCACCGCGGCGTAGAACGCGGAGGTGTAGAGCCCCACGGTGACAGCTCCCCGCAGCAGCGGCCGCAGGAGCAGCAGCGCCACCGAGACGGCGTAGACGGCGAAGAGCACCTGCATGGCCGCCTCGATTTGAAAGCGTCCCCGCCCCAGCTTCGCGTTTTCCCGCTTTGCCCGGGCGAAGGAGTCCCTGTAACGGCGGTCAATCTCGCCGTCGAAGGAGAAGAGCTTCCTCTCCGCGGCGTATTCGCGCTGTGTCAGGAGCGAGGACAGATAATTTACGCGGCGCATATTTTCCCGGTATCGGACCCAGAAGCCGTCGGTCCTCCGCGCCAGCGCCATGTTTAAAAGGATGCCCGCCGTCAGCAATAAAAGCACCCCCACGGCTGTCCAGGCGTCCATGGACCACAGGACCAGCAGCGACAGCGCTAACTTCACCGAGAGCCGCAGCGCGTCGCCCAAACTGCGGAAGATCTGCGCGTCCAGCTCCGGGGCCTCGGCGGAGCTGTCCCACAGGGTGTGAAAGCGCTGCGTCTCCGTAACGGGAAACGCGGTGCGGGCGGCCTTCTCAAGCCGCGCTGCGTCCAGCCGGGCGCCCTGCCTTATCCTGCGCCGTTCCCCCAGACGCCCCATCACCGCCGCGCCCAACCCATTGAACAGCGACAGCGCAAGGACCGCGGCCAGGAGCGGCCAAAAGCCGGTATCGCCTCCGGCTCCGCCCACCGCCGCGTCGATGAGATCTCCCCGGAGCCGTATGGACGCCGCCGGGACCGCGCCGATGAGCGCGGCGAGGAGCAGGTAAGGCGCGTAGTCCCCCGGCCCGAAGCGGCGCGGGGGCAAATGAAGCTTCATTTTCTCTCTCCCTTCTTTGGAATAGCCTCCATTATACCCAAAAGCCGCCGAATGACCAGTCTTGTTTTTTGTAAAAATTTCTGCTATACTATATGTGGAGAAAAAAGGCGCGCGGCCGTGTGCTTTCCCGGGCCGCGCGCCCTTTTGACTTGAAATTTTTCGCATATCATTTGAAAATCACAAAAAAGTGACCGGACATGAAAAATCCGGTCACTTTTCAGACTGTTGATAAACTCCACATCAATATTTTTTCCGGCGACATGCGCGTCGGAAAAAATACCTTTTGTTTTGCGGAGTGTGCGGCCCTACGGGCCGTGCGCGGAGCAAAACAGCAGGGAAGTTTTCGCTGAATTTCGCAAAATTCAGCGAAAATTTCCCGCACGTTCCCCTTGTCGGAAAAAGGCCAAAGGCCTTTTTCGACAGCCTGAAAAGTGACCGGGAGTTGAATCTCCGGTCACTTTTTGCGCTTTTTATAGCCGGGACCCTGGGGGCGGCGGAGCTTGCGGGCGCAGGCGTCGCACAGGCGGCCCTTTTGATACAGCTCCATGGGCTTTCCGCAGACGGCGCAGAAGCGGATGTTGTTTTTAAGGCGGGTGAGAAGAATCTCGTTGATCTCCTCGGCCACGTCCTCGCGGATGTCGAAGAGCCGGTCCTCGTCCACCGGCAGCCCGAAGGTCCGGGAGAAGGAGTAGTAGAGGTCCAGCTTTTTATAGTACAGCTCCAGCTCCGGAAGGGTGGGGTCCTCCCGGGAAAGGCCGGGCAGCTCGATGTCCTCGCCGCGCTCGAGCTTGGAAAGGTAGCCGTAAAAGAGCTCCCGCAGTCCCTCCGTGTCCTCGTCAAAGGGTATGTTGGCGGCCCGGAGCTCGTCGGATTTTGAAAACGCCATGCCCAGCTCCCGCATGTGGGAGATGATGCTGATATATCGGGAGATGTCGAGCTTGACGTAGGGCTCCACCGTGGGCAGCTTGTTCCAGCCGGTCAGGACCTCCAAAAGGTCAAAATCCACCTGCAAGACCAGGTCCGAAAAGCCCACCACCGCCTTTTCGATGGGCGGGACCGTGGCCTCCAGGCCCGCCTGGATGACGGAAAGATTCTCCGTGGCGCCAACATAGCCCTTATTGTACATGCCGAAACGCCCGGCGCGGCCCGCAATCTGCTTTATCTCCGAGGGCAGCAGCTCCCGGCGCTCCACGCCGTCGAATTTCTCCGTCTCCATGAAGATGATGCGCCGGATGGGGAGATTCAGGCCCATGCCGATGGCGTCGGTGGAGACGATGTACTCCATCCGGCCCTCCAAAAAGCCCTCCATCTGCTTGCGGCGGGTGGCGTAGGGCAGGGCCCCGTAGATGATGGCCGGCTCCTTGCCGTGCTGCCGGAGCTCCTCCGCCACGGACAGGACCCCCACCTTGGAGAAGGTGATGAGGGCGTCCCCGGGCTGGACCCTGTCGGGGCTGACGGTGCGGCGCATGGGGATGAGGGGCGTTGTGCGCTGGTGGCGTATGACCTCGTAGGTGTCCCCGCAGCTTACGATGAGGCGCTTTAAGATGCTCTCCGCCTCCGGCGCGGCGCAAAGGTGTACCTCCGGCGCCAGAACGCCCAGGATGGCGCGGGTCCAGGCGTAGCCGCGCTCCCGGTCGGCGATCATCTGGCACTCGTCGATGACGGCCACGTCAAAATGGCGCTTTAAATCCAGCTTCTCCGCCGTGGCGGCCACGTGGGTGTCGTCGGGGCGGGAATCCTCCTCCTCGCCGGTGGAGAGGGAGCACTCCACGTGGGCGTCCAGCAGCGTCTCCTGCGCCTCCAGCGCCAGGAGACGGAGGGGCGCCAGATACACTCCCGTGGGGGCCTCCATCAGGCGCATGAAGCCGGCGTAGGTCTTGCCGGTGTTGGTGCCGCCGATGTGGAGGATGAAATGCCGGCGGAGGGCCCGGGCCTCCGGGTACTCGTCCTTGGGGTTGAGGGCGATAAGCAGCTCCAGGCTCGTCCGCACGGCCCGGGGCACGTACCAGACGGACCAGACCTTGGAGAGCCCGTCCTTGAAGAGCATCCCGGTGGGGAAGTCGGGTGAGCGCAGGAACTCCAGCACCGTTTTGGGGGACTGGGCCGCCCCTAACTCCCCGAGGGAGAGCCGCGACGCCGCCGCCAGCACGTAGGGGTAGCGCTGGAAAAGCCGGGCGGCCTCCGGGTCCTCCGGGTTTTTCGCCAGCCAGCTCCCGGCGCGGATGAGGCCCCGGAGGGCGTCGGTGATGCCCTTGGCGCTTTTGCGTTTTTCAAGGGAGAGAAATTCCCCCGTCCAGGACGCCGCCTGGACGCGCATACTCTCCGCCCCGGGGGAGGAGGCCAGGCGCTTTATGACGGCGGTGTGGTAGTGCTCCGCCAGGAGCCACACCACGCACCCGCTCCTTTCGGCGGACGCCCAGCTTCGCTCAAAGAGCTCCCGCATGTGCCGCGTATCGCCCGCGGCCGGCCGGGGCTCCTTCGAGGGGCCCTGGGGCTGAGCGGCGCGCTGCTCCCGCCCCTCGGTAAAGAGAAGCGTGGACTCGGCCTCCAGCACCGCGGCCTTGGGCCACACCCGGAAAGTGTGCCCGTTGGCGTGGACCAGGCGCGGGGAGGGGAGAAGGGCCTTGATAAGCTCCTCCGTCCAGCCCCGGCGGCGCAGATTTGACACAGTCAGACCCCGGCCCTGCGTTGGCATGGGGCTCCCTCCCTTCGAATGTGATCGTAATATAGTATATCACATTTTTCCTGTTTGTCCAATGTGACGATTGATAAAGTGGCGGGGATTTCGTATAATATTCTTGTCTATATGGGAAAAGAGGCGGAAAAAATGGCAGATACGGTCCTGTTTGACCTTTACGGGACGCTTGTGGACATCCGCACCGAGGAGCGGATGCCGGGGCTCTGGCGGCGCATGGCGGAGCACTACACGCAAAACGGCGCGGCGTATGCCCCCGGCGAGCTGGAGGCCGCGTATTTCGGCACGGTGGCTGCGCTGGAGGGGGAGGACCTGCGGCATGATTCCCACGAGGCCCACCCGGAGATACGCATCGAGGAGGTCTTTCAAAAACTCTACAGGGATAAGGGCGTCCCGGCGGATACGGACATGGCGGTGGCGGCGGGCGCGGAGTTTCGCCGGGCCTCCACGCTGTATCTCCGGCTCTACCCCGGGGCCCGGGAGCTCCTGGAGGCCCTGAGGGCCGCGGGACGGCGGGTCTATCTTCTCTCCAATGCCCAGCGGATATTCACGCTCCCGGAGCTGCGGACACTGGGGATAGAGGACCTTTTTGACGGGATCTACATATCCTCCGACTACGGCGTCAAGAAGCCGGACAGGCGCTTTTTTGAGATCGCCCTTCGCGAGCGGAGCATCGACGTCAAGGGAGCCGTCATGGTGGGCAACGACGGGACCTGCGACATCGCCCCGGCCCGGGCCCTGGGGCTCAGGACCCTCTACATCCGCTCCAACATCTCCCCCCGGGAGGCCCCCCCGACATGCGACTGGTCACTCCCGGAGCCGGATTTATTTAAAGTCCGGGAGATACTTTTGAATCTATAAAATAATCGGGGCTGTGAAAAAAGTCCCGTAAAAAAGGAAGAGAGTTACCAAGGCCCCCCTGGTAACTCTCTTCTTTTTTTGGTA
>CANROF010000035.1 GCA_947632155.1 uncultured Oscillospiraceae bacterium
GCTATTGTATCACGGGCATCTTAAAGTCTGCTGATACTGAAATCTTTTTACTTGAAACTTATTATACGAGGAGAAAACGAAATGAAAAAGGCAATATCCATCGCTCTGGCCCTTGTGATGGTCCTGGCCCTGGCCGCCTGCGGCGGCGGGGAGGACAAGGAGGGCGGCAGCGCCGCCTCCAACCTCACCGACGAACAGCTTGTGGAGAAGCTCGGCGCCATCGTGGAGGGCAAGACCGGCGAGCTGCCGGTGGAGACTACCTCCTTTGCCGCGCTGAAGGAGTCCGGCTTTGAGGTGGAGGGGCTTTTCAAGAACTGGTTCAACAACATGGACGTCCCCGAGGGCGCCAAGATCGCCGTCAATCAGCCCCTGATGGGCCAGGCCCACGTGGTCCTGCTCATCCAGCCCGGCGAGGGAACCTCCGCCGAGGACCTGAAGGCGGAGCTGGACAAGAACGCCAACCCCAACTGGATGATCTGCATGACCGCCGACTCCGTGGATTCCGCCGTGAAGGACGGGCTGGTGCTCTTCGTGATGACCTCCAGCGAGCTGGGGCTGAAGGCCGGCGACTTCATCGACGCCTTCAACGCCTGAGTCCCCTAAAAATCTATTTGGGAGGCCCCTTTTCGGAGCCTCCCAAAGCTGTACATAAGGAGAGACGCCCATGCTGTTTTCGGGAGCTACATTCCTGTACGCGTTTTTGCCTGTGGTCCTGGTGCTCTACTTCCTGGCGCCGGGGGTCAAGGCGAAAAACTACGTGCTGCTCATCGCGAGCCTTGTCTTTTACTTCTTCGGCGAGCCCGTCTACGTCCTTTTGCTGGTCTTCTCGTCCATCTCCGACTGGCTCCACAGCGTCTACATTGAAAAGCACCGGGGCGAGAGGCGGGCGAAGATCGCCCTCATATCCTCCATCGTCATCAACCTCGGGATGCTGGGCTTTTTCAAGTACACCGACTTCCTCATCGGGACGGTGAACGCGATACTCGGCACCGCCATCCCCAAGACCGGCGTGCCCCTGCCCATCGGCATCAGCTTCTTCACCTTCCAGACCATGAGCTACACCATCGACGTCTACCGGGGCCGCGCCCACGCGCAGCGGGACCTGGGGACCATGGCCACCTTCGTGTGCCTCTTCCCGCAGCTCATCGCCGGGCCCATCGTGCGGTACGTGGACGTGGCGGCGGAGCTTGAGGACCGAAAGCACACCCTGGAGGGCGTGGCCCTGGGCATCCGGCGCTTCGCCTTCGGCCTTGGGAAAAAGGTGATGATCGCCAACATCATGGGGGAGCTGACCCAGATCTTCCGGGAATCCGGGGACAAATCGGTGCTCTTCTACTGGCTCTACGCCGTGGCCTACGCGCTGCAGATCTACTTCGACTTCTCCGGCTACTCCGATATGGCCATCGGGCTTGGGTCCATGTTCGGCTTTAAATTCCCGGAGAATTTCAACTACCCCTACATCTCCAAGTCCATCACCGAATTCTGGCGGCGCTGGCACATGACGCTGGGCGGCTGGTTCCGGGACTACGTGTACATCCCCCTGGGCGGCAACAGGACCACAAAATGGAAGTGGCTCCGGAACATCGCCGTCGTCTGGATACTCACCGGCGCGTGGCACGGGGCGGAGTGGAATTTCGTGCTGTGGGGCGTGATGTTCGGCGTGCTGCTGATCGTCGAAAAGCTCTGGCTCGGCAAGCTCCTGGAGAAGGCGCCGGCCGTGATCGACCACATCTACGTGCTCTTCATCGTGGTCTTGAGCTTCGTGGTGTTCAACGCCTCCGGCCTTCGCGGCGTCGTCTCCGACATCGGCGGGCTTTTCGGCGCGGGCGGGATACCGCTGGTGTCCGCCGATGCCGTCTACTATCTCCGGAGCTACGCCGTGGCGATCCTGGCGGCCGTTATCGGCGCCACGCCCATCCCCAAGTACCTCTACAACAAGCTCCGCGAGGCCCCCAGGGTCGCCCTGGAGCCCCTGGCCACCGGGGCGCTCCTTATCGTCTCCACCGCCTGCATCATCAACAGCTCCTTCAACCCGTTCCTGTATTTCCGCTTCTGAGGAGGGACGAATATGAAAAAGGTAAAGTATATCCTCACCGTGGCGGTGTTCGTCCTTGTCATCTTCGGCCTGGCCGCGGCGGGGCTCATCCTCCCCGACGGGGCCGCCAGCGCCTCCGAGCGCCGGGAGCTGGCCCAGATGCCGGAAATTTCCGCGAAAGCCGTATTTAACCGTGAATTTTCGGATAAAATTGAGACGTACTTTCTCGATCAGTTCCCCGCCCGGGACACCTTCCGCCGGATCAACGCCATTTTCCGCTTCTACGGCCTCTGGCAGCTTGACTCCGACGGGCTCTGGGTCCACGGCGGCGCGGTCTACAAGTCCGAGAGCAAGACGGACGAGAGTCAGATAAGCTACGCCGCGACCTACTATAATTCCCTCATAGACGCCTACCTCAAGGACCTGAACGTCTATTACACCGTGGTGCCGGACAAGAGCTATTTCACCCAGGATCTGGGCTACCCGCATCTCGATTACGACCGCATTTTTGAGATCATGACCACCGGCGTCCGGGGCGCGGAGTACATCGACATCCGGGACACCCTCTCGGTGGACAAATACTACCGCACCGACACCCACTGGCTCCAGCCGGAGCTCTTCGACACCGTAAAGCGCCTGGGCGAGGCCATGGGCGTGGGCGAGTATCTGACGCCGGAGGACGAATATACGCCCCACACCCTCTCCCCGTTCTACGGGGTCTACCTGGGGCAGGCGGCCCTGCCCATCGACCCGGATGAGCTCACGTACCTCACCAGCGCCTACACCGACACCGCCGTTGTCACCGGGCCCCAGTATAAGGCCGATGGGATCTACGACCTTGCGAAGTTTGAGGGCATGGACGGCTACGACGTGTTCCTCTCCGGCACCCAGCCGGTCATCGAGATCCAGTGCCCCGACGCCAGGACCGACCGGGAGCTCTACATCTTCCGGGACTCCTTCGGCTCGTCTTTAGCGCCCCTCTTCACCGGGGCCTATAAGAAGATCACGGTCATCGACATGCGGTATGTCACGGCAGGCTACCTCCCCAACGTCGTGACCTTCACGCCCGGCGCGGACGTGCTCTTTATAAACTCAACGCTTATTCTCAACACGGCAATGATCATGAGGTGAAAGAATGTTCAAGGCAACGCTCCCCCGATTTTCAGTCCTGCTGGCGGCGCTAACGCTGGCGTCAGCGCTTTGCGCCTGCTCTCCCGAGGCGCCGCAAATCCCGGAGTCCCGGCCGGAGCCGGACCCGGAGCCGGTAATAACGCCGGAGCCGGAGCCCGAGCCGGAAAAGACGCTCTCCGAGCTCTTCGAAGTCTCCGCGGGGGAGCTTTCCCGGGACTTCGGCGCCTCTCCCCTCTCCGCGTTGGAGGCCTTTTTCGCCCAGGGCGGCCTCACCGCGGAATTCCAGGGGTCCCTGGCGGAGCCGGTGCTCTCCTACTCCGGAACGCTCGTCCTGGACGGCGCCTCCGGCGCGGCCCTGGCGCGCCTTAACGCCGGGGAGGGGGTCCCGGAGGCGGGCGTCTATTACGACGGCGAGTTCGCCGGGGTGTCCTGCGAGCCCATCTTCGGGGACGGGCGGTTTTACGGCCTGCGGCCCTACGGGCTCGCGGAGCAGCTCCGGGGCTCGGCCCTGGCCTCGGTCCTGAGCCTCAACATGGAGGCCGTGGCGGAGCTGGACGCGCTTTTGGACTCCATCCCCGAGGACGTGTTTTCAAACCCGGAGCCCCTGTCCCGGAGCCTTGAGGCCGTGACGCGCCGGCTCATTGCGGAGCACGAATTTGAGCGCCGCCCCTTAGATGCGGGCCCCGACGGCAAGCCGGAGGGCTTCGTCTTCACCGCCGGCATCCCGGACGCGGACCTGGCCGGATACCTTCGGGAGATCTTTTCCGGCCGGCAGGAGCTCGCGGCGGTCTTGTCCTTCGTCTCCGGCATGGAGAAGGCCCCGGACATCGACGGCGCCATCGACGCCCTGAAAGTCTCCGGCGGCAGCGCCGCCGTCACGTTTACCGCCGACCGGGACCGGGTCACCCGCGTTGAGGCGTCCTGCCGCGTATCCGGCCGGGACGTGACGCTGGAGGCGCTGCTCTTCGGCGGGGAGGACGGCACGCTCAGCGTGAAGCTGGCGCCTTTTTTCGTTCTTGAGCTCACCCCCGGCCCCGACGTCCACATGGCGCTCACCGCCCAAATCGGCAGCGGCTCCACCACGACGCTGGACTGGACCGCCGACGGGACGCTGGACTTCATCACCTACACCAACGACATCACCACCCTGGCCCTGGACGGGACGCTGAGCGTAAGCCCTGAGGCGCTTCGCTTTGACGGCGTTTGGACCTCCGGCAACCGCGGGGACCTCAACCCCCTGACCCTCACCTGCGCCCCCGGCGGACAGGTGCCCGAGCCGGAGGGGAAGGTCCTCTTCACCGACATGACGGAGCGGCAGATCTTCCTCATCGTCACCCGGGCCGTGCTGAAGGCGCTGTGATGGAGTACACGGTCTATATCCTCCGCTGCGCCGACGGGACGCTCTACACCGGCATCGCCCGGGACGCGCAGAAGCGCCTTGAACAGCACAACGCCGGCAAGGGCGCCAAATACACCCGCTCCCGCCGCCCGGCGGAGCTGGCCTACACCGAGCCCGCCCCAGACAGATCCGCCGCCCTCCGCCGCGAGCTGGAGATAAAAAAGCTCCCCCGCGAGGCCAAATTGGACCTGATAGCCCACGCGGGCCCCTGATACATTCAGGAGCCCGCATGTTTTCATTTCCGGATGTCGTCGCGTTACTCCCCGCCGTCAAATTACCTTCCCCGCCCGTCTCCCCGGGCATTTTTTGCGGCCATGTTTCTTTCGCAATTTCTCCCCCGGCGAAAGCCGTAATACTAATATCCATTTAAAATGAGACACCGAGCGGCGAGGATTTTTCGTGTCAGGCAAGGAAGACGCCGCAGGGAATACTGTATGTATTCCCAAGGCGGCTGACGCAGCATGGCGCGAAAAAGACCGGCGCGAATGGCTTATTTTAATTGGATATTAGTATAATTATAGCACGTGCTCATCGCGCAGATAACGTCGCTTTTGTAGTCGAGAATGTCGAAAACCTCCGGTACGGTGAGCTTATATCTCTCCGGTGGAAAGTCCTTCGCCAGCTTTTCCACCCACTTTTCGTCCCGCACACGCGTCATAAGCAGCCCTCCTTATTCCCAATTTGGACGTATAACTTACTCTTAATATAACGTACAATATGGGTATATGTCAAGAACTTTTTTGGAGGGACCGCACAATGTTCAATGACCGGCTTCGCGCGGCGAGGATCTACCGCAATTATACCCTTCAGGAGGAAGCGGATCGCCTTGATGTGTCCTTACGGGCTCTGCAAAACTACGAGAGCGGCTGCCGTGAGCCGGGCCTCGGTTTGCTCGTCAGAATCGCGGACCTGCTGGACGTCCCCACTGATTTTCTGCTTGGGCGCGACGAATACTTGGCTTCCCTCGGCGTTTCCGTCGAAGTCCCCAGGGAGGGCCCCCCAAGACGCGCCAGCCCGCGCGTCAGCCGCTGATTTAAGAATCGCGGACATTCTCGGCGTCACCACCGACTACCTGCTATGCCGGGAGCAGTAGAAATACCCCGGGACGGGCCGATGAGGTCATCGGCCCGTCCCGGAGCGTTGTGTTTTTTTACAGAATTTAGGTGGTAAACCGGTGGACGGGTCGCCGAGACGGCGACCCCTACGGCGTTTTTTATCGACGCTAAAACAGTAACGAAAGAAGCCATGGGCAGTCCATGGCTTCTTTCTCATATTCTTTTTCGCTTATTCTTTTTCGCTTATTCTTCCTCCGCGAAATCTTCCTTGCCTACGCCGCACATGGGGCAGACGAAGTCCTCGGGGAGGTCCTCGAACTTGGTGCCGGGGGCGATGTCGTTATCGGGGTCGCCCAGCTCCTCGTCGTAGGTCCATCCGCAGACGGTGCATACGTATTTCATATCGCAAATCTCCTTTCGAAAATGAATAAACCTTTAGCCGATGGGCTCGAAGTCCGCCGCGCCGTGCTTGCACAGGGGGCAGACAAAGTCCTCGGGCAGCTCCTCGCCCTCGTAGACATAGCCGCAGATCTTGCAGACCCAGCCCTTCTTCCCCTCAGTCTTGGGGCGGGGCTTCACGTTCTGCTGGTAATAGGTGTAGGTCATCGTCTCCTTATCCGAGATGACCCGGGCCTCCGTGACGGAGCAGATGAACATGCCGTGGGTGTCCAGGTCCACGTACTGCTCCACCTTCAGGGACATGAAGGAATTTATATATTTGGGCAGGAACACAAGGCCGTTATCGCTTCTCAGCGTCTCCCAGCCCTCGAACTTGTCCGCGTTCCGGCCGCTGCGGAAGCCGAAGCACTCGAAGACGGAGAAAGGAGCCTCCACGGAGAGGCAGTTGACGTTCATCTTCCCCGTCTGCTTGATGATGTGGTGGGAGTAGTTGTCCTTGTTGATGCAGACGGCCACGCGGTTGGGCTGGCTCGTGAGCTGGCTCACGGTGTTGACGATGAGGCCGTTGTCGCGCTTGCCGTCGTTGGAGGTGACCACGTAGAGGCCGTAGCCGATCTTAAAGAGGGCGGTGAGGTCGTTTTTGTTGGCCGTCTCGCCGTTCTGGGCCACGTAGTCCCGGGTCAGCTCCTCCGCCAGGGCGTCGATCTGCGCTTTACTGTCGTCGCTCAAAGCGGAGTGGATGTGGACGGTGGTGTCCGTCCAGGTGATGTTCTTGCAGCCCTCCAGCATGGAGCGCATGACCTTGGCGGCCTGGGGCGCCCAGGAGCCGTTCTCCATGAGGCCCACGGTGCGGTTTTTGTAGCCCCGCTCGGTGAGGTGGTTTATAAACTCCCGCATAAAGGGGAAGATCTCCGCGTTATACGTGGTGGTGGCAAGCACAAGCTTCCCGTAACGGAAGGCGTCCTCCACCGCCTCGGCCATGTCGGAGCGGGCCAGGTCCGTGACCACCACCTTGGGGCAGCCCCGGGCGCGGAGCTTGTCCGCCAGGAGCTCCACGGCCTTTTTCGTGTGGCCGTAGACGGAGGTGTAGGCGATGACCACGCCCTCGCTCTCCACGCCGTAGCTGGACCAGATGTTATAGAGGTTCAGATAGTACCCCAGATTTTCCGTCAGCACCGGCCCGTGGAGCGGGCAGATGATCCGGATGTCCAGCCCCGCGGCCTTCTTCAAAAGCGCCTGGACCTGGGCGCCGTACTTGCCCACGATGCCGATGTAGTACCGCCGCGCCTCGCAGGCCCAGTCCTCGTCGGCGTCCAGTGCCCCGAATTTGCCAAAGCCGTCGGCGGAGAAGAGCACCTTGTCGAAGCTGTCGTAGGTGACGATGACCTCCGGCCAGTGGACCATGGGGGCGGTGACGAAGGTGAGGGTGTGGCGCCCCAGCTTCAGGGTGCTCCCCTCCCCCACCACCACCCGGCGGTCCTCAAACTCGGTGCCGAAGAAGTTGCGCATCATGGCAAAGGCCTTCTGGGAGGAGACGATGACCGCCTCCGGGTAGGCCTTCATGAAGCTTACGATGTTGGCGGAGTGGTCGGGCTCCATGTGCTGGACCACCAGATAGTCGGGGCGCCTCCCCTCCAGGGCGGCGGTGAGGTTATCCAGCCACTCGTGGGTGAAGCTCCGGTCCACGGTGTCCATGACGGCGATCTTGTCGTCCAGAATGACGTAGGAATTGTAGGCCATCCCGTTGGGGACCACGTACTGCCCCTCGAAGAGGTCCACCTTGTGGTCGTTGACGCCCACGTATTTTATGTCCTTGGTAATGTTCATCCGAATACCTCCAGTGAAGCATTTTAGTCAGTACCGCTATTTTACCACCTTTCTCCCCCAATGGCAAGGAGTATTTAAGGTGACGGGAGTCGAACCCGCGCCGCTCCACGCGGGCCCTTTTCGGCGCTTTTCCGTTTGTCGTCGTTGCCTTGCGTCAGCAAGGCTGCCTCCTCCGCGCGGAAAATCACTCGAAAATTGCTCCGCGTGGAGTGCGAAGCAGTTTCTGGCGAGCGGATTTCCGTCCGGGCAAGGAAAAGCCCGCAGAGAATACTTTGCGTATTGTCAAGGGCTTTGACGCCGCACGGGCGCAAATCCGCCGTCAGAAACCGACGCGCGTTCGACTCCCGTCACCTTAAGACATACACATTACCGATTCGTGAACGCACCCGGGCGGAAAGCACGGCATCGGGATACGATAGGTCCAGGGCGCATCTGTACTGCTTATCGGTGATCCCATAATCATATCCCCAGCAGCAGCTTGGCTACGGTGAAGTAGATGATGAGGCTCAGGGCATCGACGATGGTGGTGATGAAGGGGCTGGCCATGACGGCGGGGTCGAAGCCCAGCTTCTTGGCCACGAGCGGCAGCGTGCAGCCCACAAGCTTTGCGCAGATGACGGTGAAGGCCAGGGTTATGCACACCACAAGGCTAATGGCCACCGTTACCGAGGTGTTGCCCAGTATCCACACATCCACCACCTGAATCTTCAGGAAATTCACCGCCGCCAGGCTCACCGCGCACAGCACCGCCACGCGAAGCTCCTTCCAGACCACCCGGAAGAAGTCCGAAAACTCCAGGTCCCCCAGGGACAGCGCGCGGATGACGGTGACGGAGGCCTGGGAGCCGGTGTTGCCGCCGGTGTCCATGAGCATGGGGATAAAGGCCGTCAACGCCACGTAAGCGGCCAGGGCGCTCTCAAAGGAGCTGATAATGAGCCCCGTAAAGGTGGCGGACACCATCAGCAGCAGGAGCCACGGGATTCGGGACTTCCAGAGCTCAAAGGGCGACATCTTCAGATACGGCTTGTCCGTGGGGGTGATGGCGGCCATCTTCTCGATGTCCTCAGTCGTCTCGGCCTCCATGACGTCCATAGCGTCGTCCACGGTGACGATGCCCACGAGCCGCTGCTCCTTGTCAACCACCGGCAGGGCCGACATGTCATATTTTGACAGTGTGTTGGCCACTTCCTCCTGGTCGTCGGTGGTGGTGACGGAGATGATGTCCGTGCCCATGATGTCGGTGATCTCCGTGTCGTCCTCCGCCAAAAGCAGCGACTTCAAGGTGACGTAGCCGATGAGCTTGCGGTTGTTGTCCGTGACGTAGCAGGTATAAATCGTCTCCTTGTCCACGGCGCCGCGGCGGATGCGCTTTATGGCGTCCTCGGCGGTCATGTCCGGGCGCAGGGAGACATACTCCGTGGTCATGATGGACCCGGCGGAGTCCTCGGGGTAATTCAAAAGCTCATTGATCGTCCGGCGCATCTCGGGGTCCGCGGACTTCAAGATCCGCTTTACGACGTTGGCGGGCATCTCCTCGATGAGGTCCACGGCGTCGTCCACATAGAGCTCGTCCACGACCTCTTTCAGCTCCGCGTCGGAAAAGCCCCGGATAAGGAGCTCCTGCTCCTCCGGGTCCATCTCGATGAACGTCTCGGCGGCCAGCTCCTTGGGCAGGAGCCTGAACATCAGCGGGAGCCGCTTCTCCCCCAGCTCGCCCAGGACCGCGGCGATGTCCATGGGCTGCATGGTGACGAAGATGTCCCGCAAGGTGAGATACTTCTTCCCCTCGATAAGCGATTCGATGGTGGAGGAGAGTATCCCGTTGTTGGTATCTGCCATTTTTCCACCTTGCTTTCCTGTATTTTTTAAATAAAGGTACGCAAGGCACAGGTAGTCTAAGAACGGGGCCACGGCGCGTCCGGCCCCGTCGTCCGTTCTCGACCGGCCGTGCCTGTACTGCCAGCGTCCATGGTCCCACCTCGCTTTTTCGTGAAATACGGATTTAAATCCAAAATATAATTTACACTATTTTGCCCGGTTAGTCAAGAATAAATGCCCGCCGCGCATACTCCCGGCGCCTCCGGGCAAAATACCCGCGAGGTGATGTGTGATGTACCATAACTACAGCTATAATCTCTACAACGACGGGATGCCGCTGGGCTTTGACGCGGCCCTGACGTCAAATATCGCGGCCCAGGAGCGCTTTTCAAACCTTTCCGACAAGGAGCGCGCGGAGCTCATCGCCCGGGCCCACGGCCTGAAGTCAAGCGGCGAGATGCGGACCTTTGTGGAAAAATTCGGCGCCGGGGCGCTGGAATAAGTGTCGAAAAAGCCGTGAATCTTCCGGGATCCACGGCTTTTTCCTTTCTGCCACGTCGGCGGCGGGCTGTTTTTTATACTAATCCCTGATTAAAAACGCCAACCGAGCGGCGAGAATTTTTTGCGTCAGGCGAGGAAGACGGCGCAGAGAATACTGTATGTATTGTCAAGCCGTCTGACGCATCGGGGCCCCCACACGGCCCGCCGTGTGGGGAGAGGAGGAGCCGAGCCTGCGCCTGAGGGCGACCAAAGGGAGCCCGAGGTTAAGCGGCTCGAGCGACGACGAGGCAAAAAAGGCCGTCGCGAATTGGAGTTTTTGATTAGGGATTAGTATTATGTGTCGGCGCGGAGCTTTCTTCTCACGCGGTTCAGATGCCGCTCGAAGTGGCCGCGGTCGATGAATTTCGCCAGCACATACTGGTCAAACAGCGGCACGGTGCAGGAGTAAAAGCCCAGGCGGCGGCTGTATTCCTCCATCAGCCGCTCCGGCAGGACCATGTAGCCCATGCGCATGGAGGGCGCCAGGGAGTGGGAAAAGGTGTTGAGGTAGACGACCCTCCCCTCCCGGTCCATGGAGAAAAGCGGCTCCAAGGGCTTGCGGGTCAGGGCGAATTCGGAGTCGAAGTCGTCCTCCACGATGGTCCGCTCCCCCCGCGCGGCCCAGTCCAGATACTCCCGGCGCTTGGCGGCGGCAGCGGTGACGCCCGTGGGGTAGCTGTGATAGGGCGTCACGTGCAGGATGTCCGCCCGGGAGGCCCGGAGCTGCGCGGCGGCGATGCCGTCCCCGTCCATGGACAGAAGCTCGCACCGGGCGCCGCTGGCCTCATAGACGCGGCGTATCTTTTCGTAGCCCGGGTCCTCCACGGCGTAGAGCTTATCCCGGCCGAAAAGCTGGACCAGCATCCCGTAGAGATACTCCGCGCCGGAGCCGATGACCACCCGCCCCGGCTCCACACGCATCCCCCGGTAGCGCCGCAGAAAGGCGGCGATGGCGTTGCGAAGCTCCGCGCACCCGAAGGCCGGGGGCTTTGTCAGAAGCCTCTCCCCGTACTCGCTTATGACTTCCCGCATGATCTTTGAAAGCGCCGAGTAGCGAAAACCCATGTCCTGCGCCGGCTCCGCCGGAGGGTCGCTGACCGGCAAAAAGGCCCCGGCCGGGGGGTGTCCAGGCGCCGGCGCGGCTCCGCCCGCGGCGAAAAAGCCGCTGCGCTGGCGGCTCACGGCGTACCCCTCGTCAACCAGGAGCCTGTAGGCCCCGTCCACGGTGACGACGCTGACGCCCAGGTGCTCCGCTAAGCTCCGCTTCGACGGGAGCCGGCTGCCGGCGGGTATGACGCCGGAGCGAATGTCCTCCCGTATAAGCGCGTACAGCCGCAGATACATGGCCCCGCTCTTTTCCGTTTTCAAATCGTAGGTCAGCATCTGATCATATCGTTCCTTTCATTTCTAAGGTATAGTTTAATATCAAATCCCATTATACCCGCCTTTCCCCCCAAAGTCAACCGCCCCCGGAGCACGATATTCCCACAAAAAAGCGGACGGCCCCCGCCGTCCGCCTCCTTTATTTTTCCATTACGCGGGTCTTGATTCCAGATACGCCCTGTCCGGACACAAATCAATGTCCTCGTTCCAAAAAACGCACGTTCCGTCCGCCTGAACCTTGGCAAACAGAGCCGGGTCCTCCAGCGGCTTGTACAGGGGCATGTCAAGAATTGGTTTCATGTCAAAGATGCGTCTCTCCCCATTCTGGAACGTGATCAGCAGCTCCCAGTCCCCCGTCGGCTCCACCGCGATAGGTCTTGGATTCATATGAGCCCCCTATTCCTCTGATCAAGTAATTCCCGCTCTATCTTCAGTACATCTACCGCCGGTATCATAATGCCGCGGCGTACCAGAGTCAAATACCTGGATAGTTTACTCTTGATTTTTTTGATGTCCGTTTTATCCCTCACTACAAACGGCTTTCCCATGACAGTGAACGCCTTTTTGATGTATTTCTCCGTTGCCGGTATCGCGTTTCCAATCAAAAAAGCGCTCTCCTTACCTTTAACTTTCGTTACGTAATAATATATACATTCTCCATGCTTTCTCTCGTCTTCCCTGATTTTTGCGTTGTATTTTTCCACTTGACTGCTCAAGGGGATTAGCCAAAGGATCCCGGCTGTTTCCCTGACCGCCAAATAATAAGGCCGGTTCTCATGCTTGTTGCTCATATGTCGAACACTTGGGAAATCCAAAAAATACTGGTCGGAAATAATATAAAGTCCGCAGCTCTCAAGCTCCATACGGTATCTCTCTTCCTTTAGAAAAGCTCCCTCACGAAAATCGCAAGGGAGCTTTACAAGCCGCCAATTTATGAGTCCCCGGACGGCAGGGGGCAATCCAAAGCAGGCCGCGTATTTGTGAGTCGCCCGACAGCAGGCGGCATCCGGGTTTCAGATGTTCTTCCGTTTATCTTATCATCCGGCTCAGAGGCAAAGCCCCTTTGCATTATCAGTATACACCTCATCGTCCGTTTTGTAAACACCCCTACGCGCTCTTTTGATATTTTCTGATATTTTCTGCCCCCTCCCCCAATTCAATCACAAAAAGTAAAAGCCCGGAAACGCTTGCCACACAAGCATTTCCGGGCTTTTCCCTCATGGCAGCGGGAGAAGGATTCGAACCCTCACATACGGAGTCAGAGTCCGCTGTGCTACCTTTACACAATCCCGCTAAACGCAAGGGCTATTATAGCGAGTTTGGGCGGGGTTGTCAAGAAGTTTTTTTGATTTTTACAATATTTTTTACGGCTGCCCGAAGACCTCGGCGGCGATGCGGGCGGACTCCTGGGCGTCCCGGGCGTAGAAGTC
The DNA here is from genome assembly GCA_947632155.1 of uncultured Oscillospiraceae bacterium. GTDB lineage: Bacteria > Bacillota > Clostridia > Oscillospirales > Oscillospiraceae > RUG626. The sequence continues at coordinate 13,018 of CANROF010000035.1, forward strand.
CGCGCCCACCAGGGCCGCGTACTCCGGCGTCAGGACGGCGCCGCCCACCATGATCCTGCACTCCGCCCCGGCCTCACGGAGGGCCTTTATGGTGTCCGCCATGGCCTTCACCGTGGTGGTCATGAGGGCGGAGAGGCCCACAAGGCGGATGTGCTCCCGCATGGCCGTCTCCACGATGAGCTCCGGCGGCACGTCCCGGCCCAGGTCCAGGATCTCGTAGCCGTAGTTGGAGAGGAGCATCTTCACGATGTTCTTGCCGATGTCGTGGATGTCGCCCTTGACGGTGGCCAGAAGTATCTTTCCCTTGCTTGTGACCTCGCCGGACTTGGCCCCGTCCCGGATGACGTCGAAGCCCAGCTTCACCGTCTCGGCGCTGGCCATGAGCTGCGGGAGGAAAAACTCGCCCCGCTCGAACTTGTCCCCGGCGGCGTTGATGGCGGGGATGAGAAGCTCGTTTATCACCTCCATGGGCCCTCGCTCCCGGAGGGCGGCGCGCACCGCGTCCTCAATCAGCAGCTTCCTGCCGGAGAGGACGATTTGTGTTATGTCAACCGGCTCTGCAGGACTTGTTGACGGGACCTTGTTCTCCGGAAGGTTTACATAACTTGCAATAAACCGCTCCGAGCTCACGTCCTCCCCGGACAGCACCCGCCAGGCGGCCACGGCGTCCATGTACCGCCGGGACATGGGGTTCAAAATGGGCATGGTGAGGCCCTTGGCGAAGGCGGCGGAGAGGAAGGCGGCGTTGATGACCTCCCGGGCGGGCAGGCCGAAGGAGATATTGCTGACGCCCAGCACCGTCTTGACGCCCAGGCCCCGGGTCACAAGCTCCACGGCCTCCAGCGTCTCCCGGGCCAGGGCCTGGTTTGTGGAGACGGTGAGTGTCAGGCAGTCGATGAGCACGTCCTCCCGGGGGATGCCGTACTCCCCCGCCCTTTGGACGATCTTTTCCGCGATCTTATAGCGGTCCTCCGCCCTGTCGGGGATGCCGTTCTCGTCCAGCGTCAGTCCCACCACGGCGGCGCCGTACTTTTTGGCGATGGGCAGGATGGCGGAAAGGCTCTCCTCCTTGCCGTTTACGGAATTGATGACGGGCTTGCCGCTGTAGACCCGGCAGGCGGCGTCCAGGGCCTCCGGGTCGGAGCTGTCGATCTGCAGGGGAAGCGGCGTCACGGCCTGGAGGGACGTGACCAGCCTTCGCAGAGTGGCGGGCTCGTCGATCTCGGGCAGTCCCGCGTTGACGTCCAAAAGGTCCGCCCCGGCCTCCTCCTGGGAGATGGCCTCGTTGAGGATGTAATCGAAGCTGCCGCTCCGGAGGGCCGCCTTTATCTTCTTTTTCCCCGTGGGGTTGATGCGCTCGCCGATGACGGCCACGGAGCCGTCCAGGCACACCAGCCTCTGGGAGCTGGTGAGCACCGTGCGGCGGGGAATCTCGCGCTCCGCGGGCCTGCGGGCGTCCATCTCCCGGCGCAGAAGCCGGATGTGCTCCGGCGTGGTGCCGCAGCAGCCCCCGGCCACGGTGACGCCCATGTCCAGCATCCGGCCGACGCTTTTGGCAAAGGCCTCGGGCGTCACGTGGTAGATCGTCTCCCCCGACGTGGCGTCGGGCAGTCCCGCGTTGGGCTGGACGATGACGGGGACGGTGGCCCAGCGAAGGACCTCGGCGATGAAGGGCTCCGTCTCCTCCGGGCCCAGGGAGCAGTTGATTCCCACGGCGTCGGCGCCCAGTGCGGACAGCGTCGCCGCGGCGACGGCGGGGCCGGTGCCCAAAAACGTCCGCCCGTCGGCCATAAAGGTCATGGTGACGTAGGCGGGCAGGTCAGTATTCTCCTTCACCGCCAAAAGCGCCGCCTTGGCCTCCAAAAGGTCCGACATGGTTTCAATAATGACAAGGTCCGCCCCGGCGCGGGCTCCGGCCAGGACCACCTCCCGGAAAAGCCCGTATGCCTCGTCAAAGCTCAGCGTCCCCATGGGGGCCAGGAGCGCGCCGATGGGCCCAATGTCCAGGGCGGTCCTTTTCGCGCCGGCCTCCCGGGCAAGGCGTATCCCGGCGGCGACCACCTTTTCCACCGTCCCGGCGTCTCCTAACTTTTTGGAGTTGGCGCCGAAGGTGTTGGCGGTGATGACGTCCGCCCCGGCCTCCACGTAGCTTCTGTGGACGGCCCGGACGATGTCGGGCTCATTTAAATTCAAAAGCTCCGGCAGCGCCCCGGCCACAAGGCCCCGTTTCTGGAGCTCCGTGCCCATTCCGCCGTCAAAAAGCGTAAATTCACCCATTGCAGCCGAAGCCCTCCTTTCGAAATTCGCAGTTTTCCCGGTTTTCGCAAGTCTCGCAGCTCGATCCCCCGCGCCGGACGCCCGCGCCCTCGGGGTAGAGGCCGATGATGGCGGAAACGCTCTTCTTCGGCAGCATCAGCATGGAGTCCGTCAGCGTGATACCCAGCCTTGTCCCCGCGTCGATGACCCCCAAAACGTCCGGCTGCTGCTCCAGAGGGAAATCTCCGTAGCCGGGACTGTAGCGGTAGGAGGTCACGAGCCCCCTTTGCCGCGCAAGCTCCACGATCTCCCCCTCGCACCGGTCGGACACCGCCTCGATGAGGGCGGTGCAGGCGGCGTTGAAGATGACCTCCGCCGTGGCGGAGCGCTGGCTCAGCCTCATCATGGCCCGCTCCACCTCAAAGCCCAGGGTGGCGGCCATCACCGCCGCAAGTTCCGCCCCGGCGAGGTGCTTTTTGATGTCCTCCCCACGGAGCGTCACCCCGGTGCCCGCCAGAGCGGGGGCCCCGGAGGACATGTCCAGAGGGAATATTTGGAAGCAGTACCGGGGCCTTGCGCTCTCCAGGCACCGGGCGGAGATCTCGTCGATGAGCCCGCTGAGCTCCGGCGTCAGCGCCTGTCCCCGGTGTCCGAGATACCGCAGGACCTCGCCTTTGTCGATGCTGTACTCAGAACCCGGCATGGCGCAGGGCCTCCATCTCGAATTTCGCCACCTCGGGCTTGTTCATGGTGTAGATGTGGATACCGCTGACCGCGCCGGACCGGGCAAGCTCCACCATCTGTCTCGCGGCGTACTCCATCCCGGCCTTCAAAAGGGAATCCGGGTCGTTTTCGTACTTATAGCACATCCGCACCACCGCCGAGGGGAGGCTGGCCCCGCACATGAAGACCATGCGGGTGATCTGCTTTTTCCCCATGAGGGGCATGATGCCGGCGTCCACCGGCACGGTGATTCCCCGGGCCCGGGCGCGTTCGATGAAGCGGTAGAAGGCGGCGTTGTCGAAAAAGAGCTGGCTTAAGAAAAACTCCGCCCCGGCGTCCTGCTTCTCCTTTAAGTGGTCAAGGTCCGCCTCGAAGTCGTCGCACTCCACGTGGCCCTCCGGGTAGCACCCGCCGCCCACGCAGAGGTCCGTCCGCTCCCGGATGTACCGCACAAGCTCCGCGCCGTAGTGAAAATCCCGCGTCTCGCACCCCGGCAGCTTGTCCCCCCGGAGGGCGAAGACGTTGGATATCCCCTGTCCCCTTATGTCCGCCAATGTCCGGTCCACGTCGGCGCGGGTGGAGTTGACGCAGGTGACGTGGGCCACGGCGGGGATGCCGTACTCCCGCTCAATGATGCCCGTGAGGGCGGCGGTGTTCCCGCCGTTGCCGGAGCCCCCGGCGGAGCAGGTGACGGAGATGAAGTCCGGCTCCGTCCCGGCCAGCGCCTCCAGCATCCCCCGCAGCTCCTCCACCCGCATCTCCCCCTTGGGCGGGAAAATCTCAAAGGAGATGGGGAGCTTTTTTGTCTTGTAGATGTCACGGATATACATGGGATTCGTCCTCCAATTCAACATTTATGGGTCGTACCGGACGCCTTATGACGGTTTTGAGCTTTTCCGGGGCGCATTTGAATAGTTTTTGAGTATATGCGTAATGGGTTCGTTTCAATGTAGGCCGCTATGTCTTGAAATTCCTGCTCATTTCTGATAACGTGTTCATATTATCGCCCCATGTTCCCCTCCCATTTCTCCGCTCAGTCGTTTATCTGTCTCCCATACGCCAATATCTCTCTATCTCCGCTCTCGCGGCCTTGACATTGCCGGTGACCAGCTCCGGGCGGCCGCCGCCGCGGCCCTGGAGGGCCGCGTTCATGGCCTTGGCTCTCTCCCGCAGGTCTACGGTCCCGGAGGCCAGGGCGTATTTGTAGCCCGCCCCGTCGCCGCCGGAAAAGGCCGCGGCCACGGGGCACTTCTCCTTGGCGGCGTTGACTAAAAGCTGGAGCTCCTTAATGTCGAAGTCCGGCTCGAAAAACACAAGGTTTTTATCGGTGCTTTGAATTATGTCAACCTCATTTTGGATGATTCGGCGCTTGAGGCCGCCCAATTTGTACAGGAGGGCGTCCCGTTCGTCCATAAGCCGCCTCACCGCCGCCGCCACGTCGTCCTGGGGGGCGGAGAGCAGCGCGGAGATCTCCGCCACGCTCCCGGAGCGCTTCACAAGGTCCGTGTACGCCCGGTTCCCCGCCAGCATACGGACGCGGACGCCGTTTTTCCGGCGGATGGACTCGAAGATTCTGATGACGCCGATCTCCCCGGTGCGCCTCACGTGGGGCGCGCAGCAGGCGCAGACGTCCACCCCCTCGACGGTCACGAGGCGCACGTTCTCCGTGAGCTCCAGCTTGCTGCGGTACGAAAGCTTTGGCAGCTCCTCCGGCTCCGGGAAGCTCTGGGTCACGGGGACGTTGCGCCAGACCACCTCATTGGCCTCCCGCTCGATGTCCGAAAGCTCCATATCGTCCACAAACCCGTCAAAGTCCACGACAACGCCCTCCTCCCCCATGTGGAAGCCCACGTTGCTGTACCCGTGGCGGCGGTGGACAAGGCCGGAGACGATGTGCTCGGCGGTGTGGTTTTGCATGTTGGAAAACCGCTTGTCCCAGGCGATTTCCCCGTGGACGGAGCTGCCGGCCTCCAGGGGCCTGTCGCAGCGGTGGGTGACCTCCCCGTCCCGCTCAAAGGTATAGAGGACCCGGGCCTCCCCCAGCCTCCCGGTGTCCGCGGGGTTGCCGCCGCCCTCCGGGAAAAAGGCCGTTTTGTCCAGGACCACTTCAAAGAATCCCTCCCGCTCCGCGCAGGAGACGACCCGGGCGTCAAACTCCCGGATGTGGGAGTCCTCATAGTAGAGCTTTCGCGTCATAAGATGTTCTCCTCCACAAACCGCGCCGCGCCGTCCTCGTCGCACCAGCCCGCCAGGGCATCCGCCGCGGCCCTGACCTCCGGGATGGCGTTGGCCATGGCCACGCCCAGGCCGCAGTTTTTCACGGGGCCCACGTCGTCCCAGTCGTCGCCGAAATAGGCGGCGTCCGCCGGGGTGAGGCCGAAGGCCGAGAGCATCTCCCGGACGCCGTTCCACTTGGCGGCCCTGCGGCTCATGAACTGATAGAGCCGCCCGCCCTCGATAGCCGTGTAGTATGTATCCTCCGTCACGGCGGCCCGGACATCCGTTTCGTCTATATTGCTTACCAGAATCTTATATAGGTCCCCCTCCGGCAGGGCCGGAAAGCCGTCAAAGACGTTGGCGTTCCACTCCGGGATGGGCGCGGAGGCGAAAATGCCGCCGCTCATCTCCACCGACACCACCGCGCCGGGGACTTTTATGAGCTTTTCGAGGATAGTCTCCCCCGTTTTGCCCGGAATCCCGTTCAGCAGCACCCGCCCCGGCAGCACCACCCGGGCGCCGTTGAGGGTGACCAGGGCCTCGAACTCGCCGAAAACGCCAAACTCCCGGATGGTCCGCTCGGGCCTTGCCGACGCCGCCAGGACATGTATCCCCCGCTCCCGGCACCGTTTCAGGACGCCCCGGGAGTAGTCGGACAAGCTCTTATCCGAGCGCAAAAGCGTATTGTCAAGGTCAAAAATCACGGCTTTTATCATATTCTTCCTCATTTTTTGTCTATTTTAAGCGCTGTACAGTGAAAATTCCGCCTTTTCAAAGGGCGTGACGGTGAACTCCGCCCGCCACTCCACGTCGCTCTCCACGGGCTCAAAATGAAGGGAGGAGAAGTCCACCCGTTTCCGGGCGGTTTCGCCGCTGGGCAGGGTCACGGTGTTGTCCCCGCCCGCGCGGGCGGAGTAACCGATGATTACGGCGTCGGCAAAGGCGGTGGGGCCGCCGGGGTCCGGCTCTAAGCGCATGGGCCGGTCGCCGTCCGAGCAGTCGCGGATGGAGACGGGCTCCCGCGGCTCCGGGGTCAGGGCGTAGGTCATGGCCACCGCGTTGGTGGGGAAGATCCAATCCTTGGACCGGAAGGCCCCGGCGGGGAGGGTCTGGCGCTCCAGCTCCAGCACGGTGAGGGTGTACTCCGCGCCGCTGACGGGGTGCTTAAATACAAATGTATCGCCGCCTTCGCGGGGCTTGAAGCGCGGGCCGGGGAGCTCCACCGGCTGGGCCTCCATGGTGAGGGAGAGTGTGCGCAGCTCCGGGCGGCGCTTTACCGGCCAGGGGAAGGCGTACCGGGTGACGGCCCAGCCGCGGGTATCGTCCAGGCCGTAGTGCTCCACGGTCCAAATTGCCTCCGGATTGTTGCAATTTTCCGGAAAGCACGGGTTGAAGCTGAGGCCGCTGCCGCCGGAGGGCAGCGCGGGCTTCCCGTTGACGGTGAGGCTCGGGTGGAATTGCAGCTCCAGGGGATTCTCCCGCTCCATTTCCGTCCGCTGTTCCCGGGTGAAATTCACAAAGCTGTCGTTTTCCGGGCTCAGATGCCACTTTTCCGCAAAGCGGCGGATGTCCTCCGGCTCGGAGCGCATACAAAAATCCACCACCAGGCCCTTGGCGCAGACGTACATCGCCGGGACTATCCAGAAATGCCCGGCCCAAGTGAATTCCTTATCCAGCGAAACCTCTTTCCCCGCCCGTCCCCGGTCGGAGCGGCTCCAGAAGCCGGCGTCGAAATAGACCCTCCACTCCGGCGGCTGGGGCTCGAGGCCGGGGTTCATGTCCTCGTCGTAAAAATCCTCCGTATACTTGATCTTGGAGCAGTCAAAGGCGGATTGCAGCTCCTTTATGTAGGCCCAGGGGCGCTCCATGGGGGCAAGGCCGAGCTTGCGCGCGATCTCATCCATGACCCGCCGCTGCTCCTCGGTGGGCGGGTTTTCCCGCAAAAAGGCGTCGAACTGCGCCTCATCCCACATCCACGCCTGCTCCAGCGCCGCCGTGTCGCCGGTGGAGAGCAGGAGGCGCAGAAAATCCTCAAAGCTCCGGGCAATTGGCCGGACGTAATTGGGGGCAATATTCATGGGGCTGACCGCGAACACCATGCCGCCAAACCCCCGGACAAAGCAGAAGTGTATCCCGTCCACCCCCGCCCATCCGAATATGGACGCGCCCCGGGGCGTGCAGAAATACCCGCTGTTCTCCCTCCGCCTCTCCGCCCCAAGGGGGCCAAGGTCAATATTCCGGCGAAGGAATTTTTCAAACGTCTTATCCATTCAATTTCCTTTCATGCAATAGAGCGCTTCCGACAGATGTACAAAAGGTGGTTTGTGCCGCCCAGCAGCTCCCGTTTTTCACAAAAAGCCAGATACCATTCCGCCAAAGCCCTGAGATCCTCATCGGAGAGGGAAAAATCCGGACGCTTTTCCAGGGGCTCCAGAAGCCCATCCACACCTATCGTATTGGTCATAAAAACCGCTGACGATCTCTTTTCTGGTAGACATAATTTTCCCCTTGCAAAGTTATACGCGACTACCTTATCTTCACCCGCAGGGACCCCGCGGCGGAGCGGAGGGCTTCGATGAACGCATCCGCTTCGTCCATGGTGCTGTACCGGGAAAGGCTTATGCGGATGGCGCCGTCGATGACCTCCGGGCTCTCGCCCATGGCCTCTAAGACGTGGCTGCGGGCGCCCTTTTTGCAGGCGGAGGACTTGGAGACGCAGATGCCCTTCGCGTCCAAGAGGTTCATCAGGACCTCGCTCTTGTAGCCGGGGAGGGAAATGCTGAGGATGTGGGGCGCGCGGCTCTCGCCGACGACGCGAAGGCCGGGGATTTCCTCCCGGAGGGAGGCTTTCAGGTATTCTTTTATTTCCCCCATCCGCTTTACATCTTCGGAAAACGTTTCTCTCCCCGCTTTTGCCGCCGCCGCGAAGCCCAAAATGGCGGGCATGGGCTCGGTGCCGGGGCGTATCTGCCCCTCCTGTCCCCCGCCGGTCATGATGCCGGGGAGGCGCAGGCCGCTTTTGACGTAGAGCGCCCCCGCGCCCTTGGGGCCGTGGATCTTGTGGGAGCTGACGGTCAGGAGGTCCGCGCCCAGCTGATTTGGCGTGAAAGGCACCTTGAAAAGCGCCTGGACGCAGTCGGTGTGAAGGAGGACGTCGGGCCTCAGGCGCTTCACGGCGGAGGCGATGCCCGCAATGTCCGTGACGGCCCCCGTCTCGTTGTTCACCAGCATGAGGGTTATGAGCCCCGTGTCCTCCCGGAGGGCCTCCAGCACCTGCTCAACACCCACGGCCCCGGTGCTGCCGGGCTTTAAAAACGTGACCTCATACCCCTGGGCCTCTAAGCTCCGGCAGGTCCTGAGCACGGCGTCGTGCTCGGCCTCACTCGTTATGATGTGGCGGCGCTTGTGGCGCTGGAGGTACGCCGCGCCGCGGACCGCCAGATTGTCCGCCTCCGTGCCGCCGGAGGTGAAGACCACCTCCGCGGGCCTGCAGCCCAGGGCTCGGGCTACGTCCTCCCGGGCGTCCCGAAGCTCCCCGGCGGCAAGCCTGCCCAGGGCGTGGCCGGAGGACGGGTTGCCGTAGCTTTCCGTCATCGCCCGGGCCACGGCCTCCACGGCCTCCGGACAGGGCCGCGTGGTGGCGGCGTTGTCGAAATAAATAGTCATGCTATCACCTTGATAAATTCCGGGGAATATTATATAATGAGCCATTATACAACAAAAAAAAGAAGATAACAAGAGGCAGTTATGAGGATACACATTCACACCCTGGGCTGTAAGTGCAACCAGTTCGAGTCCCAGGCCATGGAGACGATGCTCTCAGCGCGGGGGCACCAGGTCACCGCCGGCGAGACGGGCCTGGACGCCGCCATCGTCAACACCTGCGCCGTCACCGGGGAGGCGGGGCGCAAGTCCCGGCAGGCCCTCCGGCATCTGAGGGAACTCAACCCCGGGGCGGTCATCGGCGTGTGCGGGTGCTGGAGCCAGTCCGACGCCCGGGGCGCGGCGGAGCTTGCCGACGTGGTCTTCGGAAACGGCGACCGGACCGGCTTTGTAAAGGCCCTGGAGCGGGCGGCGGCAGAGCGGCAGAAGATCCTGTCGGTGGACAACATCTTTGACCGCCGGGATTTTGAGCTCCTGCCCGCCGGGAGCGTGGAGGGCAGGACCCGGGCGCTTCTCAAGATCGAGGACGGGTGCGTCAACTTCTGCGCCTACTGCATCATCCCCTACACCCGGGGCCGGGTGCGGTCCCTGGCGCTTGAAAAGTGCGCCTCGGAGGCGGAACGGCTTGCCCGGGACGGCTACCGGGAGATCGTCCTCACGGGCATCGAGATCGCGTCCTACGGCGCGGACCTTCCGGGAAGCCCCACCCTTACCGACGCCGTGGAGGCCGTGGCCAAGGCCGCGCCGGGGTGCCGGGTGCGGCTGGGGTCCTTAGAGCCCCGGGTGGTGACGGAGGAGCTTTGCCAAAGGCTCTCGGCCCTGCCCAACCTCTGCCCCCACTTCCATCTGTCTTTGCAGAGCGGCTGCGACGGGACGCTTTCGCGGATGAAGCGAAAATACGATACCGCCCGGTTTTATGAGTCCGTGGAGCTGCTTCGTAAATATTTCGACGACCCCGGCCTCACCGCCGACCTCATCACCGGCTTTCCCGGGGAGACGGAGGCGGAGTTTTCCGAGACGCTGGCCTTTGTGGAAAAATGCGCCTTCTCCTCCATGCACGTCTTTCCCTACTCGGTGCGGGAGGGCACCGCGGCGGCGGGGATGGACGGTCAGCTCCCCCGCCGCGTCAAGGAGGAGCGGGCCCGCAGGGCCTCCGCCCTGGCCGCGCAGATGAGGGATGCGTTTTTGGCCCGCCAGGTGGGGCGGGTCCTCCCGGTGCTCTTTGAGACATCGGAGGGCGGCGTATGGTCGGGACACGCGGGAAATTACGCCCCGGTCCGCGCACAGGGGGAAAATCTTCACAACCATGTGGCAAATGTACAAATCACCGGCGCGGACGGCGGGGCGCTTTGGGGAAATGTCCTCTTGTAAAGCCCCCGGGATTTATGTATAATTTATTCAAGTAAAGAAACCTGAAAGGACGTCAGACCATGTTCACTGAGCGGATCTACAACTTTTCCGCCGGTCCCTCCATGCTCCCCCTGCCGGTGCTGGAGCGGGCGGCGGCGGAGATGACGAATTACGCCGGCTCCGGCATGTCCGTTATGGAGATGAGCCACCGTTCCAAGGCGTACAAGGACGTTTTCGACGGGACAAAGGCCCTGATGCGGGAGATTCTCTCCGTCCCCGAGAGCCACGAGATCCTTTTCATGCAGGGCGGCGCCACGGGGCAGTTCGCCGCCGTGGCCATGAACCTCATGGGGAGGACCGGGAAGGCCGATTACGCCGTCACCGGAAATTTCTCCGGCCTGGCGGCCAGGGAGGCCGGGAAATACGGGGAGGTCCGCGTCGCCTGCGACACCTCGGATAAAAACCACACCTACATCCCCCGTCAGGAGGCGCTGAAGCTCTCCCCGGACGCCTCCTACCTCCACTACTGCGCCAACAACACCATCTACGGCACGGAGTGGGACTATGTGCCCCGGGCGGACTGTCCCGTGGTGGCGGATATGAGCTCCAACATCCTCTCAAAGCCCGTGGACGTGGCCGCCCACGGCGTCATCTACGCCGGGGTGCAGAAGAACATGGCCCCCGCGGGGATGGCGGCGGTGATCGTGGACAGGCGCCTCCTGGGCCGGGAAATGCCCGTGACCCCCACCATCCTGAGCTACAGGACCATGGCGGAGAAGGACTCCATGTACAACACGCCCCCCACCTACAACATCTACATGCTGGGCCTTGTGCTCCAGTGGGTGAAGGAGATGGGCGGCCTTCGCGGGATGGAGGAGCTCCGGGAAGAGCGGGCCGGGCTCCTGTACGACTTCCTTGACAGCTCCGCCCTCTTCACCGGCTGCGCCGAGCGCGGCTCCCGCTCCAAAATGAACGTCACCTTCCGCACGGGAGACGCCGATCTGGACGCCAAATTCGTGAAGGAAGCCGCGGCCCGCGGCCTTGTGAGCCTGGGCGGGCACAGGATCGTGGGCGGGATGCGGGCGTCTATCTACAACGCCATGCCCGTGGAGGGCGTCCGGAAGCTCGTGGCGTTCATGCAGGAATTTGAGCTCGATCATAAATAACCATACGCACACAATCATCATTTTCAGAGGTCAAAGGCTATGATAAAGGTAAAAACCATAAACAACATCTCCCCCGCCTGCCGCTCCGTTCTGGACCCCAAGAGGTACGAGCTCGGCGAGGATCTTGCGGACCCCGAGGTCATCTTCGTCCGGGCCACCAGCCTTCTGGACTACGATTTCGGGAAAAATCTTCTCTGCGTGGCCCGGGCCGGCATCGGCGTCAATACCATCCCCATAGACGCCCTGGCGGAAAAGGGCGTGGTGGTGTTCAACACCCCCGGCGGCAACGCCAACGGCGTCAAGGAGCTCTTTTTGATGGCCCTGGGCATGGCCTGCCGGGACATCCTGGGGGCCATACAGTGGGTGCTCAATTTCGACACCTCGGAGCGGGACGTCTCCGTCGTCATGGAGAAGGTGAAAAACGGCTTCGCGGGCCCGGAGTACATGGGCAAGAAGATCGGCGTCATCGGCATGGGCAACGTGGGCCGCAGAGTCTCCAACATCTGCCAGCACCTGGGTATGGACGTGTACGGCTACGACCCCTACCTCTCCGTGGACGCGGCCTGGGCAATCTCCAACAAGGTGGTCCGGGTGGACCGGCTGGAGGACCTGCGCGACTGCGATTTCCTGACCCTCCACGTCCCCCTGAACGACGAGACGCGGAACATGGTAAACGCGGAGTTTTTGAGCAAAATGAAGGACGGCGTGCGCATCATCAACTACGCCCGCCAGCAGGTGGTGAACGAGGAGGACATCCGCGCCGCCCTCAACACCGGCAAGGTGGCCCGCTTCGTCACCGACTTCCCCACCAACACCCTCATCGGCACGAAAAACGTGGTGATGACCCCGCACCTGGGCGGGACCACCTGGGAGAGCGAGGAAAACTGCGCCGTCATGGCCGCCCGGGAGGCCCGGGACTACATCGAAAACGGCAACATCACGAATTCCGTGAACTTCGGCCGGGCCGTCATGGCCCCCTCCCGGCTTTCGCGGCTGTGCGTGTTCCACCGGAACATCCCCAGTATGATCGCCAAGATCACCGGGGCCGTCTCCGGCGCCGGCATCAACATTGAGAACATGGTCAACGCCACGCTGAAGGGCAGCAGGATCAGCTACACCATGCTGGAGCTGGGCGAGGAGCCGGACGAGGCCCTTATCGCGGCCGTCCGCGCCATCAGCGACGTGGTCCGGGTCCGGGTCATCCACGCCAAATAAAGGACGCCATGGAAAAGACACTTCTGATCGTCAACCCCGTCTCCGGTAAGGGCCGGGTCAAGACCATACTTCTGGACATCCTCTCGGCGCTGTGCGCCGGGGGCGCGGACGTGCGGGTGTGCGTCACCGAAAAGCGCGGCGACGCCTCGGACTTCGCCGAAAGGCTGGGGCCGGAGGTGGAGCGGGTGGTCTGCACCGGCGGCGACGGGTCCTTGAATGAGGTCATCTCCGGCCTCATGCGCCTGTCCCCGGAGGTCCGCCCCGCCATCAGCTATATCCCCCTGGGGACCACCAACGACATGGCCACGTCCCTCTCCATCCCCAAGGACCCCAAGGACGCCATAAAGGAGCTGGGCGCGCCGCTTTCGGAGCAGCGGCTTCTTGACGTGGGACAGCTTGGGCAGGACTACTTCGGCTATGTGGCGGCCTTCGGGACCTTTATCAACGTTCCTTTTACCACGCCCCAGGCGGCGAAGAACACCTGGGGGTATCTGGCGTACCTGGTGGAGGCGCTGGGGCAGCTCACGGAGATCACCACCCACCACGCCAGAGTCTCCTATGACGACGGGTATATCGAATCCGACCTCCTCTTCGGCTTCGTCACCAACTCCCTGACTGTGGCGGGGGGCATCGTCCGCTTTGACGAGAGCCACGTGGCCCTGGACGACGGGCTTTTCGAGGTCCTGCTCATCAAAAAGCCCCGGAATTTGGCGGAGCTCAACACCACCCTTTCCAACATCTTAAAGCGCAGCTTCAACAGCGAAAACCTGACGCTCCTCCACACCAGCCGCATCTCTTTCGAGTTCGACGGGCCCGTCCAGTGGACCCGGGACGGCGAGGACGGCGGCGTATACCGCAGCGTGGAGATCGTAAACCACCGCCAGGCGGTGTGCATCTCAGTGAGGGGCGGCATATGAGCGTGAATATCCTGGCCGTCGGCGACGTGGTGGGCGAGAACGCCCTTTCGTTTTTGAGCCGCCGGCTCTGGTCCCTCCGGCGGGAGCTGGGGGCCGATTTTACCGTGGTCAACGGCGAAAACGCCTCCGTGGTGGGCATCAACCCCCACGAGGCCGGGGAGATCTTCTCCGCCGGGGCGGACGTCGTCACCCTGGGCAACCACGCCCTTCAGAAATACACCATCTTCGCCAAGCTGGACGACGACCCGGCGCTCCTGCGGCCGGCCAACCTCTCTCCCCTGGCCCCGGGCCGGGGCTGGGGCGTCTATCAAACGCGCTTCGGCGACGTGGCCGTTATCAATCTCATCGGCCGGTGCGGCATGGACTTCGGCCCGGACAACCCCTTTTACGAGGCGGAGCGGATTCTGGAGAAGATAACGGCCAAGATCGTCCTCATCGACTTCCACGCCGAGGCCACCAGCGAAAAGGCGGCCTTAGCCTGGCACCTGGACGGGCGCGTCACCGCCGTCTGGGGCACCCACACCCACGTCCAGACCTCCGACGCCGGGGTCCTGCCCCGGGGCACCGGGTTCATCACGGACCTCGGCATGGCCGGGCCCATCTGGTCCATCCTGGGCGTGAAGCCGGAGCAGTCCGTCTCCCGTTTTCTGGGCGAGCCCCGGCGGACCCCCTACGTCCAGGCCCCCGGCCCCTGCAAGATCGAGGGCGCAGTCTTCACCGTGGACGAAAAAACCGGGAAATGCATCTCGGTCAGCTCCGTCCGCGTCACGGAGAACGAATTCAGCCTGTCGAAAAAGCCCTGACGGGCTTTTCCGACAAGGGGAACGTGCGGGAAATTTTCGCTGAATTTTGCGAAATTCAGCGAAAACTTCCCTGCTGTTTTGCTCCGCGCACGGCCCGTAGGGCCGCACACTCCGCAAAACAAAAGGTATTTTTTCCGACGCGCATGTCGCCGGAAAAAATATTGATGTAGGGTTTGTCAACAGTCTGGGGCTGTGAAAAAAAGAGCATCTACAAGCTCGGCTTTTCACAGCCCCGGTTTTTGTGTGGAAAAATAACCGTATTTCCTCAAAAAAGGGCACACTGCCCCTACCCCAGAGGCTGCCGCTTTTCTCAAGTCAGGCGGCGGCCTGGAGGCGCTTGCGTTTGTTGTGGAATTTGTAGAGGTTATGCCCTATCGCCACCAGCAGAAGTTCAAGTTTTACCTTCTCCAGCCCCCGCCGGCGTATCCTTCGGTACCCACGGTCCTGTTTGACGATGCCGAAGGTACCCTCCGCCTGGATCGAGCGGTTTATCCGCAGTTGTATCCCGAGATCGCTGCCCAGGTTGTGGAGAACTTCCTCGTGCATCGCGGTCAGCTCCCGGTTCAGGCGTACCGTCCTGTTCTTTTCCGTTTTCTTGCATTTTTGCGCATACGGGCAGCTTGAACAATCTACGCACTCATAGACCTCCTCCTGCCGTCCGTACCTGTTCCCCTTGACGTTCTGACGGTAGGAGAGCCTGAGCTTTCTCCCGTTCGGGCATATGAGATCCCCGTCTTCATCCGTCTTGAAATTCACCGCGCGGAACGGGTCGTCCCGGTAGGCAGCGTCCTTTGTCTCCTTCCGGTACATCGGGAACTTCATGTACTTCTCCATCCCGTTTGTTTGGCAGAAGATGTAGTTGTTGAAGGAGCCGTACCCCGCGTCGGCCACCGGATACTTGGGATAGAAGCCATATTGTTCCCTGAATTTTTCCATCAGCGGCACAAAGCAGTCCATGTCCGACCTGTACTGCTGCACGTCGAGAACAGCGATGTACTCGTCCGCCACGCCGACCTGTACGTTGTACGCCGGGAGCAGCTGGTCATTGCCCATGTAGTCACGCTTCATACGCATGAATGTGGCGTCGTGGTCCGTCTTGGAATAACTGTTCCTGTCAGGGCCGCAGATCCTGAGCTTCTCTACGTATTCGCTGAGCTTGTCCTTGTACAGCCAGAGCCTTTCGTAAAGCTTCTGCTCTACGCTCTTGCGGTGTCCCTTGCCGGACGCGAATTTGCTCTCATCAAGGCCGGTCACTTCCAGATACTGTTTCGCGGTCAGCTCCAGACCCTCGGGGCTGTACTCGGTGCTCATCGGAATGTGGACACCGGCGTATCTCAGCGTCTCGTTCATTTCCTCGAAAAGGGCAGCGATCTTGCTGAAAAGCCTGTATCGCTGCTTCTCCGTCCCCTTCTTCCAGACAAAGCTGTACTTATTCGCGTTGGCCTCGAACTTCGAGCCGTCT
>CANROF010000036.1 GCA_947632155.1 uncultured Oscillospiraceae bacterium
CTCCAGACCATGCCCATAGCCAACTTCGCCGGCTCCATCGCCGGCTACCTCCCCACCTCCAACGAGTGACCGCCCCCGACACCGCACCTTTTCCAACAAAAGCCGCCCCGAGAGGGCGGCTTTTGTTGTCAAAAAACTCAATATCAATATTTTTTCCAAGGACATGTGCCTTGGAAAAAATCCCTTTTGTCGCACAAGCGTGCGCCCTTCGGGCGCGCGCGCAGGGCGACAGCAGGGAAGTTTTCGCTGAATTTCGCAAAATTCAGCGAAAATTTCCCGCACGTTCCCCTTGTCGGAAAAGCCCGTCAGGGCTTTTCCGACAGGCGTCGGGGGGGAGGAGGGAGAGGTAATGTTTGGTTATCTGGGGGAGGACGTTGGGGAGGGCGTAACGGGCGGAGGCGGCTTTCGCGGACTGGCTGAGGGACCGGCGGAGGGCCGGGGATCCCAGCAGCGTCCGGACGGCGGCGGCGCAGGCGGCGCTGTCGCCGTAGGGGTAGAGAAGGCCGGTCACGCCGTCCTCCACAAGGTCGGTGTGGCCCTTGACGGCGCTGGCGACCACGGGGAGGCCGCGGCTCATGGCCTCCATCACGTTGAAGGGCAGGCCCTCGGAGCGGCTGGCGGTCACGGCGGCGTCCGCCGCGGCGTACCAGGGGGCCATATCGCTTATCTGGCCGGGGAAAACGACGCGGCGGCCGAGCTCTCGTCCCGACGCCAGGTCCCGGCACCGGTCAAGCAGCGCCCCGTCTCCCGGAAGCAGCAAAAAAACGTTTTCGGGGAGCTCCGCCAGGGCCTCGATGAGGACGCGCTGGCTCTTGCGCTCCGAAAACTCCGCCGGATAGATGAGGACAAAGGCGCCCTCGGGGATGCCGTACCGGGCGCGGAGGGCTTTCCCGTCCGCCGGGGCGGCGGCGGTCCTGGCGAAGTCCACGCCCATGCCGGGGATGCTCACGACGCGCCTGGCCAGCCTGTGTGAGACGGCGAAGTCGTGGTCCCACCGGTTCATGGTCATGATAAGGTCCGTCTCCCCCGCCGTCAATTTCTCCGCCGCCGTCAAAACGGCCCGCTTCGCCGGGGAGGTGTCGCCGTCGAAAAGGTAGCCGTGGACGATATTCACCACCGGCGGGCGGTTTTTCATGCCCTTCACCGCCAGCCGGGTGAAAAACGCGGCAAGGGACGTGTGGGTGGAGATGAGGGAATAGCCCTCGGCCCTTATAAGCCTCCGGAGGCTCCACGCGGCCCGCAGATTGTCCGGAGAGGTCATTTTCTTCCTGAACGGCAGCTCCACGACCCTGTCCGCGGGGACAGCGCGCTCCGGCTTGCCGCCGCAGGCCACGTGGACCTCCCAGCCCATATCTTGAAACCAGCGGATGTAGGGCAGGTGGAAATTGCGTATGTGCGAGAACGTGGACGCGGTAAAAAGGACCTTATCGGACAACCTCACCGCCCCACTTTCTCCGCATTCTCCGGTTTTTCCGCTTTCCCGATGACCTCGTCGTTCACAAATTTTCCGCCGAACACGGTCATGAACAGGATCTGTATGTCAAAAAGCAGGCTCCAGTGCTCGATGTAGTAAACGTCGCGCTCGATGCGGCCCTGTATCGACGTGTCGCCGCGAAAGCCGTTGACCTGCGCCCAGCCGGTGATGCCGGGGCGGACCTGGTGCTTCACCATATACAGCGGCACCTCGTTCCGGAAGCGCTCCACGTAGTGCGGGAGCTCCGGCCGCGGCCCCACCAGGCTCATGTCCCCCCGGAGGACGTTCCAGAACTGGGGCAGCTCGTCCAGGGAGCACTTGCGCATGAAGGAGCCGAAGCGGGTCTTGCGGGGGTCGCTTTTTTTGCTCCAGGCGGTGTCGCCGTCGTCGTTCACGCGCATGGAGCGGAATTTGTACATGTAAAAGGGCCTCTTGTTCCGGCCCACGCGCTCCTGCCGGAAGATCACCGGGCCGGGGGACGAGAGCTTGACGCCCACGGCGCACAGGAGCATCACCGGCGAGAGCAGAATAAGCGCCAGCGCGGAGCCCACGATGTCCATGGCGCGCTTGCAGAAGGCGTTGGCGTAATTGTCCAGCGGGATATGCCGGATGTTCAGCAGCGGTATGCCGTTCAGGTCGTCGAACTGCGGATTTGACGGTATGTACTCCGCGTAAAACGGGATGATGCTGAGGCGCACGCCGGCGTTCTCGCAGGCCGCGATGACCTCCGGGGTCCTCTGGAAGTCCTCGGCCTCCATGGCGGCCACGGCCTCGTCGATGCCGCGCTCCTCCAATATGTCCTCCAGGTCCTCAAAGCGGCCAAGGAAGGCGATATTCTCCATCCCCGGGCATTTCTTTCCGGCGACGTAGCCGTCGGCGGCGTAGCCCAGCTCGGGGTCCTGCCGGATCTCCCGCAGATACCGCCGCGCCAGCCGCCCGCCCCCCACGATAAGGACGTGCTTTTGGTTATATCCCCTGCCCCGGTAACGGCGCAGCATGAGGCGCAGCGCGACGCGCTTTACGCTGAGCAGGAGGATGCTGAGCCCGAAGGCCGCGATAAGGGCCCAGCGGGAGTAGTGGATGCCCCAGCTCAAAAAGAGCACGCTCTGCAAGATGACCATGTCCAGCGCCGTGGCCTCCCAGAGCTTTATGAGCTCCGTCCGCAGCCGCACCCTCCGGTGGCTCTGGTAGAGCCCAAAGCCCGCGTAGGTGAAAAGCTGCGCCACGGTGTACACCGGCGCCAGCGCGAAGTAGCTGGAGAGCGGCACCGTGATCACGCCGTGGAACAGGTAAAAACGCACCCAGAATCCCAGCGGGAACGACGCGAACAGGATGGCCCCGTCGGTGAAAACGTGGATGTAATTCAGGACTTTCTGGTTCTCTCTGATCATGTCGTCAAGTCTCTCATCCGGCCTTGGTCCGCTCGATAAGCGCCATGGCCTCGTCGCTCAGGGTGACGGTACCCAGGTTCTCCGCGTTCCACCGCTCCAGCATCGCCGCGACGCGCTGCACGCCGGCGCGGTATACGTCGGTATACTTCTCGTTTGCCAGCAGGAGGTCAAAGGCCCTCTGCCACGCCGCGGCGTCGGAGGACACGTAGTCCACGTACTTTTCCACCATGGCAATGGCCTTTTCCGTCCGGCCGGTATTGAAATAATATTCGGCAAGCCCGATGGGGATGGAGTTGGAATCCACCTGCTCCAGCCGCTGGGCGTACTTGTCCGCCCGGTCCTTTATCTCCTGGGGGACATCGTTGACGGCGACGCTCTCCACATAGGAAAGGGCGTAGTCCGCCCACTCGAACTTGTCCAGGGTGATCGCCTCGTCCAGGGCCTCAAAGGAGCGCCCCGCGTCCGCCACGGCCCGGGCGCGGAGATTTCCCCCCAGCAGCACGCAGTAGACGGCGATGAACGCGGAAAACGTGAGGACGGAGACGGTCTGGCCCTTGGCCTTGAGCTTCAGCCCGGGCAGCGCGCCGCCGCAGCACAGGGAGACGAGGACGAACGTCCCGAAGGCGATGGGCAGATAGGGATACGCGGAAAATACCACCTCGGTGGCGGCGTGTCCGGCCATGTACGCCAGCGCCGCGCCCAGGGCCGGCGTCAGCGGGTGGGCCGCCTCTCCCCTTTTGCGCTCCAGGATCACCGCCGCGGCGGAGACGCCCAAAAGGAGCAAAAACAGGAGAAGTCCGATGACGCCCGTCTCCGCCAGGGTCTGGATGTAGTGGTTGTGGGCGTACTTTGTGACGTAGGCGAAGGACTGGACGCTCTTTATGCCGTTCTCAAAGGCCCCCAGCCCCAGGCCGTAAACGGGGCTTCTTTTGAAAAGCTTCAGCCCGTCGGCGAAAAACACCAGCCGCTGGATGGCGTTCTCGTTGGCCCAGAGGCCCTGGAGGCGGTTGGCCATGAAGCCCGGCAGGAGCCTGTAGCCCAGCGGCACCTGGCCGGAGCCGTTGGGCCCGGAGTAGGCGACGGTGCGGAGCGCAGCGCCCTGGGGCGCGGAGAAGTTGAAGTAGACCACAAGGCTCCCCTCCGGGACCTGAAAGGCCGCGCCGGAGGCGTCGCCGGAATAGATAACGCTGCTGGTGTGGACCATGGTGTCCTGCCGGTCCTGGCTCTCGATGGTGACATAGACCGGCCCGTCGGCCTCCACAGTCAGGGTATACGCCCCCGCGTCCGGGTAGGAGGCCCTGCGCAGGCCCTCCCCGGCTCCCAGCGCCGCGGGACCCGTCAGGTTGTACGCCGCCACGGCGAACACCGCCACGGCGGCCAGGGCCGCGGCCACCACGGCGGGCACGATCTTCCCGCGTTTGGACAGGGCCCCCGCGATCCTGCCGCCCAAAAGGGCGTCCGAGGCGCACAGCGCCGCGGCTCCCAGGACCGTACAGAGGATGGGGACCGGCCTCACGCCCTCCCAGACGCCGAAGGACGTCACCGAGATGACCGCCGCGGCCGCCACGGTGCAGATCAGCGTCTCCACCATCAAAATGAGCATCCTCACGCGGCCGTCGCGGCGCTCCAAAAGGAGAAGGACCACGAACGCCACGGCGATGGCCCCGCTGGCGCCCATGCTGAAGGCCAGGAGGAACGCCAGGGAATTGCAATAGAGAACGGCGGTCTGGACGCGCCGCTCCGCCGCCGTCTCCGAGGAGCTCACCAGCCCCAGGGACAGGAGCACGCCCAGCCCCGCCACACCCGCGAACACGTTGGGGTTTTCATAGATCGACGTCATGCGGACCCCGGCCTCCACGCCCCCCAGGCCCTGGTAATCCGGAGTCATTTTGCTGAGAAATCCGATAACGGCGCCGCTAAAAAACCGGGTGGAGATGAGGTCGATGGACACCACCCCCGCGACGGCCGAAAAGCCCGCAAGGACCTTGGCGATCCACCGTCCCGTCCCCCGCTCCGGCGCGAAGGTCATCAAAAGAAGGCCCAGGCACAGGGACGCCAGGAGCTTCAAAAACTCATAGAGCGCGAATTTACCCGACACGGCGTACAGCGTGGACACGCCGCCCATCAGCACGAACGCGCCCAAAAAAAGCAGCGGCGCGCCAACGCGCCCCCGGAGCCGGGAAAAGAACAAAAAGGCCGACGCCAGCGTCAGCACCGACAGCGTCATGGCCGCGATCTTCACCGTGGAGGCCGAAATGAGGCACACCGCCAGGAAATACAGCGCCGTGCAGGCCGCCGGCAGCGCGGCGGCAAGGAGCTTCCTCGTCCCGTTGTCCGCGGGGACGGGAGCCGGGGCCCTTCGGGCCGCGTTTTTCACTTTTCCGCCCATTTTGCCGGCCTCCTGTACGATCAATTAATATAAATACCCTTCTCCCAGTCCTCCGCGGCATGGCGGAGGGCTGGGAGAAGGGCGGGGCCTTGCGGCCCCGTCCGGTTTGCTTGGAAAATCAGTCTGCGGTCTTGAAGCTGTGAAGGATGGTCACGGTCTGAGCGCGCAGGCAGTCGGCATTGGGGGCGAAGGTGGTGTCGGTAACACCGGCAATAGCGCCAACGCTGGAGGCCCAAAGGACGGCATTGTAGTAGTAGGCGTTCTCCGCGACATCGGTGAACTTCATGGTGGCGCCGGCCGGGACCTCGGGGGTATCGGCGGCCTTGTACAGCATCATGACGGCCTGAGCGCGGCTGATCACGGCGTTGGGCGCGAACTTGGTGGCGGTAACGCCGGAGCAGACGCCCTTCTCAGTGGCCCAGAGCAGAGCCTTGCCGTAGAACGCGTCGTAGTCAACATCCTCGAAGTCCGTGGTGGTGAGGGTAGGCTCGGGCCTGCCGGCCACGGCGTAGAGGATGGTGATGAACTCGGCGCGGGTGCAGCCGGCGTAAGGCACGAACTTGCCGTCGCCCTTACCGGAGACGTAGCCGAGAGACACGGCCCAGTCAACGGCGTCGGCGAAGTAATCGTCGGCCTTGACATCCGAGAACACGGGCACGGGCTTGAAGGTCACCTTGACGGTGACGGGCTGCTTGGAGGCCTCGGGCATCACAAAGCTGTAGGTGCCGTCGCCGTTGTTCTTGACAGCCACGGAATCGCCGTTCTTGTCGGTGACGGTGACCGCATCGACCATGTAACCGGCAGCCGGAGCAGGCTTCACGGTGACGGTATCGCCGGCCTTGGCGTTCTGATCGGAGACGGTGAAGCTGCCGTTGGTGGCGGCCTCAGTCTTCACAGTAGCCGAGGGGGTGGAGGGATTGTAGGAAGGAGGAGGCGGCGTGGGCTCGTCTGTGTCTTCATCGAACACCGCATGGATGGTGATGTTGCCGGTAACACCGACAGTGTCACCATCGACGAGGGGATAAGTAGCAGCGTCGTCATTGACCGTGTAGTAAGCATTATTGAACTTGTAGCCGCTTCCAGCAGTAAAGCTGACGGTCAGCTCTGTATCCTTTGCAATGCTGTAGGTGTTGTTATTGGTAAGAGTACCGGAATTGTCATCGTATTCGATTCCGACTGTACCAGTACCGGTAATGTCCGCCTTGACGGTGAAGTCAACTTCACCACCCTCAGGATCTATTCCATTGGGAGTGTAAGTAGCGCCATCCCCAATGACGATCTTGCCGGTTTGGTTCAACTGGACGCTTGCACCAGCATTAAGGACCAATGCAGCGTCGTCTCCAACAACGATCTCCGCTCCATTGTCAACCTCAAGCGTACCGTCAATGGTAAGGGTCGCATTCGCGAGAATCTCAATGTCGCCCTCAACCTTCAGGGTAACACCACTCGGAATAGTAATGTTGCCGGCCACTGTCGCGACAGCATCACCATCTTTTTCGATGACAACAGTTTTCGTAGCAAGCTTACCCAAGCTCATCAAATTAGTAGCAGACGCAGAAGAGCTAAAGGTGAGGTTTTCGATGGTAACGTTGGGCCAGATGGACAGAGCGCCGTTGAGGTGGACACCATTAACGCTCAGATTCATCGCCGTTTGACCAGATACTTCACCGTCCTTAGTACCCACATACAGGGTGCTGTTGATAACGGAGGTGCTGGTCAGGGTTACTGTCACGTCATCTACAACGGCATAGATGTAATAAACATCGTTAGCAGGATCGTTGCCAATGTTACCAGTGAATTCAGTGTCCTGGGAAACTGCATAGTACATGTTGTTGTCAGTATCCTTCTCCCAATCACCGGCATCAACAGCAAACGCCGAGACAGGCAGCAGCGTGAGGACCATGCAGAGCACCAGAAGCTTGGCTATAAAAGCCCGGGTTTTCAATGGTTTGACTGCTTTCATTTTTTTGACTCCTTTCGGTCAAATTTGCCCGCTTATGCGGGGCTTTTTTCGCGTCCGTGCCATATGGCCGGCCTGTGGAGCCCTTGGAGCGATTTGGGTGAGCGTACGCTTTCATCCAAGCTCGTCCCTCCGGTCCCCGATATTCATCTCCTTCCCCCAGAAGTCTCCCCGGGGTCCTCCGTTTCCTCAACGTCCCAGCGTCTCAGTCCCGTTCTCCTCCGGAAAGTCCAGACGCGTATATGCTCAGACCGCGGTTTCCCGCGTCCGGGGCAAACGTATTTATGTATGGCTTTTCGGCATGCGGTATCTCTCCGCATGCTCGGCCTTACGCGCTATTTGGTTTTCCAACGATTTTCAACGGAATATTTATTACGTCTCACGCGAAGCGTCAAAAATCGCCCCTTATTCAGGTATTTAATAAATTAACATTTAATCGCCAAAATGTCAAGCCGCCAGTCCCATTATTTGCACGAAAATTAAACCCTGAAAAGGAAATTTTTTCAGCGCCTTACGCCCACCCCCCCACCGCGGGCCGCCGAGATGTGCGTGTGGCGTATATCGAACATTGGGTGGTGAATCGAAACAAGGGCCGCCGTGGGCGGCGGCCCCTACGGCAAATATGGGGTTTCCACGTTTAAACCAACGTTCCCACATATTTCGGCGAAAACATACAAGATTGGAAATGGGATGCGATGATTTTGCCGAGATGTTCACCCGGCACGGGCCGCCGTGGGCGGCGGCCCCTACGGCGGGAATCGGGTTTGTCGTTTAAACCAACGTTTCCACATATTTCAGCGAAAACATGCAAGATTGGAAATGGGATGCGATGATTTTGCCGCGATGTTATCCCGGCACGGGCCGCCGTGGGCGGCGGCCCGTACGGCGGAAATCGGGTTTGTCGTTTAAACCAACGTTTCCACATATTTCAGCGAAAACATCCAAACACGCTGTACGGGCCGCCGCCCACGGCGGCCCATCCCCCGATACGCGCATGCCGCCGTAAAAACGGTTTGCGTATTCGGAAATGGGGGGCGATGATTTTGCCGCCATGTTATCCCACCTGGCACGGGCCGCCGAGACGGCGGCCCCTACGGCGGAATTGGGGGTTTCACGTTTAAACCAACATTCCCGTATATTTCGGTGAAAACATACAAAATCGGAAATGGGATGCGATGATCTTGCCGCCATGTTATCCCACCCGGCACGGGCCGCCGTGGGCGGCGGCCCGTACGGCGGAATTGGGGGTTTCACGTTTAAACCAACATTCTCACATATTTCAGCGAAAACATACAAAAAACGCCGTAGGGGTCGCCGTCTCGGCGACCCGTCTCTCGATTCACCGCCCAAATTTCGTTATACGCACCTGTGCGGCCCACCCCCGTTTCCCGCACTCCCGAAAAAACGGTCCGCATCCTCGCCTCGTTAAAAATTCGCCGCGCGTTCGTAAACGGACGCGCGGCGAAAACCTTTTTCTAAATGATCAACCTTTCAGCATGCTCGCTTCCCAGCAGTCGTAGGGCCGGATGCCCAGAAGCTCCGCTACCGTGGGGGCCACGTTGGCCAGGCCGAAAGAGGGGTCGTCCCGCAGCTCGTGGCGGCAGTCGGGGTCGTAGATGATGAAGGGCACGGGGTTCAGACTGTGGGCCGTGCGGACGGAGACATTGCCTTTCTTGTCCTTTTCCAGCATCTGGTCGGCGTTGCCGTGGTCGGCGGTGACGATGAGGATGGCGCCGGCCTCCTCGGCGGCCTTTTTGACCCGGGCCAGGCACAGGTCCACGGACTCCACGGCGATCTCGGTGGCCGGGAGGCTCCCGGTGTGGCCCACCATGTCGCCGTTGGGGTAGTTGCAGCGGATGAAGCCGTACTTGCCGCTCTCAAGGGCGGCGACCACAAGGTCGGTGATCTCCGTGGCCTTCATCCAGGGGCACTCGTCAAAGGAGCGCACGTCGGAGGGGACCTCCTCCCATGTCTCCAGCTCCTCGGAGAACTTCTCGGAGCGGTTGCCGTTCCAGAAGTAGGTGACGTGGCCGTATTTCTGCGTCTCGGAGCAGGCGTACTCGTTGACGCCGTTCTCCACCAAAAGCTCCGTCAGGGTATGGCGAATCTCCGGGGGCGCCACGAGGTAGCTCTTGGGGATGCACAGGTCCCCGTCGTACTGGAGCATCCCGGCGTATTTGACGCTGGGCACGGCGCCGCGGTCGAAGTGGTCGAACTCCGCTCCGCCGTCAAAGGCCATGGAGATCTCCAGCGCCCGGTCGCCCCGGAAGTTGAAGAGGATGACGCTGTCGCCGTCCTGGATCCTGCCCACGGGCGCGCCGTTCTCCGCGATGACGAAGGCGGGCAGGTCCTGGTCGATGGCGCCCGTCTCGGCCCGGTATGTCTCGATGGCCTCCCGGGCGGAGGCGAAAGCGCGGCCCTGGCCGTGGACGTGGACGTCCCAGCCGGCCTTGACCATGCCCCAGTTGGCCTGGTAGCGGTCCATGGTGATCTTCATCCTGCCGCCGCCGGAGGCGATGCGGCCGTCGAAGGAGCCGTCATTGAGCTCCGCCAGGACGTTTTCCAGCTTATCCACATACTCCAAAGCGGAGGTGGCGGGGACGTCGCGGCCGTCCAGGAGGATGTGGCAGCGGGCCTTTTTGACGCCCTCGGCCTTGGCCTCACGGAGCATGGCGACGAGGTGGCTTATATTGGAGTGGACGTTGCCGTCGGACAGAAGCCCCAGAAAATGCAGGGTCCCGCCGCTCTTTTTCACGTTGTCCACCAGGGACCTCCAGGTGTCGGAGGCGAAGATCTTGCCGGACTCGATGGATTCGTTTACCAACTTTGCCCCCTGGGAGTAGATCTGGCCGCAGCCCAGGGCGTTGTGGCCCACCTCGGAGTTGCCCATGTCGTCGTCGGAGGGCAGGCCCACCGCCTCGCCGTGGGCGCGGATGGTGCGCCAGGGGCTAACTGCCTTCAGCTCGTCCAGGGTGGGGGTGTTGGCCTTCATGACCATGTTGCCAAGCTCGGCGGGAGTCTCGCCCACGCCGTCCATGACCACTAAAACTACAGGTTTTGCCATATATGAGAAGCCTCCTTATTTGGTTATTAATCTTGCTTTAGAATAAATCAACCGGCGGCAATTGTCAAGCTTTTCAGCGGGGAATTGACGCCGGGGGCAAGAGGTGTATAATAGAAGCAATACTGTTTTGGAGGTCATTATGAACGAACGCCTTGCCGTCCCCGGCGATCTGGGACGGATCATGGAGATCATCGGGGAGGCCCGGCGGAGCCTGGCGGCCCTTGGCATCGACCAGTGGCAGGACGGCTACCCCGGGGCGGACGACATCGCCGCCGACATCGCCGCGGGGCGGCGCTGGGTGCTGACGGAGGGCGGGGAGATTCTGGCCTCCGCCGCCGTCTACGTGGGGCATGAGGAGACGTATGACGAGCTCCGCGGCGGCGCCTGGGGCGCGGACGCCCGGGAATACGGCATCATCCACCGCATCGCCGTGGCGAAGGCCGCCCGGGGGCGGGGCGCGGCGTCGCGGCTCGTGGCGCTGTGCCGGGAAATGGCCGTCAGCGCCGGGGTGCCCTGCCTTCGCTGCGACACCCACCAGGGCAACCTCCCCATGCGCCGGATGCTGGAGAGGAACGGGTATGTCCTCCGTGGGAAAATAACCCTCAAAACCGGCGAGGAACGGGTGGCCTATGAGAAAATGCTGCCGTAGACGCGCTTACTTCCTCATCTTCTCCGTCAGGCTCGTCACCATGCCGGTGAGCTTGGCCAGGTCCTTGGTGGCCATGCCGTCGCACTCCCGGGCGGCCTCCGCCAGGCGGTTCACGGCCTCCATGAGCCTCCGGAAGGCGTCGTTGGCGCGCTTGCGGGCCGGGGAGGCGGGCTTCTCGCGCTTCACCGGGATGCCCTCGGTGATGCGCACAAACTCCCCGGCGGCCAGGTCGTACTCCGCGCCGGAGTAGGGGGCGTAGGCGTCTATCCCCCGCTCCTCCCGGAGGGTCCGGGCCAGCTCCTCGCAGGAGTCCTCGTCCCCGTGGTTCACAAAGACCTGCTTCGGCTTCTCCGTAAAGCCGGCCATCCAGTCAAGGAGCCCCTGCTTGTCCGCGTGGCCCGAGACGCCGGGGAGGTACTCTATCTCGGCGTTGACGGCGACCTCGTCGCCGAAGAGCTTCACGGTCTTGGCCCCGTCGTAGATGGCCCGGCCCAGGGTCCCCACGGCCTGATAGCCCACAAAGAGCACCATGCACTCCGGCCGCCAGAGGTTATATTTGAGGTGGTGCCGCACCCGCCCGGCGTCGCACATGCCGGAGGCGGAGATGATGACCTTGGGCTCCATGTCGGTGTTCAGCGCCCGGGATTCGTCGGTGGAGGTGGTGAGGTATAGCCCCGGGAACACCAGGGGATTCTCCCCCGAGGCCATGACGGCCCGGGTTTCTTCATCCAGATACTGGGTATCGCACTGCATGAAGACGGAGGTGGCCTCGTTGGCCAGGGGGCTGTCCACGTACACCGGGAAATCCGGGTGGCCGGTGACGAGGCCGGCGTTTTTGATCTCCCGGATGAAGTACAAAATCTCCTGGGTCCGGCCCACGGCGAAGGAGGGGATGATCACGTTGCCGCCCCGGTCCAGGGTCTTCTGCAAAAAGCCCGCCAGGGTATTGATGTACTCCCCCCGCTCCCCGTGGAGCCTGTCGCCGTAGGTGGACTCGATCATCACGTAGTCGGCCCGCTCCACATGCCGGGGGTCGCAGATGATGGGCTGGCAGGTGTTGCCCACGTCGCCGGAGAAGACGATCTTTTTCGTGACCTCCCCCTCGCGCAGCCACGCCTCGATGCAGGCCGAGCCCAGAAGGTGCCCGATGTCGGTGAAGCGCACCGTCAGATTTTCGTTGATCTGGATGGGCCGCTCGTAGTCGCAGCCCCGGAAGAGCTTCAGCACCCCCTCCGCGTCGTTGAGGTCGAAAAGCGGCTCCACGTCCGGCTCCCCGGCCCGGCGGGCCTTGCGGGTCTTGTACTCCGCGTCGGACATCTGGATGTTGGCGCAGTCGCGGAGCATGATCTCGCAGAGATTTCGGGTGGCCTCGGTGGTGTAGACCGCCCCCCGGAAGCCGTTTTTGTAGAGGAGCGGCAGATTCCCGGAGTGGTCCACGTGGGCGTGGGTCAGAAGGACGCACTCGATGTCCCGTTCCGCCACGGGCATTTCCACGTTTTCATACGCCGTGACGCCCTGGCGCATACCGCAGTCGATAAGAATGTGGTGGCCCCCCACCTCCAGAAGCGTCCGGCTGCCGGTGACATCATGGGCCGCGCCGATAAATGTGATTTTCATTGAAAATACCCCCCACTATGTGTATAATAGGTTTATCAAATAACTTTTCATACTAATCCCTGATTAAAAACGCCAACCGAGCGGCGAGGATTTTTTGCGTCAGGCGAGGAAGACGGCGCAGAGAATACTGTATGTATTGTCAAGCCGTCTGACGAAGCATGGCGCAAAAAAGACCGTCGCGAATTGGAGTTTTTGATTAGGGATTAGTATCAGGAGGAAACCGAAATGGATTTCAACGCGAATATTTTTAAGCTTTTCAATAATGAGTGGGCGCTGGTCACGGCCGGAACGGAGGGGCGCTACAACACCATGACCATAAGCTGGGGCGGCGCCGGGACGCTGTGGGGGCGGCCGGTGGTCACCGTCTACGTAAAGCCCGTGCGCTACACCCACGAATTTATGGAGGCAAACGACTTTTTCACCGTCAGCTTCTACCCGGAACAGTACCGAAAGGCCCTGATGCTCTTAGGCTCCGCCTCCGGCCGGGACGGGGACAAGGTGGCGAAGGCCGGCCTCACGCCGAAATTTCTCGATAACGCCGTGACCTTCGCCGAGGCCCACACCACCCTGCTGTGCAAAAAGATCTATCGCCAGGACCTGGACCTCGCCGCCATGCCCCAGAGCGTCATCGAAGCCAGCTACAAAACCGAGGCCCCCCACACCATGTACATCGGAGAAGTGGTGGAGATGATCCGGTGAGGATCCGTTTTCGTTGACCCCATAGTGAAATGTAACAGGTGTCGGCGGCTCTCCGGCTGCCGTCACCTTATTTCTATGGTCCAGCGGCCGTTATCGACGACGTACTGAAATTCGCTTAAATTCTCGTCGTCCATGACGCGGATGAGCTCGGCAAGGTCGTCTACGGTGGGGAGATTTGAAAGCTCCTTCCGGGTAAACCATGCCACGCGGCCCTCGTCGGAATTATGGAGCTCCCCGGTAAAGCGCCGGGCGCGGAAGAGGAACACCAGATACCGCCCGCCGCCCTTGGGGAACTGCTTGATGCCCACAAGCCGCGGGTCCTCTATCTGAAGCCCCGTCTCCTCCCGCATTTCGCGTATGACGGACGCGACGATGGACTCCCCCGGCTCCACGTGTCCCCCGGGCAGGGCCCAGCCCCGCCAGTCGGACGCCGCCCGCTCCTGGAGCAGTATCTCCTCCCCCCGCTCAATGAGGCAGAGGTTCGTAAGCTCCGTTTTCTCCATCCGCTCCGCCAAAATATCCCTCCTCACAAAGCATCCGCATCTGTCACCTCGGAAACATGTCCATAGCAACAGGGGTGTAAAAAAGTTTTTCCACCTCCGCGGGGTCTTTTGTCTTTGCCAGGATCCACATGAGCTTGGCGATGACGGCCTCGGTGGTCATGTCGTAGGCCTCCATGACGCCCAGCTCCCGCTTCAGGCGGTGCCCCACGTGGTAGACGCCCAGGTCCGAGCCCTCGTTTTCCACCTGGGTGGTGAGGACAACGAAGCGGCCGCGCCGTAGCCACTCCCCCACGCACTCGTAAAAGCCCCCGGACTCGGGCAGGCCCCCCACGCCGTAGCTCTCGATGACCACGGCGGCGCTGCGCGAAAAGAGGAAGTCCAAGACCTCCCGGTCCGTGCCGGGGATGAGCTTCAAAAGGGCCACGCGGGTGTCGAGCCTGTCCGAAAATTCCGGCTCCCGGCCGCACTCCTGGCGGATAAAGCGCAGCAGCTCCCCGTCCCGTATGACGCCCAGGTCCGGGTAGTTGATGCTCTCAAAGGCGGAAAAGCTCTTGGAGCGGGTCTTTTTGGCCCGGGTGCCCAAAATCACCTTGTGGTCGAAGACGATGGACACCCCCGGCATGTCGGAGGCCGCGCACAAAAAGGCGTCCCGCAGATTTTCCTTGGAGTCCGTGGAGTCAAAGCCGATGGGCTTTTGCGCCCCGGTGAGGACGATGGGCTTGGAACTGCCCTTTATAAGGTAGCTCAGCGCCGCCGCGGTGTAGGCCAGGGTGTCCGTGCCGTGGGTGATGACAAAGCCGTCGTATTTATCAAAGTTCTCCCGGACGCACCGGGCGATCATCAGCCAGTGCTCCGGGGTCATGTTGGTGCTGTCTAAGGCAAGGAGCTCCGCGCACCGGACGCTGACCTTCCCCTCGATGCCCGGGACAAGCTCCAAAAGGCCCTCCGCCGAGATGCCCGGCGCCAGCCCGTCGCCCGTCTCCCGGGAGGCGATGGTCCCGCCGGTGGCGATAAGTAATATCCGTTTCATCTATGTCTCCCCCGCGTTGATAGTCCGTTTTCTCTATCCCCGGCGTCTATTTCAGTATGCTCACGATGAGCCCCAGCAGCGCCACGGGGAGCCCGATGGGGATGACCTTCACAAGGAAGCTCGGCGGGAATATCCATTTGCTGTGCCCGGCGTCCAGCTCCGCCCGCTGCTCCTTGGAGAGCCTGCTCCACAGCCAGAGCCCCGAAAGCGACACAAGCCAGGAGGCGCCCATGCAGGAAAGCCCCACAACGCTGCGCGCCGTCCCCGGGCCCATGATGAACGTCACCGCGAAGGCCGCGGCCAGCAGCCCGGCGGAGACGGCCTCAAGTATCAGCAATTTCCTGTTTTTGTCCATTTTTTCGCCACTCCTCACGTAAATACGCGCCGTTTTCGGGCTTTTCTCATTTCTCCGCCTCTTTTACCGTCAGCTCCACCCAGGCCGGGCGGAAGCCGGAGCTTATGGCCGTGCGGACGGAGCGCAGGTTGGACCAGGCGGCGCAGTAAAAGGGGACCTTGCCGCGCTCTGCGATCTCCAGCGCCAGGCTTGACACCAGCGCGGAGGCGACGCCCCGGCGGCGGTACTCCGGCAGGACGTCGATGCCGATCTGCCACATGGTATCGCAGTCGGCGGAGCACCCGGCCAGGCCCACAAGCGCGCCGTTATCGTAGGCTCCCACGCCCAGAACGTCCAGCTCCCGGCGCTTCTCGCACAGGGCGTTGGACCACTCCGGAGTGTAGAGGCCGGAAAAGTCGCCGCTTTTGAGGATTTTCAGCACATAACCGCATTTTCTGGGCCTCAAAAGCTCCATATCCGGCAGAAAGTACTCCGCCATGAACCGGGTCCTCCCGCCCAGGGGCGCGAAAATGTCGTCCACCTCGTGCATCCCCGGCGTCTCAAAGAGCCTGTAGGCCCTCTCCGGGGGGAAGAGCGCAAGGCACCGCGACGCGGCGTCCATATACGCCTCCCCCGCCGCGGCGACGACGCCGTTTCCGTAGCTTAC
Organism: uncultured Oscillospiraceae bacterium; assembly: GCA_947632155.1. Taxonomy (GTDB): domain Bacteria; phylum Bacillota; class Clostridia; order Oscillospirales; family Oscillospiraceae; genus RUG626. The sequence goes on from CANROF010000036.1 coordinate 15,778, forward strand.
GAAGTTCGCCACGTGGGGAAGCTCCAGATACCGCCGCGCCCCCGGGTCCGGCCGGGAGAGGGACAGCGTGTGGCCGGGCTTCAGGAAGTCTCCGGGCTCACAGCCGCAGTCGATGGCCGACTGGGCGAGGGCGGTATCAAAAATCTCAGAATTTGTCATCTCAATCCTCCGCCTTTTTCACCGTCTCCCGAAGCGCCGCCTCCAAAAGCCCCCGGCCCGCAAGATACGGGCGGCGGCACTCGGACAAAAGCGCCTCATAAAACGCCTGCGCCGAAGCTCTTCGCGCCTCGGCCAGCTCCCGGCCCCTTTTTGTGTAGAAGCGGTCGTAGAGCTTTCGGAGCTTGATGTTGTACTCATTGAAAAAGGTGTTCACCCCGTCCCCGGCCCCGTCGGAGGGTAGGCCGTCCGGCCCCAGCACGTAGAGCGCGTCCCCCACCTGCCCCTTGTAATTGAGGGTCCGGGCGATGCCCATGGTCCCCGCGGCGTCCAGCTTGTCCGCGTCAAAGAGGATCTTCGCCTCCGCGCTCACCGGCGGGTCGTTTGCCCGGAAGCGGTGCGTCCGGACGGCGTCCCGGACCCGGGCGGCGAAGTCCTCCGAAAAGCCGTTTTCCAGTAAAAACCGGTGCGCCTTCTCCGCCCCCACCCGGGCGTGGCAGACAGCGGGGTCGGCAAACTGCTCCCGCCGCCCCACGTCGTGGAGAAGGCACGCGGCGATGAGCACGTCGAGGTCCGCCCCGCCCTCACAATTGGCGATGTCCAATGCGTTATAAAGCACCCGGTAGATGTGCTCCCGGTCATGGGCGGCGTCGTCCGTCTGCGACAGCATATAGCCCTCAAGGAGCCCGAAAATCTCCCGCGTCATCCCCATCCCCCCTTTATATCCTCTATTGTACCAAATCCCGCCGAAAATTGATAGATGCAAGCGTAAAATTTTTGTGGAAGCAGTCATAAAGCAGAGGGCCCGCCCAAGCGCGCCCTCTGCAACAAATGGAGGTCAATTTCTTTTTGGATCAAGTGGATAAACGTCCTGTTTTCTTAAAAGCCTTGTAACGCAACGGTTTTGATATTATTCCCCGGAATCGGAAGGACGACCTTCATACCCGATCATTAGTCCTCCACGTTCGGCATAGAAGGAGCAGAGGGCCGTGCATGGGACGATGGAAATGTCCGAGGCCCCAAAGCGCTCCCTCACCGCGTCGGCAAACCTCGCCGCCAAGGGCTCGTTGAGACAGTGCGCCACACGCACCTTTCCGCCGCGATAGCCCTGGCGCTCCATCTCATCCGTCAGTTTTCTGATAGCAACAGCGTCACAGCGACACTTGTGGAGAAGCTCCAGCGTACCCTTGGCGCTGGCCATACCCACAAGGCGTATCCCCAAAAGCCCCGCCAGCTTTGCCGCCACCGGGCTCACCCGCCCGTTGGCGGCCAGATTTTGAAGAGATTGAAGGGCGAAAAGCAGATGCGTACTCTTGCTGTACGCCGCGATGCCGTCCCGAATCTCCGCAAAATCCCTCCCAGCCGGCGCAAGCTCCCGAAGCTTTTCCAAAATAAGCTGGAGCTCCGGCCCTGCGGAGAGGCTGTCCAGCACGAAGACTTTGGCCTTCGGGTGGAGCTCCAGATACTCCCGCCGCGCCTCATTGGCACAGCCGAAGCTCCCGGAGAGAGCCCCGGTGATCGTGACGGCGAAAACAGTATCCGCTCCCCCGAAGGCATCCAGCCACTCGGAGACGTTGGGGCAGGAGGTCCCGGACTTCCCGCCGTATTCAGCTATCTCCCGGAGCATCCTCTCTGTATCAAGGCCCGGAGCATCCACATATTCCTTATCCCCGGCCACGATTTTCAGCGGTACCACAGCATAGTCCACCCCCTCTAACTTGAACAGGTTGGAGGAGGAATCAGATACGATCCTGACAGACATGAGAATCACCTCGTATAGTAAATTCCAAAAACAGGGTATTTAAAGCCCTTTTCGTCTATCACTATACAAAGTATTAATTACCTTGTCAAGAGGTATTTAATAATAGTACACGGCGCAGTTGATTTGTTCAATAAGGTGTGATATAATTCTAAAAAAGTGTTGGGGAGGGTTCAGCACATGAATCAGGAGAGGAGATCGCAGATCGCGGGGACGGTGGAGGGCTTCAAGCTGCCCAAGTATGAGGAGATCCCTGACGTGGGGCTTTTTTTGGAGCAAACGGTGAAGTATGTGAATTCCTACCTCTCCGCCCTGTCGGGAGCCGCCATCACGGGCTCCATGGTGGGCAACTATGTGAAAATGGGGCTTGTGGCAAACCCGGTGAAAAAGCAGTACGACCGGGAGCGGATCGCGTATATCTTCTTTATCGCCGTGGTGAAGCCGGTGCTGAGCTTGGATCAGATCAAGCTGTTTATGGGGCTCCAGAAGCGCACCTATCCGGTTGACGTGGCCTATGGGTATTTCCGGGAGGAGCTGAAAAATGTGCTGGATGTGGTATTCGGCCTGAAGGAAAAGCTCGACTCCGTCGGCTCGGACCGGACGACAGACGAGAAGGACATGCTCAGGAACACCATCATCACCGTGGCGCACAAGATTTATCTCGACAGATTCTTCGAGGCTGTGGCAAACGAGGACCACCGCGGGGAGAAACCATAAAACCCACAGCACGACAGATGAGGTCCATCTGATTATTCACGGACACGCTCACCCGGTCCGGCAGCATCCCATACCGGAGCTTCGCGTCCGTGGACACGCCCTTGAACCGTTCATCGGAGATGAGCTGCCTGGGGATGCGGAAATACGTAAAGCTGTCCGCTTCGTCCCCGTAAAAGTAGTCCGATATAATGACCTCCGGCATTTTCTTCACCTCGTTTCCTGTAACCGTCCGATTTTGGGCAACAAAAAAGGGCGTCCCTTTCGGAACGCCCTGACGGTGGGGGTGACACTGAATGGCCTTGGAGGACAGTACAGCATCATCCTGATATTCTTTTTGTATTTATCTTGCAAAATTTATCCCGTAAAAAAGTACCTAAAAAAGGGGAAAAGGCTTGTTTTCTTGTGAAAACAAGCCTTTTTGGAATAAGTGGTTAAAACTCCTACTTTCTGAAAAGCCTTGCGGCGCAACGGGCTTGGGAGTTTTGGGAGCGTTCCGTAAGTGAAAACATTTAGAGGTTTTGACTTCGTGCTGAGAAAAGTTGACGGCAAAAACACGTCGAAGAGTGGGGTGTTACGAATCTACTTATTCTTCTATCTGTCCGAGTGCAACAAATTGAGCCCGGTATAGAAAAGTGCCTTTTCAATACCGGGCTCAATTTGATGCTATTCATTTATCCGTACTCAGGCCTTCGTCTCCATGCCGTTGATCTCCACGGTTGCGCCCACGGGGATGAGGAGGTACTTTCGGCCGTCGATGACGCGGGACTCCAGGCGGAAGCTTTCCTCCTGGCTGACAGATACGGTGAGCTCGTCGGCCTTGACCACGAACTTCTTCTCGTCGATGACGTTTTCAGGCTTGATGACCGCGCCGTCGCCCAGAGTCTCACCGCAGCGGGTCTTGAAGCGCTCTACCGCCTCGCCGGAGACACCGAGCTCCGTGAGCAGTTCCCCGACCTCCCTCGCGGTCATGGTCAGGGGTTCGGGGTCTTTTTCCTCCTTGTGTTCCCGGATCTGAGCGGCCATCCGGTCATTCACTGTCTGGATGAGCTCAAAGCCGCACTCCTCGCCCAAGGCACCCGTCAGCGCCGACTCAAAGGCCTCCCGCTGCTCGCCCGCCGACATGGGCAGGTCCACATGGAAAACGGCGTCAATCACGTCGGAGTGGGTGTCGGAGGCGTTCCGAGTGTAGAAAAGGGCGTTATAGATGTTGGCGGCCCTGTCATCAAAAGTGGGGAAAAGGAATCCCAGCTCCGTGGGGGCGATCACCTGGCTTGCGGAGGAGCTGTGGAACTCGTTGTCGCCGGGGAAGAATTGAAGCTCCGGCTTTACGTCCTTCGTGGGGCAGACGGCGCAGAGAATGTAGTTATATACGTCCTCGGAGTCCGCCTCAGAGCCGTCCTTGTTCTTCCGTGGGATGTCGTAGGAGTCGTAGGCCAGGAGGATCACGTAATTGGAGTCCTCCATGTCCAGTGCGGAAATGATCTTATCATAGAGCCTGTCCCGCGCCTCCTTGTTCTGGAGCTTGGAGGCGCGAAGCTCCATCAAGAGCCCGTGTTCCTCGCTGCTGGCCACCTGCTGGGTGGAGAAGACGATGTCGATGAGGTTCCGGCCCAACGCTCCGGAGAGGCTTTTCTTCAAAAGGCCCAGGTACTTCTCCTGCTCGTTCTGAGCCATGGTACTCAGCGGTTCGTCTATGTAGGCGATGATCTGGCGGTTGGCGTTCACGTAACAGCCGTATATCCGCTGGACCGCCACATGGTCCGGCCTGAAATGCCGCCTCAGCTCTGCCAATTCTTTGCGTGTCATAATCTTTCCTCCTGAAAATGCGGTGATGATAAGGATACCACAGAGGGCTGAAAACCGCAAGAGGCGATTCTACGAAATAAACCGTGAGGTCATGCCGCGAGAATGCTTGTCCACTTCTCATATGCCGCCATGACCTTTTGGAAATAACCCGTCTGATAGACCCCTGTATTCCACAGCTTTTTGGTGCCTGTCTGGCCGTTGTTGTAGGCCATGTTTCCGAGAAGAAACTCAAAAATGGGGTCGCATTTGCATCGAACTGTTTTTATTCTTCCGTCCCCATATAAACCGGATAGCGTTTTTTATCATCTTCTGTTATTTCGCGCAGTACATGGCAAGGGGCTCCAACCGCGATAACATTTGCGGGGATGCTCTTTGTGACAACGCTTCCGGCCCCGATGACGGTATTATCGCCTATGGATACGCCACCCAGGACGGTCGTCCCGGCGCCTATCCACACATTGTTCCCTACGGAAATCGGCAAAGCGACTTCCAGCCCCGCGTTCCGCTGCTCCGGGTCAATGGCGTGTTCCGCTGTTGTAAACAGGCAGTTTGGAGCGATAAATACATGATTCCCAAACGTGACTTTACCGCCGTCTAATATCTGGCAGTACCGATTGGCGAAGAAATAGTCACCAACGGAAGTGTTGTACCCGTAATCGCACCAAAAGGGAGCGTTGACATCCACATTCTCTCCCATTTTGCCAAAAATCTTTTTCAGGATCTTGTGCTGTGCGTCGCGGTCTGAGGGCCGCAGCTGATTGAACTCAAAGCACAAATCATTGCACCGGCTGATTTCAGCCAGTATTTCTTCATCGTAATTTGCGTTGTATAAATACCCCGCAGCCGCTTTTTCTTTTTCTGTCAAAGCATTTCACCTCTTTGAATATTAGGTATAATACGATACATCAAATCAATTCAAAAATCAATCTATTTGCTCTCCAAAAGAAGTAGATTCTCTTACTCATTTCAAAAAGAGGTTTGAAAACGGAGTTGCGGTCAAGGTCGTGTCTCAAGAATGCTTGTCCACTTTGCGAATGCCGCCATGACCTTTTGAGAGTAGGCCGTCTGATAGATCCCCCTATCCCAGAGCATTTTGGCACCTCCCGGACCGTTGTTGTAGGCCATCAGCGCAAGCTCCGGGTCGCCGTAGGCTTGGAGGTTCTGAGCTAATATATAGACGCCGGACTCAATGTTGCCTTCGGGTGTGAGCGGGTCCATACCCAAATCCCGGAGCCAATCGAAGTTGACGGCGTTTATCTGCATGAGGCCGTAATCGTTGGTGGAGCTTTTAGCGTCCGGGTCAAAATGGCTCTCCACCTCGGCGACAGCGAGGGCCAGAGCGTAGGGGACGTCGTATTTTTCGCAGAAGTCATGCATGGCGTCCTGGAGGTCATAGTCCAGAAGCCGACCGTCGCTCACAATATCATCACGGTGGCGAATTGACTCCGGTGCTGGCCCAATTGTCTCTTGGATTGGCTCGGCTGTTTCCGGGATGAGTTCTGCAACAGGAATTTCTGTGTACGTTACAGGTACCTTTTGGATATTCTCAATAGCAAAGGGACTATTAATGCGGACATAAGTGGGGGTGTCGGAAACCGCTATTACCGGTTTGGACTCTATTATTGCGGACCCAGCCGCGAAGCCAAGGAGGAAAGCGACTATTATCGGCAACAGGAGAAGTGCCGGCCGCACCGCAATCGAATGCCGTCGGAGATGTTTCGGCGAATACTTCTTTTTTCTGTACAAAAAATCGTCATGATCATTGAGGGGAATGTCGAATTCCCATGGTTCTGATGCAGTCATAGTATTCCGTTCCTTTCACAAAAAATGGAGCCGTTTTTGACGGCTCCGCAGTTATTTAATTCGCGCTTATTTCTCTATACTCTGCGTGATCTCCGTCCCGTCCTTGAAGCGGATTTGGAGGGTTTCTTTGTCCAGCACCTTGATGGTGCTGATGAGCTGGCGGGTACGGATGTCGTCATAGGCGGTGATGGAAGCGTCCAGGTGGTCGATGGTGGAGCTGATCTGCTCCATGCGCCGGTCAAGGTCGGTGGTGGAGGGCTGCTCCAGCTCCAGTTTTGTTTGGAGGGATTTGAGGTCCGCTATAATCTCGTTGGTGGTGCGGAACTCGTCCTCGAAGTCTTCAAACCTGGCGCTGTACGCCATGACCAGGTCCAGCAGCTCCTTATACCGGGCCTCCAGCGCCGCGATCTTGCTCTTGACGGCGGGGAGCGTCATCTCCGGCTGCGCCGAGGCCAATACGGCGGCCACGCTCTCCCGCAGGACATCTCTGGCAGCCTGCTGGGAGAACATCTCGTTCATGGCCGCGACGATGGCGCTGTGCAGGGCCTCCTCTTTGAAGGTGGGCGAATGCTTGCAGATACGTTTTCCGTGCTCCATACGACTGAGACAGCGCCACACGTGGATTTTTTCGCCGCGGGGCATATAGGTCTGGCGGCGGTAGGGGCTGCCGCACTCGCCGCAGATAAGAATCTCACTGAGAGCATACTTGCCGCTGTATTTACCAAGCTCCGTCTTGGCCTTGGAGGAGGTTTTGCGCTTCCCGGCGCGGCGGGCGATCTCCTCCTGCACCTTCTGGAAGGTGGCGCGGTCGATGATGGCCGGGTGACAGTCGTGGACGTAGTATTTTGGGAGTTCGCCCATGTTCTTCTTCGTCCGGTGGTTGAACAAGTCCGCCACATAAGTCTTTTGAAGGATGGCGTCGCCTATGTACTTCTCGTTCCGCAGGATGCCCTGGACGGTGCTGTCGTGCCACTCATCCGTGCCGCGGGCCGTCTTGACCCCGTCAGCCTCCAGCCCGGAGCATATCTTTCGCACGCTGTAGCCCATCAAGTACTGGGAGTAGATGCGCCGGACGACCTGGGCCTGTTCCTCGTCCACCACGGGCTTGCCATCCTCGCCTTTTTTGTATCCGAGGAAGCTGTCGTAGTGGTAGTAGACCTTGCCGTCCTGGAAGTTCTTCCGATGGCCCCACTTCACGTTTCCGCTGAGGGACTCGCTCTCCGCCTGGGCTTGGGTGAAGAAGAAGGTCAGGAGCATTTCGTTGTCCATGTTCAGGGTATTGACATTCTCTTTCTCAAAGTAGACGCCAATTCCGAGGTTCTTGAGCTGCCGGACCGTCTGAAGCCCTTCCACCGTGTTCCGCGCGAAGCGGGTGACGGACTTGGTGATCACCAGGTCCACCTTGCCCTTTTTGCAGTCGGCGATCAGCTTGAGGAATTCCTTGCGCTTCTTCATGGAGGTGCCGGAGATTCCCTCGTCGGCGTACATCCGCACCATGGTCCACTCGGGATTGTCCTGGATCTTGGCGGTGTAATATTCGATCTGCGCCTCGTAGCTGTTGAGCTGCTCGTCGGAGTCGGTGGAGACGCGGCAGTATGGGGCCACCCGGAGGCGCTTTTTGCGGATGTCCCGCTGAATGAGTACCGGGTCAGCCGGCATGATGGTGACGTTCTTCGCGACGCGCTGCTGGGCGATCATTGCGTTGCCTCCTCCTTGCTGGATATGATTTTTCCGTTTATGAACTCAATGGAAACGCCGGACTCTCTGCCAAGGAGAATCCGGCGAACGGCTTTTTGCTCTATCTCTCCGCGGTTGTCTTCCGTAATGCCTTCGGCGGCGATTTTGTCCTTAAGCTCCCGCAAGGTGTGGATGAGGTTCATGTCCGGCAGGGCCTTGTACTGCTCGGCGGCAAGGGAGAAGATGAGGGAGCGCATGTATTCCGGGCTCTCCGCGCCCCGGTTGAAGGCGGCTGTGAGCTCGTTTTGGAGGCGCAGGACGTCCGGGGTCACCTGTTGCTTGTCGGGGGTGTACGGGTCCAGTAAGGTGGGTGATTGGGCGAGGAGGGTAAAACAGCGGTCAATTTCGGTACGGAACCTGTCCTCGCTCAATGGCAGCGACTGACCGCAGCTCTTATTTTGGCAGGCCCAACGAGTCGTCCTGCCCTTTTTGGGGCAGCGGTACATCCTGGCTCCGCAGACAGAACACGTTGTTTTTTTGAGTTTTGGTTTTAAGTCTTCGGGGCAACTGGTGACATTCTGCCGTTTTTCAGCGCTCAGTTCTCTTGCCTTTTTATATTCCACAGGATCGATTATTTGCGGATAAGTCTCGTCTCCGATATATCTCGCGTTCTCAAGGATACGCTTGACCATGTTTTTATTCCAAGCGCAGGTATCGGCATGGTAGCTTATACCGGAAAGCTGCATACTCTCAGAGATACTTTTGAACGTTTCGCCACTCAGATACATGGAAAAGATTCGTTTAACTATGGCGCTCTCCCGGTCATCAGCGACCAACTTGGACATTTTCATCGTATAGCCAAAGGGAATGTCTCTTTTCCAGCTCATTTGCACACCCCCTTTGTAGTTTCAGTGAACTCCATCCCGTTGATGGTCCTGATTATGATTTTTCCGTCAGGGGCAAGCAATATTTTGTCTACAAGCTGTGAGAATATCTCCGAGTCACTGTTTTCCGGTAAGTCTGGATTTGTCTCCAGGTAATCGATCATCGTTTCGGTCTGCCGCAGCAGTAAATCGTCTTTGGCTCTGTCTGTGATTTTCCGGCGAAGCTTTCGAAGCTCCCATGCTTTGCCGTTCACCTCGTTCTGCTCGGACAAATAAAGAGCGGGATCCATGTACCCCTTTGCTTTCAGCATAGAAAGTACGTGATTCCGCTCTGTAAGTTTTGCTAATTGTAAATCTATATCGGTGATTTTCTTATCGCTTCTCAGTTCTATTCCTTGTATCTCGTATAGGTTTTCCAATGCGGAGCGTAAAAGCGATATGTTATCATGGCCGAGTCTCAGCAGGAAGCTCTGCAGTGCAAGAGTGATCGTTTCCTCGGAAATTGGAGGCACAGTGCAGCGGTCCTTGGACAGATTTCTGTTATGACATATCAGGTAGAGCCGTCCGTTGATTGTTTTTGTCCGGCAGGCGCATCCGCATTCGGAGCACTGGATGTGTCCGTGATATTTTGACGAGCTCTTGCTCTCGACCCGCTGCGCCTCGTTTCTCCTACGCAGCAGGTCTTGTACAAGGTCAAAGCTCTCTGTGCTTATGATTGCCGGACAGCAGTCCTTCGCAAAGTACTTGGGTTTTTGTCCTATGTTCCTTACCTCTTTCAAAGGGATGACATCTTCGCTGAAACGCTTGTGCCAGATTTGGCTGCCCGTATAAGTAATGTTTTTGAGAATATAATCAATGCTGCTCAGTGCCCATGGGCCTTTTTCCCCGCGTATACCGCGTTCACTTAAGGATCTTGCAATTTCCTGTTTCCCCTTCCCGCTCAGATATGCATTGTAGATTTTCCTTACTACTTCAGCCTCCTCCGGGACGACGACCAATTCCGTACCCTGCAGTCGGTAACCGTATGGCGGATGAGAGATGGTGAACAGCCCCTTCTCCATCCGTATCCGGTTGCTCACCCGCATATTCTGCGAATGACCCGTGGTCTCCATCTGGGCGAAGGCGCCGTAGATGGCGGCGTTCTGCTCGCTGGTCATCTTGCCGGTATCCAGATGCTCCTTCTCGAAGTAGATGGTGACGCCCAGACGAAGAAGCTCCCGCATATAGAGGATGTACTCCTGGGTGTTCCGGGCGAAGCGGGAGACGGACTTGACAAGGATGCGATCGATCTTCCCGTCCCGGCAATCCTTAATCATCCGATTGAACTCGTCCCGGTGCTTCGTCTCCATCCCCGTCAGGCCCTCGTCGGCGTAGATATCCACCAGCTCCCAGCCCTCATGGGTGGTGATGTACTTGGTGTAGAAGTCCACTTGGGCGATGTAGGAATTGATCTGGTCCTCGGAGTCGCTGCTGACGCGGGCGTATGCCGCCACGCGGAGCTTGACCGGCTCCTGAACAATCTTGTCGATCATAGTGACGTGGGTGCCATAAGCCACATTTTTTACGTTTTCCATAGTGTTTTTAACCTCCTTCCAGCGACCACAATACCAAAACAATTCCTGAATAGCTATTACCAAACCCAACGAAAAAGCGGGCTTGGATCTGTGCGGAAAGCTACGTCATACGGTCATGACGAATGACCGGTCACTTCCTGAATTCTGTAGATGCTCGGCTCTCCCCAATTCTGAAAAGGTGTCCCATACCGTGCCTGCCTGCTCGAACTTCTCATCCCCGGTGTCCAGGTCCTCCTTCTCAAAATAGACGGTGACCCCCATCTGAAGGAGCTCACGCGGGATGCACTCCTGGGCGCTCCGGGAGAAAAGGAATGCGGATCTGACCAGAATGCGGTCTATTTTCTCGTCCCGGCAGTCCTGAAGCATCCGGCTGAACTCCTTCTGGCAGCTTGCATCCTCACCCGCTGGGCCCTCGTCGTCGTAAATATCCACCAGCTCCCATCCATCGTGGGCAGAAATCAATTTGGCGTAGGCGTCCACCTGGGCGTTGAGTTCCTGGGAACCGCTGCCCACCCGGATATACGCCGCCACACGGACCCTGGCGGGTGTGATGCCTGCCGCGCTATGGGCATCCGCCGTTTTCTTGATGTTATTCATTTTTACCTCCATTAATTTCTACGGAAAAGGTGTATCGCGTCTGTGGGGAAAGTGGATTTATACGGTGGGGCGGAGCCTTCGCTCAAGCTCCGCCCGCACCTTCTCCGCCTCGGCCTCCGTAAGCACGTTTTCCTCCGTAAGCTGCCGAAGCATCTGTACGGCGGACACGAAGGTCAGGTTGTCTGAAATCTCATTTCGGGTCATCGGGTTTTACCTCCGTGACGCCATCACAGCTCTCATCATGTTCGGTGTCTCCGAAAACCTCACGCGCCTCGTATTCCGTGTACCTGTCGCTGTCCTTGCCCGCGGTCAGCAGACAGAAAGCAAAAAAGCCGACGATACCGCCGACCATCATTCCTATTATAAATGTAAGCATATTCTCCTCCTTGTACGTCAATCGCCGCCGACGCTGACAGCGAGGGCGGCGTCTACTTTGCTCATGATCTCCGGGGTGGCCGCGCAGATCCACTCCATCAGGCGGCGCTTGTCTATGGTCCGTAGCTGCTCCAGCATCGCCGTTGAGCCGTATCTCAACTGGGGCAGCCCGTCCAGGGGCACGTGGGTCGGCAGACTTGTCTTCGTCCGGCTGGCGGTGATGGCCGCCGCGATGACTGTGGGGCTGTACCTGTTGCCAATGTTGTTCTGAATGATGAGGACCGGCCGTATGCCGCCCTGCTCACTGCCCCGGACGGGCCGCAGGTCGGCGTAGAAGATGTCCCCGCGCAGGATCTGCCGTCCTCCGTTTTGTTGGCCCTGCTCCATGTGTCAAGGGGCGAGGCTGAGGACATCGGGGCCATATTGGGACACCAGGAGCGCCGTCAGAATGAGCTGAAAGGTCGCGTCGTCCGTGTCTCTGCTGCCGAGCTTGCCAATGAGTCCCAGCTCGTTTCCGCTGTATATCTCACACGCGGCGTTGAACAGCGCCTTGCTGTGAGGCGGGATATCCCGAAGTCTGGCCCTGTTCAGGTGGAGGCCGTCCTCATTGAAGCAGCCGAGGATGCGGGAAAACAAATCAAAGCTCGACGTCAGCAGATACATGACCGCGTGGCAGCGCGGAGTGTCCTTTTCGGTGAAGCACCGGGTCATTTTCTTTGCCGTCTGAAGGCGCGGTAAGTGGCCCACATTTGCCCACGGCCCCTCGTACTTCTTGACAGCCTGATTGACGCGGGGTCGCAGCTCCTTAAAGCGAAAGAAGTGCTTCGTGACCGCCTCGCCGTAAGTGACGCTCCCCAGCGGGATCTGGCACTTGAGCCAGGGGCATCCGTCCTTGGAGCAACCTCCATGGCGCCGGCGGTCGGCGCAATCCTCGCAGTCGATTTTGACGAGGGGTTGTTCTTTTTTCTTCCTGCCCATGCTCTCTCCTTTCCGGGACAGCAAAAAGGGGCGGAAGCTCCACCCCTTGTCCCTTTTTCGTATGTTATATGACCTGCACGACGTTTCTGCACAGGACTGTGAATTTGCTGTTGATCTCCGTATTTTCGTGGTAATGTCCACAATACCAGTGGCGGAACTTGACCGTGTGATAGACCTCATCCAAGAAGTCCGTCAAGCGGTCGTGTACGTATGTAGATTTCCCGATGATGTCCTCAAGGCTCGACGGGGCGCAATGGGTGATGAAGAAGTCCACCTGATGATTGGCCTTCGCTAAGTTTTCTCTTGCCTCGGCGTACTCCTCATCGCTGGGAAGCTCCTCCTTCCACCAGCTTTCATGGTTTATGCGGAAGCGGGCATGTTCACGGCGAAGGTAGTAATACTTGAGGTCAAATTCAGGGTCGGCCCTGTCCAATATCCCGTCCTGCACATCGTGGCTGCTGGCTCCGCCCATGGTGAAGAAGGTGTGGCCGTCGATGTTGAAGACCTGTCCGCGCATGAGATGGCGCACATGGGGCCGGAGCCGATGGACCTTGCCTCCGTTCCAGCACTCCACCGGGAGCTTATAGAGGAGGTCAAAATTGTCGGCTAAGTCAGTGGGATTACTCCCGCTTTCTCGCCTGAGAACCGTACATGACAGTTTCCCATCATACGGC
>CANROF010000037.1 GCA_947632155.1 uncultured Oscillospiraceae bacterium
AAAACTGGGCGTGGCAGGGGGAGCTGTTTTAATTTAAAAAGGCCGTTGGCCTTTTTAAATTAAGGGGAAACGTGCGGGATTTTATCCAAGGCGCATGTCCTTGGGAAAAATATTGATATGATTGTGCGGACTTTGATACAAAGCCGAGGAATAATTGAAAAGTGCGCTTTTGCGGTGTATGCTGCCGCTTGGGGTGTAAAATGAGTGCTGGAAGTGGATTTATTTACAATTTTTTGATGAGATGAATTGGAAATCGGAGCGCGTCCGTTCCACAAGCAGTTATTTGGAGGGATAGAATGGTAATAAAGGCATTTGATGAATACTATCGAGATGATTTGATTTTCATGGTTTTACAGGCAAAAGATGCATTGGGAAGAAAGCCGACAATTAATGATGATTTGTTGGATATAAAGGCAAATTACATAGATCGTGGCGATATGTTTTGGATTGCGGTCGATGAAAATGACAGAGTGATCGGGTGCGTTGGATATTCTAAAATAGCCGGTACAACAGAAGCATTTCTCCATAGACTGTATGTTAAACCCGCTGAAAAGCATAAAGGAATAGGAACTGCACTTCTTAAGACTGCCGAATCATCAATGCGTGATAATGGCGTAACCATATCAAAAGTTCATCTCGGCTCCCCAAAGGAGCAGTGGTTTGAATCCTATTCATTCTATCCAAAGAATGGGTATTATGAATATGAACCGAGATACATGAAAAAAGAACTGTATCCTCTTTGTTAAAATGAGCAGACAGAAAACTCCTTACCGCCGACATGGTACAACAAGGCTTTTTCTGTTTGTATCAAAATCAGCAGGAACATAGAAATTGAGTTTATGAAAAATCCCCGCACTTTGTCGGTGCGGGGATTTTTGGGTCAAAGGACGGTCACCTGCTTTTCCCTATCGTAGGTGTGGGGCTCTTTTTCGGCGGACTTGCGGCCCACGGCGATGGCGATCTGGAAGGTGTAGCCCTCGGGGAAGTCGAGGGTCCTGGCGAAATTCCCGGTGGCGTTGCCGTCCATGGCGGCCTTGAGGCAGCCCAGGATCACGTTGCCGAGGCCCAGGTCCTCGGCGGCCAGGGCGATGTTCTCCACGGCGATGCCGGCGTCCACGGCGGTCCAGCGAAATCCCGCCTCGCCGCTGATGACGATGACCGTGGGCGCATCGTACCAGAAGTTCTTCTCCGGCCTTGCCCGGCCGCCCATGGCGCTCTGGATGTCAAAGAGGACAGGCGCGTCGCCGGGGAGAACGGTGAAGTGGAGCTCCTGGCGGTTGGTGGCGGTGGGGGCCTGGAGTCCCGCGGTGATGAGGGCATCCAGCTCCGCCGGGGTCAGCTTCTCCGCCGTGTAGCCCCTTGTGGAGGAGCGCCGCTCGATGGTTTTTAAAACTTCGCTCATAAGAAAACCTCCTTATTTATTTTAAAACGACCTTTTTAAAGCTCTTTTTGCCGCGTTTCAGGACCACGCCGTTCCGGAGCTCCTGAGCGGTGAAGGATAGGCCGATGTCCGTGACCTTTTTGTCGTCCGCCGTGACGCCGCCCTGCTGGATGTTGCGCCGCGCCTCGGACTTGGAGGCCACGAGCCCCGCCTTCACCAGGAGCGTCATGATGTCAAGGCCGCCGTCCGTAAGGTCCGCCTCCGTCAGCTCCGCCGTGGGCATCTCCCCGGAGTCGCCTCCGCCGAAGAGGGCCCGGGCGCTCTGCCGGGCCTTTTCCGCCTCGGCCTCGCCGTGGACGAGCTTCGTAAGCTCGAAGGCCAGAATCTCCTTGGCGGTGTTTATGCGGCTGTCGGTCCAAGTCTCCATCTCGGCGATCTCACCGAGGGGCAGGAAGGTCAGCATCTTCAGGCACTTTATGACGTCCGCGTCCCCCACGTTGCGCCAGTACTGATAAAAATCGTAGGGGCTGGTCTTCTCCGGGTCCAGCCACACGGCGTTGCCGGCGGTCTTGCCCATCTTGTTGCCGTTGGAGTCGGTGAGCAGGGTGATGGTCATGGCGTGGGCGTCTTTCCCCAGCTTGCGGCGGATGAGCTCCGTGCCGCCCAGCATGTTGGACCACTGGTCGTTGCCGCCGAACTGCATGTTGCAGCCGTAATTCTTAAAGAGGTAGTAAAAATCGTAGGACTGCATGATCATGTAGTTGAATTCCAAGAACGACAGGCCCCGCTCCATCCGCTGCCTGTAGCACTCGGCCCGGAGCATGTTGTTCACGGAGAAGCAGGCGCCCACCTCCCGCAAAAGCTCCACGTAGTTGAGGTCCAAAAGCCAGTCGGCGTTGTTGACCATCCGGGCCTTGCCCTCGCCGAACTCGATAAAACGCTCCATCTGGCGCTTGAAGCACTGGGCGTTGTGCTCGATGTCCTCCCGGGTCAGCATCTTGCGCATGTCGGTGCGGCCGGAGGGGTCGCCGATCATGGTGGTGCCGCCGCCGATGAGGGCGATGGGGCGGTTCCCCGCCATCTGGAGGCGCTTCATCAGCGTCAGCGCCATGAAGTGCCCCGCCGTCAGGCTGTCCGCCGTGCAGTCAAAGCCGATGTAGAAGGTGGCCTTGCCGGCGTTTATCATCTTTCGAATCTCTTCCTCGTCGGTGACCTGGGCGATGAGCCCCCGGGCCACCAGCTCCTCATAAATTTCCATATTCTTCTCCTTGCTTATTTATAATATCTTTTGAATTCGTCCAGCGGGTCCAGCTCCTGGAGGCGCCGGCCGCATTTTGGGCACACGGCATCGTCCAAATCGTGGAGCTTTCCGCAATAGGGGCAGGGAATCTGGGCGATTCCGCCGTCCTCCTCCGCCTCCTCGGCGCCCTCCGCGGCGTACATCTCGATCTTGCGGCATTTTTTGCACACGTAGATCTCCACGTCCAGCGCCCCGGAGAGTATGTTGTCCCAGCTTCCCAGGAGCACCCCGGCCTTTCCCTTTTGCAGGTGCTCCCGGCCCACGTAGAGCATCTCCCCGCCGCAGCGAAGGCATTTTGTTCTGTCCGTATCCGCCACGCTCCTTTCATATTTTACCAATAGTGACGCCCTCCGTCCATTACCGGACAGAGGGCGTTTGAACGCGGTACCACCTCTTGTCGCGGCGTCCTCGCGAGCGCCGCCTCATGGGGTCCAGGACCCCGCGCGCTTTATCGGGCGCTCCCGTCGCAGCCTACTTGCGAAAGCTTTCGGTGCGCCGCTCCGGGCCGTATTCGCCTGCCGCTCCCCTCCCCCTTCCACCGGCCGGGGGCTCTCTGCGCGGGACATCGCCAGACTACTTGCGCCCTTCATAGCGTTTTCCATTGCATTTTACGATGGATCTTTTGATTTGTCAATTCTATTTTTCGTATAATGGGGTTTTTGTTCATTATCCTTGACATTTCCGTCCCGCCGGTGTATAATAAGCGCAGATAAAGGGAAGCCGCGGCTGACGCGGCCCCCGGTCATCGACAAGCGGTTTGGCTCTTTATAGTAGTGGTATCGCGCCTACCGCAACATACCGTCACGGCAAACGCAAAAACCGTCACTGGTCAGAGTGGCGGTTTTTGCGTCTATCTTCTTCTACATGCAGAGTGAACTTATATCCACGCCAGTAGAATGTCAATGTAATAGACACAGGCATTCCCCCCCTTTCGTGAAGGAGAGTGCGCCAGACCGCCCGCCGTTTTTCCATGAGCCGGGAAGTGCGCGTTTCCCCGCGGCTTCCCGGCTCATAGTCTATCACCTTTGTCGAATTATGTCAACACCCCTCCGGGGTGTTTTTTTATGCCTGTCCTTTGTGCTCCGCGTAGAATTTTTCGTAGTTTTTGAGGTTATATTCGATGAGGGACGGGGTGTCCAGCTCGTAGGGACAGCGGGAGGCGCAGGCGCGGCAGTGGATGCAGTCCGCCATCCTCATGGCCTTTTCGTGAAATTCCTCCGTCATGTACTGCTGCCAGGGGGAGCGCAGGAGCAGCATGTCAAGCCGCGCCATGGTGAAGATCTCGATGCCCGCCGGGCACGGCAGACAGTACCCGCAGCCGCGGCAGAAGGACCCCGCCAGGGCCTTTTTTTCGCGCTCCAGCTCCGCCCGGAGCTCCGGGGTCATTTGTGGCTCGGCGTTCTCGGCCTCCACCCACTGCCGGAGCTGGTCCTCGAACTGGATGCCCCATATGGGGACCACGTTGTCAAACTGATTCATGAACGCCCGGCAAAGGGTGACGTTGGTGAGAAGCCCGCCGGCCAGGCCCTTCATGGCGATGAAGCCCATGTCGTGCTCTTTGCACTTTCGCACAAGCTCCAGCTCCTGCTCCCCGGCCAGATAGCTGAACGGGAACTGAAGCGTCTCGAAATTCCCGCTGTCGATGGCGGCGTGGGCGACGTTGAGGCGGTGGTTGGTGATGCCGATGTGCCGGATGTACCCCTTTTTCTTTGCCTCCGCCGCGGCGGCGTAGGGCCCGTCGGGGTCGGCGGGGTCGGGGAGCGCGGCGGGGTTATGGAACTGGAAGAGGTCTATGTAGTCGGTGCGCATCCGCTCCAGGCTCATCTGGATGTGGCGCTTGACGGTCTTGTAATCGCCCCCGCCGGACTTGGTGGCGATGACGATGTCCCCGCGCACGTCATGAAGGCCCATGCCGATCTTCTCCTCGGAGTCGGAATAGGCGTTGGCGGTGTCGAAGAAGTTGATGCCGGCGTCATAGGCCATCCGCAAAAGCCGCGCGCCGTCCTCCCTGGTGCGCCTTTGCACCGGGAGGGCCCCAAAGGCGGTGCGTGTCACCATGAGGCCGGTCCTTCCAAGGCGTATCTTTTTCACTTTTTTACCCCTTTCTTGAATTTCTCCGCCGCCTCGAGCTGCTCTCTGGCGGCGAGTATCGTGGTTTTTGTGACGTTGTCGCCGCCCGTGAGGCGCGCGATCTCGTTTTGGCGGCCCTCCCCGTCAAGGCGCGTGACGCTGGTGTAGGTCCGTCCGCCCTCCACCCGCTTTTCGATGGAGAACTGCTGGTCCGCCATGGCGGCGATCTGGGGCAGGTGCGTGACGCAAATGACCTGCTTATCCCGCCCGATGGCCGCCAGCTTCTCCGCCACCCTCTGGGCGGCGATGCCGGAGACGCCGGTGTCGATCTCGTCGAACACCATGGCCCCCACGGTGTCCGCCCGGGAGAGGACGGTCTTCATGGCCAGCATGATGCGGCTAAGCTCGCCGCCGGAGGCCACCTTCACGATGCGGCCCATGCTCTCCCCGGCGTTGGCGGCCATGAGGAATCTCACCTCGTCCGCCCCGTCGGGACCCAGCTCCCTTTGGCGGAGCTCCACCGTGAAAGCGGCCCCCGCCATGGAGAGGCTTTTGAGCTCCGCCTCGATGGCGCGCGCCAGCTCCCCGGCGGCCTTTTTCCGTTTTTCCGTCAGGGCCGAGGCCAGCTTATTGGCCCGGTGCTTTGCCGAGGCCAGATCGACCTCCAATTTGCGGATCCGCTCGTCGGAGAATTCGATCTCCTCCAGCTCCTTTTTGGAGCGCTCCAGCGTCTCCAGCGCCGCCTCCTCGGAGCCGCCGTACTTGCGCATGACGCGCTTTAAGGTGTCCAGCCGCGCGTCCAGCTCGTCCAGCTCCTCCGGGGAGAACTCTAACTTCGATTCCATGTCCCGCAGGTCCTCCGCGGCGTCCTCGGCGGCGTATTTGAGGTCGGTGAGCTTCTGGGCAAGGCCCGTCAGCTCCTCGGACCAGCGCGTGGCGTAGCTTATGCCCCCGGCGGCGGACTCGATGAGGCTCACCGCCCCGTCGGAACGCTCCGAGCCCAAAAGGCACGCCGCCGCGTCCCGCACGGCGTCGGAGAGCTTTCCCGCGCTTTTCAAAAATTCCCGGCGCTTTTGCTTCTCGCCGTACTCCCCCGGCGCGAGCCGGGCGCGCTCCAATTCCTTTATTTGGAAATTCAGCATGTCCACCCGCCGCTCCCGCTCCCCCTCGTCCATGACGAGGGCCCGGAGCTCCCCGGAGACGTCCATGTACTCCCGGTAGGCCCGGCGGTAGGCATCCAGCTCCTCCCGGGTCCCGCCGTAGCCGTCCAGATACGAGAGGTGCCACTTCTCGTTCGTCAGCCTCTGTCCGTCGCCCTGGCCGTGGATGTCGATGAGCCGGAGCCCCAGCTCCCGGAGCTGCACGGCGGAGACGGGGACGCCGTTGACGCGGCAGGCGCTCTTGCCGTCGCCGGAGATGCGCCGGGTCAGCACCAGCTCGCCCTCATACGGGACGCCGTTTTCCTCACACCAGTCGGAGACTTCCGCCCCCGTGAACGTGGCGGTGACCAGGGCGCTCCCGGCGCCTGTGCGCACAAGCTCCCGGCTGGTGCGCCAGCCCAGGGACGCCTCCAGCGAGTCGATGACGATGGACTTTCCGGCGCCTGTCTCGCCGGTCAGTACGTTGAGCCCCGGCCCGAATTCGATGTCCGCCCGCTCGACGACGGCGATATTTTCAATGTGGAGGAGGGTGAGCATAGAAAAGGACCTTCCTTTTATGGATTTTCGCAGATCGGCTGCGTATAACGTAATTTGGGCGGCGAATCCCCGGGGGAATGGGCCGCCGTGAGCGGCGGCCCCTACGGCGTTTTCTTGCAGGCTCTCGCGGTTATGGGAGACGTTCTCTTTCCCCCGCAGGGGCGGGTCCTGTGTCAGGCTTTCTTGTCCCGCTGGAAATACTTGTCCAGATTTTCCTTCATTTTGTCCGGCATCCCGGTGCCCACCGGCAAAAATCTCGCGTTGGCGGTCCGGCCGATGATTCCGGCGGAAAATTCCTCGATGTCCGCGAAGGACGCCGGGCACAGGGGGTACATCAGATCGTAGTGGGTGTGGATAACGGCGGTGTCGCTGCGGCGGGTGATGCCCAGAGCCGGGACGCCGCGGTCGGCGAAGGGGGCGGAGTCGGAGGAGTGGACCTTCTGGACGAAGTTGGCGGACCACCCCACCTCCCGGGCGTACTGCCTGGCGTAATCCAGGAGGTCGTCGCCGCCGGTGACGTAGATCTCATTGGGCCCTAAGACCGTGCCGCACATATCGAAGTTGAAGCAGAATTTGACCTCCGGCATCAGCTCCTCGTGCTGGGCGATCCACGCCTTGGAGCCGAGAAGCCCCTGCTCCTCGCTGCCGCACCAGATAAAGCGGAGGGTCCGGCGGGCCGGGTGCTTCAAAAAGCGCTTATAGAGCGCCATGACCGTGGCCGCGCCGGTGGCGTTGTCCCAGGAGCCGGTGCCCACGGGGACGCTGTCGTAGTGGGCGGTCAAAACGATGGACTCCCCCGGGTTCTCCGTGCCGGGGATGACGGCCAGCACGTCCCGGGAGATGTTCTCCAGGTCCTCCTGCGCAAGCTCCAGGCGCACCGTCCCGACGCCCTGGCGCACCAGCTCCGTGGCGTCCTTCGCCGTAATGGCAAAGCCGGGGATGCGGCCGCACTCCTGCATCTTCGGGCGGATGGTCCGGGAGTAGAGGTCCAGGACGTTCTCGTCGTCGTACCACTTGCCGGAGAAGGTGATGAAGGCCGAGGCGTGCATCTCGTTGAGGCGCTTGTACGCGTCAAAGCTCAGGGCGTTCAGGAGTACCGCGTACCCCTCCAGGCTCGTCATGCCGCAGTAGTCCTCCTCCGCCCCCCTGGGGGCGTAATGGAGCTTCAGCTCGACGCCGCCCTCGGGCAGGGACCCGGAGAGGCCGTAGGCCACGCACTCCAGCTCCCGCCCGCCGGCCGTGACGCGGGCGGTCTTTATGTCGGCGGCGGGGACGGTGAAGTCCATAAGCTCGCTCTCGCCGCCGGCGGCCTTGATCTCGTCCTGCAGGATATGGGCGGCCCGCAGCTCCTCCTGCGTCCCGCTGTAGCGGACGAAGCTGAGCTTTTCAACAAGGGACATCTGATAATTTCCGTTTTCCATTTCTTTTTCCTCCATGTTATCTGGATATGATCACGTTTTCAACGCCCCCGGCGGCCTCGTCCACCAGGGCCTGCACGTCCAGGGCGCTCTCGGCCTCCAGGACCTCCGCAAGGCGCGGCTTTGTCCGGGGGTGCCGGGGGGTGAAGACGGTGCAGCAGTCCTCATAGGGGAGGATGCTCGTCTCAAAGGTGCCGATCTTCCGGGCGATCTCGATGATCTCCCGCTTGTCCATGCAGATAAGGGGCCGCAGGACGGGTATTTTCACCGGCTCCTGGGTGACGGCCATGGCCTCCAGGGTCTGGCTGGCAACCTGGCCCAGGCTCTCCCCGGTGACGATGGCGCCGCAGCCGTTGTCCCGGGCTATGCGCTCGCATATCCTGGTCATGAACCGGCGCATGATGACGGTGAAGTACTCCTCCGGGCACTTGTCCCGTATCTCCTCCTGGATGTGGGTAAAGGGGACGATCCGGAGGGTCATCCGGCCGCACCAGGGGGCCAGAAGTCTGGCAAGCTCTATCACCTTCCCCTTGGCAAGCTCGGAGGTGTAGGGGAAGGAGAAAAAGTGGACGGGGAGGATATTGACGCCCCGTTTTGCCGTCATCCAGGTGGAGACGGGGCTGTCGATGCCGCCGGAGAGCATACTGACGGCGGAGCCGCAGGACCCCACCGGCATCCCCCCGGCCCCCAGGGCGGGGACGGAGTGGACGTAGGCGGCAGTCTCCCGGACCTCCACCCGGACGGTGAGCTCCGGGTCGTGGACGTCCACCTCGATGTCCGGGAAGGCGTCGGAGAGCAGCCCGCCCACGTACTGGCTGAGCTGGATGGATGTCATGGGATAGGCCTTATCGGAGCGCTTCGTCTCCACCTTGAAGCTTTTTGCCTGGGCGAAGTCCTCCGCCAGGTACTTTTTCGCCGTCTCAAAGATGGCGTCGGGGTCTTTATCGCAGGCGGCGGCCCGGACCACGGCCACAAAGCCGAAGATCTGCCTTGCCGCCTCGAAGGCCGCGTCCATGTCGGCAGTCTCATCCATGGGCTCCACGTAGACGGTGGACTGGGCGGCGTATATCCGGAATTTTCCAACATGCGCCATCCTCCGGCGCACGTTTGCCACCAGCTTGTCCTCAAATATCCGGCGGTTGAGCCCTTTCAGGACGATCTCGCCCTGCTTTAATAAAAGTATGTCGTTCAAAACACGCGCTCCTTAAATTCAGACTGTCAAAAACTCAAATTCAATATTTTTTCCAAGGACATGTGCCTTGGAAAAAATCCCTTTTGTTTTGCGGAGTGTGCGGCCCTCCGGGCCGTGCACGGAGCAAAACAGCAGGGAAGTTTTCGCTGAATTTCGCAAAATTCAGCGAAAATTTCCCGCACGTCCCCTTTGTCGGAAAAGCCCGTCAGGGCTTTTTCGACAATTTGTTATTTCTCCACCTTAAAATCATACGCCCGGTACTGGATGGCCTCGGCCAGGTGCCGGGATTCTATGTTTTCGCTGCCGGCAAGGTCTGCGATGGTGCGGGCCACCTTTAAAATGCGGTCGTGGCTCCGGGCGGTGAGGCCCAAGCGCTCGAAGGCCGAGCGCATCAGCTTCTCCCCCGCCCCGTCCAGGCGGCAGTAGTCCCGGAGGGCGTCGGAGCCCATCTGGGCGTTGCAGGAGACGCCGGAATTTTTATACCGCTGCCGCTGGATGTCCCGGGCGGCGTTGACCCTGGCCCGGATGGCGGCGCTGGGCTCGGCGGGGGTGCGGTCCCGGAGCTCCTGATACTCCACCGAGGGGACCTCGATGTGCATGTCGATGCGGTCCAGAAGCGGCCCGGAGACTTTGGAGCGGTACGCCTCCACGCTCTGGGGCGTGCAGGTACACCGGCCCGAGGGGTGCCCGAACCAGCCGCATTTACAGGGATTCATGGCGCAAACCAGCATAAAGCGCCCCGGGTACGTGGCGGTGCCGGCGGCCCGGGAGATGGTGACGCGCCCGTCCTCCAGCGGCTGGCGCAGGGCCTCGATGACGTCCCGATGGAATTCGGGCAGCTCGTCCAAAAAGAGGACGCCGTTGTGCGCCAGAGAGATCTCCCCCGGCTGGAGCTGGGCTCCCCCGGCCATGGCCGCGTGGGACATGGTGTGGTGGGGGGAACGGAAAGGGCGCTCCGTCATGATGTGCGCCCCGTTCACCGTCTTCCCGGCGGCGGAGTATATGGCCGTCGTCTCAAGCTGCTCCCGCCGGGACATGTCCGGCAAAATGGTGGGCAGGCGCTTTGCCAGCATGGATTTTCCGGCCCCCGGGGGACCGATGAGCATGATGTTGTGGCCCCCGGCGGCGGCCACCTCCATGGCCCTTTTCACGTTCTCCTGTCCCATGACCTCGGAGAAGTCCACGCCGTAGTCGGGCCGCTCCGGCCGCTCCGGGGGCTTCGCCGGGGCGATGCGCTCCCGCCCGGCCAGATGCTCCAAAAGCTGGCCCACGTTTTTCACCGGGTAGACGGTGACGCCCCCGGCGAAGCCCGCCTCCTCGCCGTTCTCCTCCGGGACGAAGAGCTCCCGGACGCCGCCCCGGGCGGCGCGCATGGCCATGCTGAGGACGCCGGGCACCGGCCGCAGCTCCCCGGAAAGGGAAAGCTCCCCGATGAAGGCCCGGGTGGGCTCCGGGGGGCGTATCTCCTCCGCCGCCGCCAGGATGCTCAGGAGGATGGGCAGGTCGTAGAGCGTCCCGGCCTTTTTCCTGTCCGCCGGGGCCAGATTCACCGTCACCCGGGAGGGCGGGAAGCGCCGCCCGCAGCTCTTGATGGCGGACTTCACCCGCTCCCGGGACTCCTTCACCGCCGCGTCGGGCAGGCCCACGATGTCAAAGCTGGGAAGCCCTCCCGACAGGGCGCACTCCACCGACACGTCGAATCCCTCGATGCCGGAGATGCCCAGGGAGCGTATCTGACGCACCATGTCTGATCACCCGTCCTTCCGGGCGCAGAGCCAGTATGGCAGCGCCACCAGGAGGACGCCGCCCACGATGTTGCCCATGGTGACGACGCCCACGTTCAGCACATAGTCCCAGAAGGCCGCGGAGCCGTCCACCAGGGCCACGCCCAGCATGGACATGTTGGCCACGGAGTGCTCGAAGCCGCAGACCATGAAGACCATGATGCACCAGAATACCATGATGAGCTTTCCGGACTCGCTCTTCATCCTGAAGCTGCACCAGACGGCCAGGCACACGCACATGTTGCACAGCACGGCCCGGACGAACATCTGCGCCACGGAGAGGCTCAGCTTCGTGGCGGCCAGGGACGCGAAATACGCGGCGGTGGTGCCGGAGACGAGGCCCGTGAGCTTATAAAGCCCCACGGCCAGCCACGCCCCGGCGTAGTTGCCCAGCCAGCAGAAGAGCCACAGCTTCATGGCGTCCACCGCCGTGACGCGCTTTTGAAGCACCCCCACGGCCATCACCAGGTTGTTGCCGGTGAAGAGCTCGGACCCGGCCATGATGACCAGGCTCAGCGCCGCGGTGAACACAAACCCTGCGGCAAGCTTCGTAAAGGGGCTGCCCGCGTCGGCGAGGATCCCCCCCGCCGTGGCGGAGACGAAGCCCCCCAGCGCCACGAAAAACCCCGCCAGGACACTGGCGGCAAAATACCCCAAATACGAGCGGCGCATGAAATTAAGCTTGCTCTCCGCCGCCGCGGCCACGGTGTTTATCTCATCTCTCCACATACCGGCCCCTCTTTTCCGCCCGGAAGCCCGGGACTTATTTTATGGAAATCATTATACACCGTTTTTTCGCTCCTGTCATTCTTTTTCTCGGAAAATATTGCGCGGGGGCGTCGGAATTTGGTATAATGGCTGTTGTCGAAAAAGCAAGAATCGGCGGGAGCGCCGAAGGGCGGTGGAAAAATGCGGTTTTTCAGACTATTACTGGCGCTGCTCATGTTTTTGAGCCGCCTCTCCGGGGATATTTTCACGGTGCCGGAGTCCCGGTCCGTCACCGTGTCCATGGTGGGCGACTGCCTCATCTCCACCTCCAACGGCGCAAGCGAGGCGGGGAGCTTCAACTGGTACGCGGCGAACTACGCGCCCACGTACTTTTTTGAAAAGGTGGCGGAGGTCTTTACCTCCGACGACCTGACCATCGTCAACTGCGAGACGGCCCTCTCCGACCGGGAGCTCCCGCGCCGGCCCAAGGCCGAGAGCACCCCCTGGTGGTTCGTGGGGCCGGCCTCCAACGCCCAAATCTTCTCCAGCTCCGGCGTGGAAATGGCAAGCGTCGCCAACAACCACACCTACGACTACGGCGCCGAGGGCTACGCCGACACGGTGGAGGCCCTGAAGGCCCAGGGGCTGGAGGTCTGCGAGGACGGCGTCCCGGTATACTACGAGGCCAACGGCGTGCGCCTGGGCGTGCTGGCCTGCGGGATATGGTCCCCGGGCCAGGAGGGCGCCTTTCTCGGGACCGTCCGCGCCATGAGGGAGAACTGCGATTTCGTGATCGTCTACCCCCACGGCGGTGCGGAGGGGACCTTTGAGCCCGAGGAGTGGCGGCAGGCGTCCTACCGGAGGCTCATCGACGGCGGCGCGGACCTGGTGGCGGGGAATCACGCCCACCGGATACAGCCCCTGGAGCGGTACAACGGCGGCACCATCGTCTACGGCCTGGGGAACTTCTGCTTCGGCGGCAACAGCTACCCGAACAACAGGACGGTCATCTACCGCTTCACCGTCACCGTCAGCGCCTCCGGCACGGCGGTGATGGAGGACGAGATACTGCCCGCCTATCTCTACACCGGCTCCTACAGCGTCTGGCAGCCCAGCCTCATGGACCCCGCGGACCCCAACTACCAAAAGGTCCTGGACTTCATGGACGGCCTCATCGACTCGCCCATGTGAATTAGAAGAAATTGGCAGAGCCTTGGCGGCACATCCTAAAAATGCTCTTTAAAAACACGAATTTCTATTTACATTGCGCGCCGAACGTGTTAAAATTCACAAAGATGAGGTATTGCGCCCATCCGTATCCGTTATTTTAAAATTTTTAATATAAGGAGAGAAGAACATGGCGAGAAAACTCAAGTCCATGGACGGCAACAACGCGGCCGCGTGGGTATCCTACGCGTTTACCGAGGTCGCGGGCATCTACCCGATCACGCCGTCCAGCCCCATGGCAGACTACGTTGACCAGTGGGCCGCCGCGGGTCAGAAGAACATTTTCGGAACGACTGTAAAGGTCATCGAGATGCAGTCCGAGGCCGGCGCCTCCGGCACGGTCCACGGGTCCCTGGCGGCCGGAGCCCTCACCACTACATACACCGCCTCCCAGGGCCTCCTTCTGATGATCCCCAACATGTACAAGATCGCCGGTGAGCTCTTGCCCTGCGTCTTCCATGTGTCCGCCCGTACCGTGGCCTCCCACGCCCTCAATATCTTCGGCGACCACTCCGACGTCATGGCCTGCCGCCAGACCGGCTTTGCCATGCTGGCCGAGGGCTCCGTCCAGGAGGTCATGGACCTGGCTCCCGTGGCGCATCTGGCTGCCATCAAGGGCCGCGTCCCCTTCATCAACTTCTTCGACGGCTTCCGCACCTCCCACGAGATTCAGAAGATCGCCGTCTGGGACTACGCGGACCTGGCGGAGATGGTTGACATGGACGCCGTGGAGGCGTTCCGCAAGCACGCCCTGAACCCCGAGCACCCCAACATGCGCGGCTCTCACGAGAACGGCGACATCTTCTTCCAGCACCGCGAGGCCTGCAACAAGTACTATGAGGCCCTGCCCGCCGTTGTCGAGGAGTACATGGACAAGATCAACGCCAAGCTCGGCACCGACTACAAGCTCTTCAACTACCACGGCGCCCCCGACGCCGACCGCGTCATCGTCTGCATGGGCTCCTTCTGCGACGTCACCGACGAGGTCATCGACTACATGAACGCCCACGGCGAGAAGGTGGGCCTCATCAAGGTCCGTCTCTACCGGCCCTTCGCCGCCGACCGCTTCGTGGCCGCCATCCCCCAGAGCTGCAAGAAGCTGGCCGTGCTTGACCGCACCAAGGAGCCCGGCTCTCTGGGCGAGCCTCTGTATCTCGACGTTGTCTCCGCTCTCGCCGCCGCGGGCCGCACCGACATCAAGGTGGTGGGCGGCCGCTATGGCCTGGGCTCCAAGGACACGCCTCCCTCCAGCGTCTTTGCCGTGTACAAGGAGCTGGCGAAGGACGAGCCGAAGCACCAGTTCACCATCGGCATCGTGGACGATGTCACCGATCTCAGCCTTCCCGAGGAGCCCGCGCCCAACACCGCGGCCGAGGGCACCATCGAGTGCAAGTTCTGGGGCCTCGGCGGCGACGGCACCGTTGGCGCCAACAAAAACTCCATCAAGATCATCGGCGACTACACCGACAAATACGTCCAGGCGTACTTCCAGTACGACTCCAAGAAGACCGGCGGCGTCACCATTTCCCACCTCAGGTTCGGCGACAAGCCCATCAAGAGCCCCTACTACATCAACAAGGCCGACTTCGTGGCCTGCCACAACCCCAGCTACATCACCAAGCGCTATCCCATCGTCCGCGACGTGAAGCCCGGCGGCACGTTCCTCATCAACTGCCAGTGGACTCCCGAGGAGCTGAGCCACCATCTGGACGCCGCCTCCAAGCGCTACATCGCCAAGAACGGCATCCAGGTCTACACCATCAACGCCATTGACCTGGCTATCCAGGTCGGCATGGGCAAGCGCACCAACACCATCCTCCAGTCCGCGTTCTTCACCCTGGCGAAGGTCATGCCCCAGGAGGAGGCCATCCAGCACATGAAGGACGCCGCCACCAAGTCCTACTCCAAGAAGGGCATGGACATCGTGGCCAACAACCACAAGGCCATCGACGCCGGCGCCACCGCCTTCACCAAGATCGACGTCCCCGCCGACTGGGCCGACGCCCAGGACGAGCCCGCCGCCAACACCCATGAGGGCCGCCCGGAGGTGGTGAAGCAGGTCGTCAACATCATGGAGCCCGTGGGACGCATGGACGGCGACAGCCTCCCCGTCTCCGCCTTCATGGACCACGTGGACGGCCAGTTCGAGCAGGGCGCCGCGGCCTATGAGAAGCGCGGCGTGGCCGTCACCGTCCCCCACTGGGACGAGGCCAAGTGCGTACAGTGCAACAACTGCGCTTTCGTCTGCCCCCACGCCACCATCCGTCCCTACGCCCTCACCGCCGAGGAGGTCGCCGCCGCTCCCGCCACGCTGCGCGCCGTCCCCGTGAAGGCCGGAAAGGGCAAGGGAGTCTATCAGTACACCATGGCCGTCAGCCCCCTGGACTGCATGGGCTGCGGCGTCTGCGTGGGCCAGTGCCCCACCGGCGCCCTCACCATGGTTCCGCAGGAGGGCGAGCTTCCCGAGCAGGATACTTTCAACTACTGCGTCGCCAAGGTCGCCGACAAGCCCGACATGATGGACAACACCGTCAAGGGCAGCCAGTTCCGCAAGCCGCTCCTGGAGTTCTCCGGCTCCTGCGCCGGCTGCGCCGAGACGAGCTACGCGCGCCTGGTGACCCAGCTCTTCGGCGATCGGATGTACATCTCCAACGCCACCGGGTGCTCCTCCATCTGGGGCGGCCCCGCCGCTACCTCCCCCTACACCGTCAACGCCCAGGGCCACGGCCCCGCGTGGGCAAACTCCCTCTTTGAGGACAACGCCGAGCACGGCCTTGGCATGTACCTCGGCCAGAACGCCATCCGCAGCCGCCTCGCCTCCAAGGTCAAGGAGCTGGTGGAGAGCGAGGGCGCTCCCGAGGACGTGAAGACCGCCGGCGCCAAGTGGCTGGAGACTATGGACGACGGCGAGGCCAACAAGTCCGCCACCGAGGCCCTTGTGGCCGCCCTCGAGGCCTGCGGCTGCGATAAGGCCAAGGAGATCCTCAGCCAGAAGGAGTACCTCTCCAAGAAGTCCGTCTGGATCTTCGGCGGCGACGGCTGGGCCTATGACATCGGCTTCGGCGGTGTGGACCACGTCCTTGCCTCCGGCAACAACGTCAACGTCTTCGTCTTCGACACCGAGGTCTATTCCAACACCGGCGGCCAGGCCTCCAAGGCCTCCAACATCGGCCAGGTTGCTCAGTTCGCCGCGGCCGGCAAGGAGATCAAGAAGAAGAGCCTCGCCGAGATCGCCATGTCCTACGGCTACATCTACGTGGCCCAGGTGGCCATGGGCGCCAACCCCAACCAGACCATCAAGGCCATCACCGAGGCCGAGGCCTACAACGGCCCGTCCCTCATCATCGGCTACGCCCCCTGCGAGATGCACTCCATCAAGGGCGGCATGGTCAACTGCCAGAAGGAAATGAAGAAGGCCGTTGAGTGCGGCTACTGGAATCTGTTCCGCTTCAACCCCGCCGCGGAGCCCGGCAAGAAGTTCGTCCTGGACTCCAAGGCCCCCGCCGGCGGCTATCAGGAGTTCCTGATGAACGAGGCCCGCTACAGCGCCCTGACCCGCTCCTTCCCTGAGCGCGCCACCGTCCTCTTCGCCAAGAACGAGCAGGCCGCCATGGACCGCTGGGACCACCTCAACCGCCTCGTGGCCATGTACTCCCAGGAGTGATCCCGAAAACCCCATAAAAAAAGCTGCCCTCCGGGGCAGCTTTTTTGTGCATTATGAGCGCCCTCTTTTTCGAAGTCCCAGAACATCGTCTGCGGAGACGCCGTAATAGCGGCACAGCGTGATGAAATGGCGTATCGGCAGCTCGTTGGCCCCGCGCTCATACCGGGCGTACATCGTCTGGGAGGTCCCCAGGACATCCGCGATCTGCTGCTGCGTCAGGTCCCGATCTTCCCTCAGCGCCCTTAAATACTCCATATATTTCTCCATACCTGTCCCTCCAAAGAGTAGTATGGATACAGAGTAGCAAAGTAAACATATTTACTATTGACTTTAGTAAATATATTTACTATAATAAAATTCGAAAATGCCCCTGACCGGGCAAAAACAGGAGGGAAAGCAAATGAAACGCACAATACCGAAGCATTTTGCCGCGGCGCTGGCGGCAGCGGCGATCGTCGCGGCGGCGGTCACCCCGGCGCTGGCGGACTCGGAGGGGACTTTCCCGGACGTTCCGGAGGACGCCCCGTATGTCCAGGCCGTGGAGGCGCTGGCGGAGCTTGGCATATTCACCGGGGACGATCAGGGGAATTTCAACCCGGATAAAACGATAACCCGCGCCGAGGCCGCCACGGTCCTCTGCTGTATGCTGGGCGTTGACGGGGAGGCGCGCGGCATGACGGAAAAGGCGTTTGACGATCTACCGGACGGCTTCTGGGGCACGGGATTCGTGGCAAAGGCCGCGGAGCTTGGGGTAATAAGCGGCTACGGCGATGGAAGGTTCGGCCCATTTGATCCCGTGACAAAGGAGCAGATGCTCACAATGCTGGTCAGCGCCTGGGGCTACAGGGAGGACGCGTTGTCATCCGGCGGCTGGCCCGACGGCTTTATTGCCGCGGCCAAAAATCTTGGTATCGCCGACAGCGGCGAAACGGATCTGAAACTCCCCGCCAAGCGCTGGGAGGTCGCAGTATGGTGCTACAACGCTCTGAGCGTTGACTCTTATGTGGAGGGATAACTAATGAAAACAGGAAAAATCAGAGTATTTGTTTCCGCGGCACTCGCTCTTGCCGTCATTTTTACCTTGATTCCGCTATCGCAGGCAGACGCCGCCGGTGACAAAACCGTAACGGAAAAGATGGATAAATATGTCAGCTTTTTGGACAGCTATGGAAACGCATACTGGAACGCGAATCTTCGCTCAAAAAAAGATCAGCAGAAATTAAAGGACGCCGTTGACAGGGGCGACTTCTCATATGGGCTGACCGGAAACGCATGTACATATACGGGCACGCACGATAACGCGCACGGCTGCACCTCCAACGTATTCGGAGGGGGCGCACAGTGCCACGGTTTCGCGAAATATTTCGCTTACTATCTCTTTGGCAGTTATCCGACAAAAGCCTCAGGAACAGGTATAACCGCCGGATACAAAGACGATTCGAACTGGACCTACTATAAGAAGTCTCTTGGCACAGGCGAATGTCCTGAGCTCCAACCGGGGGATTTTATAAGGTATTACAATGTGGGTGCTTCCCACTCAGCAATCGTTTACTCCGTCAGTGGAAATACAATTACCGTTATTCAGGGGAACGGCGGAAACATCGGAAAGTGCGGCATCACAAAATACGCCCTGTCCAAGACCTACAGTCAATTCAAGAGCTATTATGACAGTAACAACGCATATGTCTGTCGGAACAATTCAATGATCACCGACGATGATACCCCTGAACCGCCGACAGCACCGGAGATCAACGTCTACACCGACGCTGTGACGGAGCTCACCGAGACGGGCGTCCGGCTCAACGGACATTTCACGGCGTCGGAAAAGGTCCACATCACCGAGCACGGCGCGTATCTGGGCACAAGTCCGGACAGTATGACGAGAGTGGCGACGGACTATGTGGACTACAATAAGAGTAAGCTCACGATGTTCTATCGGACCGGCAAGTATTACGGAGCTCTCACCCCTGGGACCACCTACTACTATCAGCAGTACATGGTCATAGGTGACGATGAATATCAGGGCGACATCCTGAGCTTCACCACTTTGGGAACAGCCCCGGGCGGCAGGACGGATACCGACAGCGGCAGTATCGGAAATGACGACCTCAGCTATGGCGTCATCCACGGCACTGCCGGCAACCTGTCCATCCGCTCCGGCCCCGGCACCTCCTACGAAAAGTTAGGCCGTATCCCCGAGGGCGCGACCTGCGCCGTTGACCTGAGCCGGACCTCCGGTAGCTGGTACTGGGTGACCTACAACGGCGTCAGCGGGTATGCCAGCAAGAATTATATCACCGTCAGCCAGCCGCAGGATGAGAACATACGCCGCGGCGTCATCCACGGCACCGCCGGCAACCTGTCCATTCGCTCCGGCCCCGGCACCTCCTACGAAAAGCTGGGCCGTATCCCCGAGGGCGCGACCTGCACCGTTGACCTGAGCCGGACCTCCGGTAGCTGGTACTGGGTGACCTACAACGGCGTCAGCGGGTATGCCAGTGGGAAATATATTGAGCTGCAGGGATAATGGGAGGTACAAACAGTGAAAAAAGCTATATGGATTCTCCTTGTCGCTTTGCTCTTTCTGGCCGGATGCTCAGCCGGCATTGAGGTAGTGGATACTCCGTCCAAAAGTCCGGTCAGTGAAAAGGATTTGCTATCCTATGTTGCCGATTGGAATCCTATATTTATGACGGATATAGAATATAGCAGCGTTACGGTCGAAAAAAGAAAAACAGACGAGGACGAAGGCACGGATACCGTATGGGTCAAAATAGAAGGCTCCAACAGTACCGACGCTGTGGAGGCGTCCGGAATCATGGAATTCAGCCTGTACAACGACGGTTGGAGACTGGATGATGTAGACATAGAAGAAAAGCATTATTACCCATTGGCTGGGCCCAGTGACTACATAATTCAAGACTGTCTTGGCGCATCCTTCGAGTATTATCAATATGATGTACAATCCATCGACTTGGATGCAGGTATTGCGACCTATTATTATCGCGGACTTATCGAGTATCCATATATGGATAAGTATAATATTGGGACTGCATCTTTCAAATATATGTATGGTGGATATTGGCAATATACTGGTATGGATGCGACACTTGAGGACGAGTTTTGGCAAAGGATAGAGGGAATATGGTCAGGTCGTCTGGATTATTCCCGCTCACTTGGGCCTGAGATATATAGAGACTTTACTATAAGGATAGATGACATCAAAGAGGGATACATGATAGGTCAATATCTAATACACTCTGAGAGACGTGATGACTCCTCCTATGACTGGTCAGACAGTGGCACTATTCAGCTCAAGTCAGGTCAGAATGCCAAGCCATATGATATTATGTTTGCTGATGATATTGACTGGGCTTTGGATGTCAATGGTCAGGAATTTTACATATGCCATGAGTCCGGTTTACATTTCCGTAAAAATGGGAGTGTTTTTCAAATGAATCAGGATGCAGCATTCGAAGAACATGCATCAATATATAATAGCTTGTTCTCTGGGGAGTTGGATGACAATATTTCTGCGGATAGTCCGGTCCTAACGGGATATTATTCAAAATAACGGGATGTTTTTCCTGAACAATACATGTAAAAGCAAGCCGCAGGGCCGTCCAGAAATGAGACAGCCCTGCGGCTATGAATATGCAAATATGATTCCCTCACACCTCGGCGATGACCTCTACCTCGACTAAGACGCTCTTGGGGAGGTCCTTGACGGCGACGCAGCTTCGGGCGGGCTTGCCGGTGAAGTAGTTGGCGTAGACGGCGTTGAAAGCGGCGAAGTCGGCGATGTCGGCTAAGAAGCAGGTGGTCTTCACGGCCTTGGCGTAGTCGGAGCCGGCGGCCTTCAGGACCTCGCCTAAGTTTTTCATGACCTGCTCGGTCTGGGCCTCGATGCCCTGGGCCTCCACGTTGCCGGTGGCGGGGTCGATGGGGATCTGGCCGGAGGTGAAAACGAGATTTCCGGTGATGACGGCCTGGGAATAGGGGCCGATGGCGGCGGGGGCGGTGTCGGTGTGTACGGTCTTGGACATTTTCATTTCCTCCTCAATCATCAATTAGTTTAAATCCCTGGTTTTTCAGGGCGCAGCGGATGGACTTGATGTGCTCGTGGTTGCGCGTCTCCAGCTCCAGGCGCAGGTAGCAGCCGTTGATGTCGGAGCCCTCGTTGGCGTGCTCGTAGTGGACGGACACCACGTTGCCGCCCTCCCGGGCGATGCAGCCGGCAACCTTCTCAAGCTGTCCCGGCTTATCCACGAGCTCAATGGTGAGCTGGCAGCGGCGGCCGGACATGAGAAGGCCGCGGTCGATGACGCGGGAGAGGATATTCACGTCCACGTTGCCGCCGGACAGGAGGCACACCACCTTTTTCCCCTTCACCGGGACCTTATTGAACATGGCGGCGGCCACGGAGATGGCGCCGGCGCCCTCGGTGACCAGCTTCTGCTGCTCCATGAGGGCCAGGATGGCGGCGGCGATCTCGTCGTCCGTCACGGTGACCACGTCGTCCACGTATTTGCTGGTGAGGGCGAAGGTGTTCTCCCCCGGGGTCTTCACGGCGATGCCGTCGGCGATGGTGGAGACGGTGGGCAGGTGGACGATCTCCTTTTTATGTATGGAATCGACCATGGAGGGGGCCCCCGCGGCCTGGACGCCGTAGACCTTCACCTCCGGGTTCAGGGCCTTCACGGCGAAGGCCACGCCGGAGATGAGCCCGCCGCCGCCCACGGGGACGATGACGGCGTCCATATCGGGTATCTGCTCCATGAGCTCAAGGCCGATGGTGCCCTGGCCCTCGATGACCAGCTCGTCGTCAAAGGGGTGGATGAAGGTGTAACCGCACTCGTCCCGGAGCTTCAGCGCCCGCTCGTAGGCGTCGTCGTAGACGCCCTCCACCAGCACCACCTCGGCGCCGTAGCGCTTGGTGGCCTCCACCTTGGAGATGGGAGCCCCGTCGGGTAAGCAGATCACCGCCTTGATCCCGGCCTTCTGGGCCGCCAGAGCCACGCCCTGGGCGTGGTTTCCGGCGGAGCAGGCGATGACGCCACGGGCCTTCTCCTCGTCACTGAGCTGGCTTATCTTGTAGTAGGCCCCCCGGACCTTGAAGGAGCCGGTTATCTGGAGATTTTCGGTCTTTAAATAGACCTGGGCCTCGGGGTTTATGCGGGGCGCGTAGATCACGTCCGTGTCCCGGATGACCTCCCTGAGGACATAGCGGGCGTGGTAGATTTTGTCAAGTGTCAACACGTTTCTTCCTCCAATGGTTTGGATAATAGCATATCCCGGAACTGCTCGGCGGCCCGGGGGGTCATGCCGCCCCGCCGGATGGCGAAGGCGCAGGCCCGGGTGTCGAGGTCGGGGGTGTCCTCCAGCCCCGCCGCGGCGCAAAGCTCGTGGACGATGCGCAGATAGAGCGCCCTGGGCGGTTTTGTAAAGAGGATGGTGAGCCCGAAGCGGTCGGAGAGGGCCACAGTGTCCTGGATGGTGTCGTTTATGTGCATGTCGTCCCCGTCCCGGTCGGACACGGACTCCTTCACCAGGTGCCGCCGGTTGGACGTGGCGTAGATCACGGTGTTGGGGGTCTTTACGCTGACGGAGCCCTCCAAAATGGCCTTCATGGCGCTGAAGGTATCGTCGTTTTTCTCAAAGCTCAGGTCGTCGATGAAAAGGATGAACTTCAGGGGGTTGTCCCGCAGGCGCTCCATGACGGAGGGAATGGACATGATCTGGTCTTTCCGGACCTCGATGAGCCGGAGGCCCCTGGGGGCCAAAAGATTCGCCACGGCCTTGATGGTGGAGGACTTCCCCGTCCCGGCGTCGCCGATCAGGAGGGCGTTGGCCGCCGGGAGGCCCCGCAGCAGGGCCTCGGTGTTGTCCAGAAGCTCCTGGCGCTGGCGCTCGTAGCCGATGAGGCTGTCCACGGTGCGCCTGTCCGGCGTCCGGACGGGCACGATCTGGCCGTCCGCCACCCGGAACATGGTGTGGCGGGCGTACTGACCGAAGCCGGTGACGTCGATCTTGGCGATTCTGGCCTCCAGCTCCCCCCGGAGGTCCAGCTTTTCCGTCTCAAAGCCCGGGAGATAGCCCTGGTAGCCCATCATCTCCCGCAGTCTCCCGGCGGTGAGGTCCGAGAGGGCCTGGAATACGCCAAGCTCCCCCGCCACGGCCTCCTCCAGCACCCTGGGGACCGGCTCATTTTTCCAGCGCAGCAGCACGTAGGCGTTCTCGTCCTCGGATACGGCGTCCAGAAGATACCGGCTCAGGTTGTAGCCGTGCTCATAGAGCGCCGCGGCGAAGGCGGCGTAGCGCTCCACCCGCTCCGATTCGTCCCCCTCGCACTCAAAAAAGGCCCGCAGAGCCCGGAGGACCGGGGCGTTTGTCACATTGCGGAACACCACGACGGACGCCAGGGCCGCCGCGGCCTTTGGCATACTCTCCAGCATCTCAAAGCCTCTCGATAACGGCGTCGGTCATGGCCGCGGTGCCCAGGGGCGTCTTCCCCGAGGCGCCCAGGATGTCGGCGGTGCGAAGGCCGTCGTCCAGCGCCTTGTTCACCGCGTTTTCGATGCAATCGGCCTCCGCGGCCAGGTCGAAAGAATAGCGCAGCATCATGGCGGCGGAGAGGATGGTGGCGATGGGGTTGGCGATGCCGCGGCCGGCGATGTCCGGGGCGGAGCCGTGGATGGGCTCGTACATCCCCCGGGTCGTCTCGTTCAGGCTGGCGGAGGGCAGCATCCCGATGGAGCCGGTGATCTGGCTGGCCTCGTCGGAGAGGATGTCCCCGAACATGTTGCTGGTCACAAGGACGTCGAACTGCGCCGGGTTTTTCACAAGCTGCATGGCGGCGTTGTCAACCAGCACGTCCCGGAGCTCCACGTCGGGGTAGTCCCGCTCCCCGATCTCGTGGACGGTCCTGCGCCAGAGGCGGGAAGTCTCCAAAACGTTTGCCTTGTCGATGGAGCTGACCTTGCCCCGGCGCTTGCGGGCTGTCTCGAAGGCCACGCGGGCGATGCGCTGGATCTCAAAGCGGGAGTAGCACTCGGTGTCATAAGCCTCCTCGCCGTACTTCCCCTGCCGGCAGCCCCGGTCGCCGAAGTAGATGCCGCCGGTGAGCTCCCGGACGATCATGATGTCGAAGCCGTCCCGGACTAAGTCGGGCCGCAGGGGGCAGTCCCCGGCGAGGGCCGGGTAGAGCTTGGCCGGCCGCAGATTTGTAAAGAGCCCCAGGGCGGCGCGGATACCTAAAAGCGCCTTCTCCGGCCGCAGATCTCCGGGGAGGGCGTCCCACTTGGGGCCCCCCACCGCGCCGAGAAGCACGCTGTCGGAGGAAAGGCACCCGTCCACCGTCTCCTGGGGCAGCGGCGCGCCGGTGGCGTCGATGGCCGCCCCGCCGATGAGGTAGGGGGTGAAGCTGAAGGTGTGGCCGTATTTCTTCCCCACGGCCTTTAGCACCCGGACGGCGCTGTCCACGATCTCCGGGCCGATGCCGTCTCCCCGGAGAAGGGCGATGTTGTATGTCATGTCAAATCACCTTATTTTCAGATTACGCGATTATCCCTTTTTTGGCGGCCTCCACCAGTCCCCCGGCGGAGATGATGTTCTGGATGAACTCCGGGAAGGGCTCGGTCTTGAAGCTCCGGCCGGTGGTGAGGTCGGTGATGACCCCGGCATCCAAGTCGGCCTCCACGTCGTCGCCCTCGGAAAGGGCCTGGGCGGCCTCCGGGCACTCCACAATGGCGAGGCCGATATTGATGGCGTTGCGGTAGAAGATGCGGGCGAAGGACTTCGCGATCACAAGGGAGATGCCGCTGTGTTTAATGGCGATGGGCGCGTGCTCCCGGGAGGAGCCGCAGCCGAAATTCTCCCCGCCCACTAAGATGTCGCCGGGCTTTATTTTGTCGTGGAAGGACTTGTCGATGTCCTCCATGCAGTGGGCGGCCAGTTCTTTGGGGTCGCTGGTATTGAGATACCGGGCCGGGATGATGACGTCGGTATCCACGTTGTCGCCGTATTTGATAACTTTTCCGTTACAATTCATTTTACTACCTCCTCGGCGGAAGCGATGCGCCCCAGCACGGCGCTGGCGGCGGCGGTGGCGGGGCTGGCCAGGTACACCTCGCTCTCGACATGGCCCATGCGGCCCACGAAGTTCCGGTTGGTGGTGGAGACGCACCTCTCGCCCTCGGCCAGGATGCCCATGTAGCCCCCCAGGCACGGCCCGCAGGTGGGGGTGGAGACGACGCAGCCGGCCTCGATGAAGTCCCGGATGTAGCCGGCCTCCAGGCACCTTAAATAGATGTCCTGGGTGGCGGGGATGATAATGGCCCGGACGTTTTTCGCCACCTTCCGGCCCCGCAGGATGTCGGCGGCCTCCTTCATGTCCTTGAAAAGCCCGTTGGTGCAGGAGCCGATGACCACCTGGTCGATTCTGATCTCCCCGATCTCGTCCACGGTGTGGGTGTTCTCGGGAAGATGCGGGAAGGCCACGGTGGGACGGAGCTTAGAGAGGTCGATTTCATACGTCTCGTCATAGGCGGCGTCCCCGTCGGCCTTGTAGACGCGAAGCTCCCGCTTTGCGTGCTCTTTCTCGTAGGCCAAAGTCACCTCATCCACCTCAAAGATGCCGTTTTTGGCGCCGGCCTCGATAGCCATGTTGCAGACGGTGAGGCGGTCCGGCATGGAGAGGCTGCCGGCGCCGGGACCGGTGAACTCCATGGACTTATACCGGGCCCCGTCCACGCCGATTCTTCCGATGATGTGGAGAATGAGGTCCTTGCCGGAGACGTACTTGGGGAGCGCCCCGGTGAGAACAAATTTGACGGCGGAGGGGACCTTGAACCACGCCTTGCCCGTGGCCATGGCGAAGGCCATATCCGTGGAGCCCACGCCGGTGGAGAAGGCCCCCAGGGCCCCGTAGGTGCAGGTGTGGGAGTCCGCGCCGATGGCCAGGTCCCCGGTGACTACCAGGCCCTCCTCGGGGATAAGGGCGTGCTCGATGCCCATGCGGCCCACATCAAAAAAGCTCTCCAGCCCCTGCTCCGAGGCAAAATTCCGGCAGCACTTGCACTGCTGGGCGGCCTTGATGTCCTTATTGGGCACGAAATGGTCCATGATGAGGGTGACGGTATCCGGGGCCGCCACCTTCTCCGCGCCCATCTTTTTAAACTCCCGGATGGCCACCGGGGAGGTGATGTCGTTTCCGTGTACGCGGTCTAATGTGCACAAAATGAGCTGCCCGGCCTCCACGGAATCCAATCCGGCATGAGCGGCCAGGATTTTTTGCGACATGGTCATTGGCATTTTTGTCACGTCCTCTTAATCTAAGGTTTGAACAAATAATGTGGGGGCCCTCCTGAGCCGGGGGGCTCTTTTGCTGAGTTTCGGCCAGCACTGGCCGGGGGATTCTACTTTCCATTCTTTTTGGAAAAAGAATGGAAAGTAGCAAAGGAAGAAAAACTTTTTGTTTTGGGTGCGGTGATGGATTTGGGGGGGTTGCGTTGTCACGGCGGGACGGCTGCCGCGGGTGGGGGTCGGGGGCTATGGTGGCGTGCATCGACCGCGCGTGACGAGAATCGTATGGGTTTCAGCGTCTGTTTCCGCGGAAAACCCGAATTATGAATTCGGGTACCGCTGTGTGGGTGGTGATTTAGGGCTTCTGCGTCTGTTTTGGGCGCGCTGCCTGGGTGGTAGTCGTGTGTAAAGGGCGGGGTCCGCGCAACCCCCGGGGGAGTCCAGATGGGGGCCCGCAGGCCCCCTCTGGTCGTTTTTAAAAGGGGGTTCCAAGGGGGGAAAATCGAAATCCCCCCTTGGTTGTTTTTCTCTTCTTTGTTACTTTCTTCTCTTTTGTCAACACAAAAGAGAAGAAAGTAAGCCCCCCGCCCCCCCCGGGGCGGTCCCGATAAAAGCCCGCCGGCTCAAGGCTCACCGTTTATTGATAATAGCCCCTTTATCGGCCGAACTGACCTGCTGTGCATACCGCTTCAGGTACCCGGAAATACCCTCCCTGACTTGCGGTTTCTCCGCCGCCTTCCGCGCCGCGATCTCCTCCTCCGGGACCCGGAGAGTAATAGAATGATTCGGTATATCGATGGAGATAAGATCCCCCTCGTGGACGTAGGCGATAAGTCCGCCGGAGGCGGCCTCGGGGCTCACGTGTCCGATGGAGGCCCCCCGGGTGGCGCCGGAGAAACGCCCGTCGGTGATGAGGGCCACGGATTTATCAAGGCCCGCCCCCGCGATGGCGGAGGTGGGATTCAGCATCTCCCGCATACCCGGTCCCCCGGCGGGGCCCTCGTAGCGGATAACGATGACGTCCCCGGGATGGATGCCCCGGCCGTGGATGACCTTTATGGCCTCCTCCTCGCTGTTGAAGACCCGGGCGGGGCCCTCGTGCCGGAGCATTTCCGGGGCCACGGCGCTCCTCTTCACCACGCAGCCGTTCTCCGCCAGGTTTCCGAACAGCACCGCGATGCCGCCAGTCTCACTGTAGGGGTTGTCGATGGGCCGGATGATCTCCGGATTTAAGTTCTCGGCGTCCGCGATGTTCTCCCCCAGGGTCTTGCCGGTGCAGGTCATGACGGAGGTGTCGATGAGGCCCTTTTTCGTCAGCTCCTTGAGGACGGCGTAGACGCCGCCGGCCTCGTTCAGGTCCTCCATGTACGTGGGGCCCGCAGGGGCCAGGTGGCAGAGGTTGGGGGTCACGGCGCTTATCTCGTTTGCCATATTGAGGTCAAAGTCCACCCCGCACTCGTTGGCGATGGCCGGCAGGTGCAGCATAGAGTTGGTGGAGCACCCCAGGGCCATGTCGGCGGTGAGGGCGTTGCGGATGGCGGCGGCGGTCATGATGTCCCGGGCGCGGATGTTCTTCCGCACCAGCTCCATCACCTGCATCCCGGCCCTTTTCGCAAGGCTTATGCGGGCGGAGTAGGCCGCCGGGATGGTGCCGTTGCCCCGCAGGCCCATACCTAAGACCTCGGTGAGGCAGTTCATGGAGTTTGCCGTATACATGCCGGAGCAGGAGCCGCAGGAGGGGCAGGTCTTGCACTCGTACTCCCGCAGCTTGGCCTCGTCTATCCTCCCGGCGGAGTAGGCGCCCACGGCCTCGAACATGCTGGAAAGGCTGGTTTTATGCCCGTCCACCCGGCCGGCCAGCATGGGGCCGCCGGAGACAAAGACGGTGGGGAGATTGAGGCGCGCCGCGGCCATGAGCAGGCCGGGGACGTTTTTATCGCAGTTGGGAATCATGACTAAGCCGTCAAACCCGTGGGCCATGACCATGCACTCGGTGGAGTCGGCGATGAGGTCCCGGGTGACGAGGGAATATTTCATCCCCACGTGGCCCATGGCGATGCCGTCGCAGACGGCGATGGCGGGGAATACGATGGGGGTGCCGCCGGCCATGGCGACGCCGGTTTTCACCGCCTCGGTGATCTTATCAAGGTTCATATGTCCGGGGACTATCTCGTTATAGCTGCTGACGATGCCGATAAGGGGCCTTGACAGCTCCTCATCCGTCAGCCCCAGGGCGTAGTAAAGCGACCTGTGCGGCGCGTTCTCGTAGCCGTTTACGATGGTGTCTTTTACCATTCTACTTTCTCCTCGTATAATAAGTTTCAAGTAAAAAGATTTCAGTATCAGCAGACTTTAAGATGCCCGTGATACAATAGCT
>CANROF010000038.1 GCA_947632155.1 uncultured Oscillospiraceae bacterium
GTCCTTCATATATCTATGCTCCCCCTATCTCGACAGCGTTTTTCCTTTTCACTGTCTACTATAGGGGGAGCATATCATTTCGGGGCGGGCGATTAATATATTTTAATGATTTCTAATGATTTCGGTCTATCTCACCGTGGAGGCCCGGAGCACGGGGGTGGTGCCGACGTAGGTGGTGCGGTAGGGGCGGTCGGGATTTTCGATGCGGTCCAGAAGCATCTCCGCCGCCATGCGTCCGATGTCCGCGCCGGGTATCTGGGCGGTGCTGAGGGCCGGCTCCACCACCGCCGCCTGGGGCGTGCCGTCAAAGCCCGCCACCATCACCCGGCCGGGGATGGCCACGCCCATCTGTTTTAAGGCCGTCATTACGCGCAGGGCGATGTAGTCGTTGGCGCACATGAAACCGTCGGGCAGGGCCGGCATTTTCAGGAACTTCTGTCTGAACCACTCGGGGTCGCTGTATTCCTGACCGTCCCGGTCTAAGATGGAGAGGTCCCGGTTGAGGTTGAGTCCCGCCTCCCGGAGAGCCAGGGTGAAGCCAATCCAGCGCTCGTGGAAGCTGTTGCAGTGGGCGGTGTCGCCCACAAAGCCCAGATGCCCCGCGCCGGAGAGGATCATGCCCCGTGTCAGCGCCATGGTGCTTGCCACATTCTCCATGGAAATAAGGTCGTATTTCGTGACGGACGTGTTGGCCCCGGCGTAGGCGTCCACGAAGATAGCCGGCAGGCCCGAGGAGCAGATCATGTCCACATACTCCCGGCTGAAAAGCTCGATGCCCAGTATCCCCGCCGTCTGCTCCAGGGACATGCGCGCCGGGAGGCGACAGTGGCGGAACTCGTCCTCCGTCAGCTCATACATCATCAGCGTATACCCCGCCCGGCTGAGCTGGGCGGCGAAGGCCGGCATGAAGAAGGTGCCGAAGTGGTAGTCCGAGGGCATGTGGCTGGTGAAGAGCGCTATGTTCTGACGGGAGGGATCCCCCCAGCCCGGGTCGTCCTCCGGGAGCTGCCGGTAGCCCAGCTCCTGGGCGCGCTCCAGGACCATGCGCCGGGTGGCGTCCGGTACCGCGCCGCGCCCGTTGAAGATCTTCGATACCGTATTTCTTGACAGCCCGCAGGAATCGGCAATATCCTGCATGGTGATCCGCCGCACCGCCATCGTGATTCCTCCTTGTGCTTCGTGATTGATGCAAATTCTAACTTTTTCCTTAATACTTTATGAGTTTACTATACCATATACAAAACGAAAAATCAAGATGTGCATTTTGTAAACTTGCGAATTTCTTAATGCGCATTTTGTACAAAATTTTAACGTGAAATTTGGTGAAACTCACATTTCGAATATTTTTGTTCAAATCTTGTTGACATTTCGTAAATTCAAGATTACAATAGGCACATCAAATGTAAACCATAATGTAAACAAATGGGTTTACATTTAGTAAACAAATGGAAATTCATTTGACAATGGAGGGAGTAATTCATGGCGAGTTTGACCCTGAAGGACATCACAAAGGTCTATCCCAACACGGAAGCTAAGAAGAAAAAGAAGAAGAAAAAGGACGCCCCGGAGGACCCCCACAAGGAGAAGGTGAACCTCCAGATCACCGACGAGGGCGTGGTCGCCGTCCAGAAGTTCAACTTAGAGATCGCCGACCGCGAGTTCATCGTTCTTGTCGGCCCCTCCGGCTGCGGAAAGTCCACCACGCTCCGCATGGTCGCGGGACTTGAGGAGATAAGCTCCGGCGAGCTCTACATCGGCGACAGGCTGGTGAACGAGGTGGCCCCCAAGGACAGGGATATTGCCATGGTCTTCCAGTCCTACGCCCTGTACCCGCACATGACCGTCTACGAGAACATGGCCTTCTCCTTAAAGCTCCGGAAGCTCCCCAAGGAGGAGATCGACAAGAAGGTCCGCGAGGCCGCGGAGATCCTGGACATCACCCAGTACCTGGACCGCAAGCCCAAGGCCCTGTCCGGCGGCCAGCGCCAGCGCGTGGCCATCGGCCGCGCCATCGTCCGCCAGCCCCAGGTCCTGCTGATGGACGAGCCGCTTTCCAACCTGGACGCGAAGCTCCGCAACCAGATGCGCGCGGAGATCATCAAGCTCCGCCAGAAGATCGACACCACCTTCATCTACGTCACCCACGACCAGACCGAGGCCATGACCCTGGGCGACCGCATCGTCATCATGCGCGACGGCTTCATCCAGCAGATCGGCACCCCCCAGGAGGTCTTCAATCACCCCTACAACCTCTTCGTGGCCGGCTTCATCGGAATGCCCCAGATGAACTTCTTCCCCAACTGCAAGCTGCTCTTGGAGAACGGCAAGTACTCCGTTGAGGTCCTGGGCAAGAAGATCCCGCTGTGCGAGGCCCAGCAGAAGGCCCTCACCGCCAAGGGACAGAAGCCCTGCTCCGTCACCATGGGCATCCGCCCGGTGCACATGACCATCGACCAGGGCGACTTCACCGGCGTCATCGACGTCTCCGAGATGATGGGCTCCGAGCTCCACCTGCACCTGAGCGTGGGAGGCACGGACATCGTGGCCATCGTCCCCACCGTGGGTCTGGACGTTGCCGCCCACTCCATCGGCAAGACGGTGCGCTTCACCTTCCGCCCCGACCTCATGCATCTCTTCGACACCGAGAGCGAACTCAATCTTCTGTGAGGGCCCAGCCGTCACTTTAGATAATGCAAAAAAATGAAAGGGGAATTCAAGACATGCAAAAAGTCAATGCCGGACCTTCCTCGGCCGCGCCGGCGCAGAGCCTGACCGCCCGTCAGCGCAAGACCAGGAGAATGTGGAGGCACCTGAGAGAAAATCACCCGTTCCTCGTGATGGTCTTCCCCGCCGTGCTCATCGTTTTCCTGTTCAACTACCTGCCCATCTACGGCGTGCTCATCGCCTTCCAGGACTTCATGCCCGGCGACCAGATCATCGGACCCAACACCATCTGGATCGGCTTCTACAACTTCACCCGCTTCTTCACCGACGTTCAGTTCTGGCCCCTGATGAAGAACACGTTCCTGCTGTGCATCATCGGCTTCGTCATCGGCTTCCCGCTGCCCATCATCATCTCCCTGATGCTCAACGCCATGAAGAGCCGCCGGGCCGCCAAGGTCCTCCAGACCATCTTCAACGGGCCCCACTTCATCTCCCTGGTGGTCCTCGTCGGTATGCTGAACCTGTTCTTCGGCCGCTACGGCCTTGTGAACAACATCGCCGCCAGCCTGGGCGCTGAGCGCGTCTCCTACTCCCTGGAGGCGTCGGCCTTCCGGCCCATGTACATCCTCTCCTCCAACTGGCAGGACTTCGGCTGGAGCGCCATCATCTACATAGCGGCCCTCAGTAACGTTGACCCCGGCCAGCACGAGGCGGCCATCCTGGACGGCGCCACCCGCTTCCAGCGCGTCATCCACGTGGACCTGCCGGCCATCATGCCCATGGTCAGCGTCATGCTCATCATGTCCATCGGCGGCCTCATGGGCGTGGGCTACGAGAAGGCCCTCCTGATGCAGTCCGACGGCAACCTGGGCGTCAGCGAGCTCATCGCCACCTACGTTTACAAGCAGGGCCTTACGGGCGTGCCAAACCAAGGCTACGCCACCGCCATCGGCCTATTCAACTCCATCATCAACGTGGTGCTTCTTATCATCGCCAATACCACCTCCAAGAAATTCTCTGAGAATTCCCTGTGGTAATAGGAGGATAAAGAGATGTCAAGTAAAGCTACTTCAAAAAACACC
This sequence comes from uncultured Oscillospiraceae bacterium, assembly GCA_947632155.1. GTDB lineage: Bacteria > Bacillota > Clostridia > Oscillospirales > Oscillospiraceae > RUG626. Next base: position 3,747 of record CANROF010000038.1, read on the forward strand.
CTCATCAAGCTGGGTACCGGCGATAAGGTATTCTATGCCATCAACACCATCTTCCTGGGCCTCATGGCTCTCATCGTCATCTACCCGCTGTACTTCATCATCATCGCCTCCATCTCCGACCCCGACGCGGTGCTGGCCGGCGACGTGGTGCTCTACCCCGTGAAGATCACCATGGACGGCTTCAAAAAGATTTTGGAGCGCTCCGACATTTGGAAGGGCTATCTCAACACCATCATCTACACCGCCCTCACCGTGGTGCTGTCCCTGATAGTGACCATCCCCGCCGGCTGGGCCCTGAGCCGCAAGACGCTCCCCGGCAAGAAGTTCTGGATGATCTACTTCATCATCCCCATGTTCTTCGGCGGCGGCCTCATCCCGTTCTACAACGTCATGAGCTCCCTTGGCCTTATCAACTCCATGTGGGCCATCGTGCTGCCCTCCATCCTCTCGGTGTGGAATCTCTTTATGACCAAGACCTTCTTTGAGTCCAGTATCCCCGACGGGCTCATCGAGGCGGCCAAGATCGACGGCGCCGGCGAGTACCGGGTCTTCACCGCCCTGGTGCTGCCCCTCTCCAAGGCGATCCTGGCCGTTATGGCCCTCTACTACGCCATCGGCCAGTGGAACAGCTACTTCAACGCCATGATCTTCCTCCAGGACGAGGCCAGGTATCCCCTGCAGCTCGTGCTGAAGGAGATTCTCATCGCCTCCGAGAACACCACCGGCGGCAGCGGCGAGACTATTCTCCAGCAGTACCGCATGGCAAACCAAATCAAGTACGTCTCCGTTATCGTATCCAGCGTCCCCGTGCTGATGCTTTACCCCTTCGTCCAGAAGTACTTCAGCCAGGGCGTTATGATAGGCTCCCTGAAGGGTTAAACCAACTGATTTGGAGGTAAATCAATGAAAAAGACAGTAACAGTATTACTCATCCTCGCCCTTGCCCTGGCCCTTGTTTCCTGCGGCGGCGGCGGCAGCGGCGGCAGCGACAACCGCGAGAGCGCCGGTGTCGATAAGCTGGTGGCCGATTACGGCTATCAGTGGGAAGACACCTCCGCCCCCATCCTCAACGACAAGGGCGCCGAGGAGATCTCCTTCCGCATCTACTCCTCCAAGAACGCTTCCGCCCTTGACTACAACGACATGAAGATCATGCAGGACCTGTTCGCCAGCACCAACGTCAATGTTGAGTGGGAGAACGTCTCCGAGTCCGTCTACTCTCAGCAGAAGAACCTGATCCTCGGCAACGCCGCCGAGCAGCCCGACGCCCTCTATCACGCGGGCATCACCGCCGGCGAGATCAACAAGTACGCCCAGCGCCATAAGTTCCTCCCCATCAGCGACTATCTCCAGTACATGCCCAACTTCAGCAAGATCCTTGAGGAGCGCCCCGACATCAAGGCGCAGCTCACCTCCGAGGACGGCAAGATCTACTCCCTGCCCCGCGTAGAGGAGATGGGCCTTCTCCAGAGCCCCAACATCCTCTTCCTCAACAAGAACTGGGCCGCCGCCGCCATCAAGGCCGGCGCTGTTGACGGCCTCACCGAGGCGGATCTGAAGGACGGCCTCAGCCTCACCGCCGCCCAGGCCGAGAAGCTGATGACCTACTTCCGCGACAACGACATGAACGGCAACGGCAAGGCCGACGACGAGCGTCCCATGAGCTTCGTCTACAACAACTGGCAGGGCAATCAGTGCGACCTCTACGGTATGTTCGGCCTCAACGACAACCTGGAGCACCGCGTCGTGGTGGACGGCAAGATCACCTACACCGTCCAGGACGAGCGCTTCAAGGAAGCCACCAACTTCATCGCCAACTGGGTCACCAACAACCTCATCGACAAGGTCTCCTTCGAGATCAGCCAGGATAACTTCCTGGCCAACGGCAAGGGCGCCGAGACTTACGGCTTCTTCTACTGGTGGGAGAGCGAGACGGTCGTCTCCAACCCCGAGAACTACATCGTCTGCGCGCCTCTCGCCGGCCCCAACGGCGACCGTACCGCCTGCCTTTCCAACAACCCCGAGATCAGCACCGGCGAGGTCGTCATCTTCGCCAACGTCCCCAACGTGGAGGTCCTTCTCACTTACTTCGACCGCTACTACGATCCCATGATCTCCGCGCAGATCAACTACGGCCCCATCGGCCTTGTCTATGAGGAGGAGCTGGACGCCAACGGCATGCTGGTCCAGAAGCCCCTGCCTGAGGGCGTCACCTCCGACGAGCTGCGCCTCCAGAACGCGCCTCTCGGCATCATCTACCTCAGCGACTACGCCTGGGAGCACGTGGTCAACATGGAGCCCCGCGCCAAGCTGCGCCTTGAGCGTCTGGACGCCTATGTGACCCCGTACCTGCCCGCCAACGCCAGCCCCACCCCGAACCTCCAGTTCACCGCCAAGGAGCTGAACGTCATCTCCCAGTATGAGTCCGCTCTCAACGACTACATCCGTACCAACCTCATCAAGTGGCTCATGAACGGCGGCGTCTCCGATGCCGACTGGGCTACCTTCCAGTCCGACCTCACCGGCCGCACGCATCTTGACGAGATCAAGGAAGTCTATCAGGCCGCTTACGACCGTTACGCCTCCGCCGAGTAATGTACCCCAGTCATGTAAGGAGAGTGCAAAAATGAAAAAGACCAACAGGATCTTAGCGATACTCCTCTGCGTCGCTCTTGCCCTGGCCGCCGCTTCCTGCGGCGGCGACGGCGGCAACGGCGGCGGCAGCAACGGGAACAACACCGCCCCCACCATCACCGGCGTTTCCGACAAGGCCGTTGAGGCCGGCAGCGAGTTCGACGCCCTGGCCGGCGTCAGCGCTTCCGATGCCGAGGACGGCGACCTCACCGGCATGATCACCGTGAAGTCCGTCCCGGAGCTGACCTTCTCCAACGGCAAGACCACCCCCGCCGATCCCGGCGACTATGAGCTCACCTTCTCCGTCACCGACAAGGCCGGCGAGACTGCCGAGGCGTACATGACCCTCACCGTCACCCGCCAGACCGGCGAGGCCGTTGAGATGATCAACATGGACTTCTCCGACATCACCCCCGACGGCCACGGCTGGACCGCCTCCGTGGGTGAGAACGCCACCGCCACCGGCGAGCTCAAGCAGGGCGCCTTCGTCTTCGACATCACCGACCCCGGCCAGGGCGACGGCGACGTGAAGCTTGCCAAGTCCGGCGTTGAGCTCAAGGCCGCCGATTACAAGGTCAAGGTCTGGGCCAAGGCCACCAAGGAGACTTACGCCCACATCCTGGCCCGCAACGAAAACGCCGAGGGCTGGGAGACTTTCGGCGGCGCCTACAACGTGAAGATAGGCACCGAGATCGCCCCCTATGAGCTGAACTTCACCTCCCCCGCCGAGGGCATGGCGGAGCTGCTGATCCACCTGGGCAAGATCACCCCCAACCCCGACAACCCCGATGACACCACCGCCAGCGACGTCACCGTCACCATCGACAAGATCGAGATCTACGAGACTACCGGCACCCAGACCGAGGCGCCCATCTACACCAACGACTTCTCCGTGAAGACCATGGACGGCGTGGTCCTGGGCGTGGGCGACGGCGCCGCGGGCACCGGCACCGACGGCGAGGGCAAGGCTGTTTTCCAGATCGACTCCTACAACACCGAGGGCGGCATCTGGAGCATCAAGGCCGACATGGCCCTGGGCGGCAACGCTCTTGAGCAGGGCGCCAAGTACTACTACAGATTCAACATCGTCGCCACCGCCGACCAGTCCGGCGAGCTGGTGGTGGAGAACCCCGACGCCTCCATGCGCGCCAACTTCAACGCCCTCAGCCTGAAGGCCGGCGAGGAGATCACCGTCTACAACTCCTTCGTCGCCGAGGCCGCCACCGATAAGCCCGTTATCCGTATGCAGATCGGCAGCACCACTCCCGGCTCCGAGGCCGGCAAGACCAACACCATCACCGTCACGAACCTGGAGTTCGGCAAGCTTGAGGGCGACCTTGAGACACACAAGACCACCGACAAGTTCTCCGCTCCCCGTTCCGGCGAGCAGTACACCGATTACACCTGGGGCAACTACGACGGCACCGACGAGGACAACGAGCGCGGCGTCGGCACCATCTGGACCGAGGGCGGACACCTCTTCTACCGCATCGACCAGGGCGGCACCGTTGACTGGCACGATAAGCTCTACATGAACTTCAACCTGCCCGCCGACAGCTACTTCGTCGTCGAGATCACCGGCAAGGCCACCCAGAACGTCTCCTGCGGCTTCTTCCTGAACCCCGCCGGGAGCTGGGACCCCAGGCTCTCCGAGCGCATCGACTTCACCACCGAGGAGCAGACCTTCACCTTTGAGACTACCGACACCCTGATCCTCGAGATGCCCTTCGAGATGCTCTTCCAGTTCGGCTCCAATGAGCTTGCCGGAATGGGCGAGGTCACCATCGACATCTCCAGCGTCAGGATCCTTCAGAGAAGCGTAGTGTAAGCCAATTCGACCTCACAGAGGGGATGAGAGTTTCCCATCCCCTCTGTTGGCGTTTATTTTGACGGAGGAAAATATGAAAAGAATCTTATGCGCGGCGCTGTGCCTGGCGCTTATTCTGTCTCTGGCCGCCTGCTCGTCCGGGGAATACACCGTGAGCTTCGACGCCGCGTCCGCCGGGACGGCCATCGAGTCCCAGACCGTCAAGGGCGGCAAGAAAGCCGCCGCTCCCGCCGAGCCCACCCGGGACGGCTACGACTTCATCGGCTGGTTCAAGGACGCCGGCCTCACCGAGAGCTTCGACATAGCCTCGGAGAAGGTCAAGGAGGATTTGACCCTCTACGCCGGCTGGGACAGGCACACCGGCGACACCCCCACTGACCCCGGCAACGACAAGGACTTCTCGTCCATGCGCACCGCCAGCAGCCAGGAGGACGCCTACGATTACAGCGCCTTCTTCCTGCCGGAGGTGGACGGCATCAAGCAGCCCTACGTGGGCGACACCATGCCGTATTATGAGGACGGGACCTACTACATCTATTACCTCAAGGAGTCCGGCGACTCCTACAACCACTCGGCGTACCTTGCCACCACCACGGACTTTCTGACCTACACCGAGTACGACGCCTCCGTGCTGGAGGCCAATCACGACGGCGGCCAGGACAGTTGGATCGGCACCGGATCTGTAGTTAAGGTTGACAACAAGTATTATTTCTTTTATACTGGACATGGCAACGGCGCGGTGCTGGAGTATCAGGAGAAGATCATGGCGGCCGTGGGCGACACCCCCACCGCCTTTGAGAAGATAGAGGGCTGGGACATCACGCCCCCCGCCGAGCTGGGCCAGAAGCAGGACTTCCGTGACCCCCAGGGCTACGTGGACGAGAGCGGCAACATCATCCTCACCGTCACCGCCGCCCAGGACGGCGTGGCCCGTATCCTCAAGTACACGCTGAGCCCCGACCTCCAGAACGTCCACTATGACGGCGTCATCTTCACCAACGACGAGGCAAAGAACGGCGATTTCTGGAATTTGGAGTGCTCCGACACCTTTGAGATGGGCGGGAAGTACTACATCACCTACTCCGCCCAGGACGACACCCTCTGGTATGCCGTGTCCGACACCCCCTACGGCCCCTACGGCGACCCCGTGCGCCTGGACGGCAAGCTCTTCTACGCCGCCAAGCACGTGGAGAACGACGGCAAGGTCTACATGGTGGGCTGGGCCCGCCGGAGCGAGTCCCCCTCCTCCACCACGGACGTCTCCGGCTGGGGCGGCAACGTGGCGGTGCAGGAGGTCCTCCAAAACCCCGACGGCACCCTCTACTTAGACCCCGTGGACGCCATCGCCGACAGCTACACCGTCCGCCGGGAGCTGCCCTGTGAGGGCGGCACCCACGCCTACGTCACCGCGGGAGCCGCGTACAACTACGTGGACGCCTTCACGGCCTATGAGAGCTTCAAGCTCACCGGCGAGTTCACCTTCACCGGCACCGGCTCCTTCGGACTGAGCTTCGACTACAACGGCAAGGCCGACAAGGTGAAGTTCATCACCATCTCCCCGGCGGAGGGGCTCATGAAGCTCCAGTTCAACGAGGGCGGCACCACCATCACCGAGACGGCCGCGCCCCTCACCGCCGGCGAGACGTACACCTTCACCTACATCCAGGAGGGCAGCGTGGGCATCTTCTACATCGACGGCGTGGCCGCCCTCACCGTGCGCCTCTACGGCGTCAGCGGCAAGACTGTCCAGATCTTTGCGGAGAACAACTCCGTCCTCTTTACCTCCCTCCGGGAGTATACGAAAGGGTAAGCCAAACGAACCTGAATTGCCGCCCCGGCGGGCGGCGGGAAAGTGAGAGAATATGAGAGGTATATTTGGATACGACAGCCCCATCATGGGCGCGTTGACTGCCATCGGGGACTGTATTTGTCTCAGCGTACTGTGGATCGTGTTCTCCCTGCCCGTCGTCACCGCCGGGGCCTCCGCCACCGCCGCCTACTACGCGGCGTACCGCTCCATCCGCAGGAAGGAGGGGGGCCTGTGGCGGTTCTTCTGGGGCTCCTTCCAGGAAAATTTCAAGCGCTCCACGCTGGCTTCCATCGTTGTCATAGCGGTCATCGCCCTTTTGACGGTGGACGTCTTTGTGCTCCGCGGCATCCGGGCCGCCGGAAACGCCTTCGGGGTGCTTTTCTATGTGGTGCTGGTGCTGTGGGCCCTGTCCCTGGCCTGGGCGGTCTACGCCGCGGCCTACGCCGCCCGCTTCAACGGCTCTGTGAAGGAGATCCTGAAATTCAGCCTTATGCTCATGGAGCTGCACCCCATTAAATTGCTGACCGTGCTTATCATCATCCTGGCCGGAATGGCCATGACCCTGCTTGTTCCGCTTATGCTGCTTATTCTCCCCGCGACAGTGTTCGTGCTGTCAAGCTTCCCCATCGATCAGGTATTCCGGCTCCACATGCGGCCGGAGGACCTGGAGCGGGAGCTGCGCAAGTACGAGAAATTCAACGACGAGGAGAAAGAGGAGGATACCTAATGACCAGCGAGCTTCTCAAAAAAGCCCGGGAGTTTGAGGCCCAATACGGCCCCTTTATCAGGGACTCCAGCCGTCCGGCGTATCACCTGACGCCCACCATCGGCTGGATGAACGACCCCAACGGCTTTTCCATCTACAAGGGCGAGTACCACCTTTTTTACCAGTACCACCCCTACACCACCAAGTGGGGCCCCATGCACTGGGGCCACGTAAAGACCCGGGACTTCATCCACTGGGAGCGCCTTCCGGCGGCCATGGCCCCGGACGAGGAGTACGACAAAAACGGCTGCTTCTCCGGCTCCGCCATCGAGCTCCCCGACGGGCGGCAGCTCCTCCTCTACACCGGCGTGCGCCACGTGCGGGAGGAGAACGGCGAGCTCAAGGAACGGCAGACCCAGTGCGTGGCCGTGGGCGACGGCCTCAATTACGAAAAGCTTGACGCGAACCCCGTGATCACGGCGGAGGACCTGCCCGAGGGCGGCAGCCCCTTTGACTTCCGGGACCCCAAGATCTGGCGGGAGGGCGATACATATTTTATGGTGGTGGGCAACCGCCCCGCCGACGGCAGCGGCTCCATCCTGCTTTTTGAGAGCGCCGACTGCGTGAAGTGGAGGTATCGGGGCGTTTTGGCCGCCTGCCACAACCAGTTCGGGCGGATGTGGGAGTGCCCCGACTTTTTCGGGCTGGACGGGAAATACGTCCTGCTCACCTCCCCCCAGGAGATGACGGCCATCGGCCTTGAGTTCCACGCCGGGAACGGCACCGTGTGCCTCATCGGCGAGTACGACCGGGAGCATTGCCACCTCGTGCGGGAGAACGTCCAGGCCATCGACTACGGCCTCGACTTCTACGCCCCCCAGACGCTCCTGACCCCCGACGGACGGCGGGTGATGATCGGCTGGATGCAAAACTGGGAGACTTCCAACTGCCAGCCCAACTATGTCCGGTGCTTCGGACAGATGACGGTGCCCCGGGAGCTCCGGGTCCGGGACGGCAGGCTCTACCAGATGCCGGTCCGGGAGCTGGAGCGCTGCCGGAGTTACCAGATACTCTACAGGAACGTGCTCCTCTCCGGCATGACCACGCTGCAAAACGTCCGCGGGCGGGTCATCGACATGACCGTCACCGTCCGCCCGGTGTCCCAGAGCACGCTGTACAACTGGTTCAAGATAAACGTGGCCGGGGACGGCGAGCACATGACCACCGTGCGCTACAAGCCCGCGTGCAGCACCCTCCGGGTGGACCGGACCCGCTGCGGCTTCCCCCACGACATCGTGAACGTCCGGGATTTCCTGGTGCGGCCGCGGCAGGGGGAGATAAAGCTGCGGATCCTGCTGGACAAATACAGCATGGAGATCTTCGTAAACGACGGCGAGCAGGCGGCCACCACGGTGATCTACACCGACGTCAGCGCCGACGCAATAAGCTTCGAGGCGGACGGCAGCGTCATCATGGACGTTGAGAAGTACGACCTCATCATAGACGGAGGAGTGGGAGCATGAGTAAAAAATTTGACGTCATCGCCCTGGGTGAGCTTCTTATCGACTTCACCGAGGACGGCTTTTCCGCCCAGGGCAACCCCCGGCTGGAGGCCAACCCCGGCGGCGCGCCCTGCAACGTGCTGGCGATGCTCCGGAAGCTGGGCAAGTCCACGGCCTTCATCGGCAAGGTGGGCAACGACATGTTCGGCCGGCAGCTCCGGGACGTGGCGGAGAGCGCGGGAATCGACCTGACGAATCTTGTGATGGACAGCGCGGCCCACACGACGCTGGCCTTCGTCCACACCTTCCCCAACGGCGACAGGGACTTCTCCTTCTACCGGGACCCCGGCGCGGACATGCTCCTGACCGCCGACGAGGTGCCCGTGGAGGCCATTCAGAACTCCCGAATCTTCCACTTCGGCACCCTCTCCATGACCCATGAGGGCGTCCGGGCGGCCACGAAGAAGGCCGTCGCCGCGGCCAAGGCCGCGGGGGCGCTTGTCTCCTTTGACCCCAACCTGCGCCCGCCGCTGTGGCGGAGCCTGGAGGACGCCAGGGAGCAGATCGCCTGGGGCCTCTCCCAGTGCGACATCTTAAAGATCGCCGACAACGAGCTTGAATTCATGACCGGGGAGACGGATTTTGACGCGGGCGCCGCCATACTGCGGGAGAAATACCCCAACATCAGGATCCTCAACGTCACCGCCGGCGCCGACGGCAGCTTTTCGTACTACCAGGGCCGCCGGGTGTTCACTCCGGCCCTGGGCCTGGGCGGCGTCATCGAGACTACCGGCGCGGGGGACACCTTCTGCGCCAGCGTCCTCAATTTCGTGCTGGAGCACGGCACGGAGGGCCTGACGGACGCCGACCTTGCGGCCATGCTGCGCTTTGCCAACGCCGCGGCCTACATCGTCACCACCAGAAAGGGCGCCATCCGCTCCATGCCCGAGCGCGCCGAGGTGGAGGCCCTCCTCCCGGCCTACGGCGAGGGCTGATACCGAATATTCTCTCAAAAAAAGAAAAGAATACTGTGTGGGCCGCGGCAAGACGGAGATCAAGCCGCGGCCCCGCTTTCTTTTTCCTTTTTTTGAGAATACAGGCATCTAAAACCGGCCTGGCAACCGCCGGTTGCCAAATAGGTGGGTCGAATTGGTTGTCAGGAGCGGCCTTTTTTGGTACTATAGGGGCGAGGTGAGAGCTATGAAACTGAGTGAGACGCTATTTGAGCTCCGGCGGAGGGCCGGCCTCTCCCAGGAGGAGCTGGCGGAAAGGATCGGCGTGTCGCGCCAGGCCGTGGGCAAGTGGGAGAACGGGACCAGCGTTCCGGAGCTCGAAAAGCTCCTGGCGCTGTCGGAATTTTACAACGTGCCCATCGGGGAGCTTTTGGGCGTGGAGGCCCCGGCGGAGGCGCCGGAGACGCCGGACGCGCCCGTCGAGGCGCCGCCTCCGGCCCCGGACACCGGCGCGCTGGAGGAGCTGCTGCGGGGCCTGGGGGAGCGGCAGCGGGAGGCGGAACAGCGCTCCAGGCGCCAGCGGCGGTGCCTTTGGGGGGCCCTGGCCGCCGCCGTAGCGGCCATCGCCGTGGTGACGGTGGTGCTGGGCGTCAAGATGGTGGACCTGCGCCGGCGGCTATCCAATCTCAATAGCCTGGTGGTGTTTACGCAAAACAGCCTCCAGAACAGCATCGTGGGGCTCCGGAACAGCGTGACGGGGCTTTTGGAGGCGCAGGACGCCCTCTTTACAAGCTGGGACTACACCCAGGAGTACGACCCGGAGAGCGGGATGATTCGCCTCACCATCACCGCCGCGCCCAAGACGGTGACGGAGGGCGTCGCCGTCACCTTCACCGCCCGGCGGGGCGAGGAGGTCTACACCGCCGACGCCCCGCTGCAAAACGGCGTCTGCACGGCGCAGATGCTCATCCCCGTGGAGCCGTCGCAGGAGGATCAGGGCCTCCGGCTTCAGGAGGCCCTGAACAAGGCGGAGGCCGCGGGAAATGAGGGGGCGGCCGATTGGTATGGCATGGCCTACAGCGCCTACGGCGACTGGCGGGTGCCCGACATCACCGAGCTGGAGCTCTACGCCAGCGTAAACGACGGTGAAACCGCCGTCCAGCGGGATCTGGGGACGGTCTACGTCAGTCTCAGCCAGACGGTAGAGCCCAGGAGCGCGAACTGGTATATGGGCGGCGTCACGGATACCGGCGCCACCGGGCTTCTGACCGTCCTGGGCGCGGAGGGCAGCGTGAGCTCGGCCCGGCTCGTCGTCTGCACTGACGAGCGGCAGCTTTACAGCCGGGAGCTGGAGCTTGACTGGGATGGGCACTTCACCCTGCCGGAGGCGTACGCCCAGGGGCCCACATATTGGTCCGGAGGTATCAAGGTGACGCTCGCCCGCCCCGGCGGCGACCTGGGGGAGAGGTACTATATCGACCTCTCCCTGGACTTTGCCGGAGCCCAGCCGGGGGAGCGGGTCGCGGCGCTCCTGGAGCTGACGGACGACCGCGGCATCACCTACGTGGGCCTTATCTTTGCCTACCGCCTGGGCGGCATGGAAAACACCCTCGCCCGCGACGCCCAGCGCACTCTGGACCCCGTGGTGAGGGCGGGGGATTGAAAAACGTGGACCTCCGTGGTAAAATAGGAAAAAAATCTGCTATACGCAGGAGGTTCAACATGGAAATTATAAGCATCGACGCCCGGACTTGGCGAATTGAGGACGGGGGAGTGCGGTTCTTTCTCCTGGCGGGGGAGGAGCGGGCGCTGCTCGTGGACTCCGGCATGACGGTCCGCAACGCCCGGGACATCGCGGAGGGGCTTGTTTGCGTCCCCGTGGAGCTTTTGACCACCCACGCGGACCCCGACCACATCGGGTCCGTGGGGCAGTTCCAGCGGTTCTATATGCACCCGGCGGAGGCGCCGAATTTTTACAAGACCCAGGGCCGGACCGGGGAGTTCGTGCCCGTCTGGGACGGGCAGCGCATGGATTTGGGGGGACGGGAGCTGGAGATCGTCCACCTGCCGGGCCACACCCCGGGCAGCGTCACGGTGCTGGACCTCACTGGCCGGGCCCTCTACGGCGGCGACCCGGTGCAGGACGGCGCTATCTTCATGTTCGGCCCCCAGCGGGAAATGCACGCCTACGTGGAGGGCCTGCGGCGGCTGGAGACGATGGCGGACCGCTTTGACCGGGTCTATCCCTCCCACGCCTCCTGCCCGGTGGAGGCCGCCATCGTCCCGGAGCTGAGACGTGCCGCGGAGCGCATCCTGGCCGGGGAGCTCACCGGGGAAAAGGCCGAGATGTACGGCCGCCCCATCCGCCGGATAGATACCGGCGTAGCCACGTTTTTGTGCGATATTTGAGGAAAAAACGGCAAAAAATCGGTACGGCCCAAAAAACCGTACCGATTTTTATTTTTTCAGAACATTTTTGAGCCGCCCCACGGCGTACTGCGCCGTAAGGCCGGTGAAGAGGCCGGTGACGATGCCGGAGACGGTGAGGACGGGCAGGTACACGAGGAGCGACGGGGTGGAGGTCACCAGAATCGCCGCGGCGATCTGCCCCAGGTTGTGGGCCATGGCGGCAAAGACCGAGGCCACCCAGAGCTGCTTTTTCGTGAGGAGCTTTCGCATCAAAAGCAGCACGGCGAAGGACAAAAGCCCGCCGGACAGGGAGTAGAGCAGCGCCATCAGGTTCCCGGCGAAGAGGGAGCCCAGCAATATCCGGCACAGGAGAATCGCCAGCGCGTCCGGGGCCCCCAGGGTGAAGAGCGCCGTCACCGTCACGATGTTGGCAAGGCCCAGCTTCACGCCGGGGATGGGCACAAGCTCCGGAAGCTGGAGCTCCACGATGAAAATCGTCAGCGCCGCGGCGGTGAGGACGGCGTCCCGGGCAAGCCTCTTTATGCCCATCAGCCCACCTCCGCGTCGATGGGCGCGTCCCCGGTGAGCTTAATGACCAGCCGGTGGGGGAGGCACACGATGGGGGCGGCGGAGTCCTGGAGCCACCCGAAGTCCACGCAGACCTTATCCGGGCAGTCGGCGCTCTCCACCCGTATCCGCCCGGGCTCGCAGAGGATCACGTTGACGCCCCGTTCCGTCTCCACCGTGAAGCGGGTGGGCACGGTGACGCCCGACAGGTCCACGCGGCGCTCAAGCCGCCCGTCCACGTAGATTTCGGCGATCGTGCCGCCGGCCGGCCGGAGCCGGAGAAAAAGGGACGCGGCTATGGCAAGAACAAGGAGTACAAGAATTATGGTAACCCAAGTTCCCGTCTTAGCCACGCCTGATCACCTTGACTTCCTTATCTTTATAGCTGCCGGAGAGAGAAAAAACGCTCTCCAGTCCGTCCGTTATGTAAACCTCACCTCCGGAGGTCACCAGCACCAGGTCAAAGTCCGTCCTCCCGCGCCAGAGCTCCGTGGCCGCGTCCAGGCCCATGACGAAAAGCGCCGTGCTGAGCCCGTCGCACAAAAGCCCCTCCTGGCCCACCACGGTGACGGAGGAAAGGCCGCTGTCCGCGGGGAAGCCCGTCTTGGGGTCCAGGATGTGCCAGTAGGTCCGGCCGTCCTGTTCAAAATACCGCTCATAGCCGCCGGAGGTGACGACGGCCACGTCCCGGGCCTCGATGACGCCCAGATACCCCGAGCCGAAGGGGTCCCGGACGCCCACGCGCCAGGCGGAGCCGTCGGGCTTGCCCCCCAGGGCGTAGACGCTGCCGCCCAAATTGAGAAGTCCGCTTTTGACGCCCTCTTCCCGCCAGAGGCCGGCGATGGCGTCGTCAAGATACCCCTTTGCCACGGCCCCCAGGTCCACCATGGCCCCCTCCGGGAGCCGCGCCTCGCCGTCCCCCAGGGCCACGGCGTTGTAGTCCACGCGCTCCAAGAGGCCCGCGATCTCGTCCTCCCCGGGGACGCGGTACTCCCCGGTGGTGAAGCCCCAGGCCCGCACCAGGGGGTAGACGGTGATGTCCAGCGCCCCGCCGGTGAGGGCGCACAGCTCCAGGGCCCCCTCTAAGAGCTTCACCGTGTCGGGGCTCAGCGCGGCGGAGCCGTGGGAGTTGAGGGCGTTTATCTCGCTGCCCTCCAGCGTCACGGAAAGGCGCGACTCCATGTCGGTGATGACGTCCCGGGCGTCCTCCAGAAGCGCCTCGTCCCCGTAGACGGTGAGCTCCATCACCGTGTCCATGGCGAACACGGTATCGGTGCGCTTCACCGGGGCGGCGCAGGAGGCCAGCAGCAGCGCGAGGGTGAGAATGAGGAAAAGCGTTCTCTTCATTCCGCGCCCTCCGCGCCGCCGGTCTGCTCCGTGGGCTCCCGGAGCCAGGGCACGTCCAGCTTCACCCCGTCGGAGGTGTAGACGATATACCGCCGGAAGCCGAAGAACACCGAGACGGCCAGGATAAGGAGCGCCAGCGCCAGCACAAAGAGGACGGTCAGGGCCGTTTTCAGCGGGCGGCGGCTCCGGTAGATTTTGACCTCCCGGGGGGCCATCAGAGCGCCCCCGCTTCAATATCGGCCAGCTTCCCCACGCGCCGGGCGTGGCGGCCGCCCTCAAAGCTGTTGGTGAGGAAGGTGTCAACGATCTTCATAGCCAGCCCCGGCCCCACCACGTTGGCGCCCAGGGCCAGCATGTTGGCGTCGTTGTGGCGGCGGGTCATCTCGGCGGAGTAGCAGTCGGAGCACAGGGCGCAGCGCACGCCCCGGACCTTGTTGGCGGCCATGGACATGCCGATGCCGGTGGTGCAGATGACGATTCCCAGCTCGCATTGCCCCTCCGCCACCGCCCGGGCGGCCTTCACCCCGAAGTCGGGGTAGTCGCAGCTTTCGGTGGAGTAGGTCCCGAAGTCCACGGCCTTGTGGCCCAGGGCCTCCAGGTGCTCCTTTACCCGCTGCTTGAGGTCAAAGCCGCCGTGGTCACAGCCGAGAGCGATCTTCATAAAGGTTCCTCCTTATATCCGTACAAATTCCGGTTTGTGTTCTTTGTAGAGGCAGACGTACTGAAAGCCCAGGGAGCGCAGGAGCTCATAGCCCTCCCGGATGCCCTGACCCGCGTCCTGGGCGCGGTGGGAGTCGGAGCCCACGGTGACGATCTCGCCGCCCATCTCCCGGTAGAGCCGCACCACCGAGGGCTGGGGCAGGAATTCCCCCAGGTCCTCGTGGAGGGCGGAGGTGTTCACCTCGATGCCCACGCCGTGGTCCACGCAGCTTTTGAAGAGCGCCCGGAGGCGGTCCTCGAAGAGCATCAGGTCAAAGCCCTTGCCCTGGCGGGCCATGTATTTTTGCATGTAGCCGATGTGCCCCAGCACGTCGCACAGCCCGGAGCGGGACATCTCTATGTACTCGTCCAGATACTGCTCCACCGCGGGGCGGAAGTTTTCAAAGTCCTCCGGGTAGTTGAGGTAGTAGAAGTCCCGGGCGTGCCGCAGGTTGTGGACGGAGCCGATGACAAAGTCGAGGCACGGCCGGGTATAGAGCCTCCGGCCCTCCTCCGGCATGTAGTGGGGCGCGCCAGCCTCCAGCCCCAGGCGGATGTCTAACTTCCCCGCCAGCCTGTCCCGGACGGCCGCAAAGTCGGCCTCCAGCGCCTTCCAGGCCGTGAAGGGCGGGAACTGGTCGGGAAATTCCGGGCTCTGGGTGCAGTTTTCCGCGTGGCTGGTGACGCAGATGTGGGTCATGCCGCGCCTCCTGGCCGCCCGGGCCATCTCCAGCATGGAGCTGTGGGCGTCGGGGGAGTAGGGCTTACAGTGCATATGATAATCAGCCAGCATGGTAAAATTCCTCCGCGTAAGTGTCAAGGCAAGTATAGCAGGAAACCGATAAAAAAGCAAGCCCGTGGCGGGGGAGAAGGGAAAATTGCATGGACCCCCGATAACGCAAATTCTTCGTAAGGGCCGGACACCGTGCCGGCCCATACGGCGAGGGCATAAAATCGACGCAACCCCCGCAAGCCTTGGCTTACGGGGGTTGCAGCCTGTCGAAAAAGCCCTGACGGGCTTTTCCGACAAGAGGAACGTGCGGGAAATTTTCGCTGAATTTTGCGAAATTCAGCGTAAACTTCCCTGCTGTCGCCCTGCGCGCACGCCCAAAGGGCGAACGCTTGTGCGACAAAAGGGATTTTTTCCAAGGCACATGTCCTTGGAAAAATATTGAAATTGAGTTTTTTGACAAACTGCGCCCCCCGCAAGCCTTGGCTTACGGGGGTGCGTCGATTTTGGCTTATCTCCTCTTCCCGAACTTCCTGGGCTTTGCGGCGCTGCCGCCGAAAGTTTCGTCTAATTTGCGGACCAGCTCGCGCTGCTCGGCGTTGAGGGTTTTGGGGATGGTGACGGCTACGGTGACGTACTGGTCGCCGCGGCCGGAGGAGCGAAAATAGGGGATGCCCTTGCCGCGGAGGCGGAAGGTGTCGCCGTTCTGGGTGCCCTCGGGGATGGTGTACTTCACCTTGCCGTCCAGAGTCGGGACCTCAATCTCCGCGCCCAGCATGGCCTGGGTCACGGTGATGGGCATCTCGCACAGCACCGACGTGCCGTCCCGCTCGAAAAACTCGTGGGGACGGATGGAGACGGTGACCAGGAGGTCCCCGGCGGGGCCGCCGTTATATCCGGCGCTGCCCTGTCCGCCCAGGGACATGGTGACGTTGTTCTGTATCCCGGCGTCGATGTGGATATTGACGCTGCGCTGGCGCCGGACGCGGCCCTGGCCCCGGCATTTCGGGCAGGGCTGGTGGATGATCTTTCCGGTGCCCCGGCAGCGGGGGCACTCGGACTGGACCTGGCTCATGCCCAGAATGGTCCGCTGGGTGGTGACGGTGTAGCCGGAGCCCCGGCAGTCGGGGCAGACCTCCGCCGTGGTGCCGGGGGCGCAGCCGGTGCCGCCGCAGTCGTCGCAATTCTCCACCCGGGAGACGCTGACGGTCTTGTCGCAGCCGAAGGCGGCCTCCTCAAAGCTTAAGGAGATGCCAACGCGTATGTCCTCCCCCGGACGGGGGCCGTTTCTTGTCCGGGCCCGGCCTCCGCCGAAGCCCCCGAAGCCTCCGCCGAAGATGTTGCCCAGGATGTCGCCCAAATCGAAGTCCACGCCGCCGAAGCCCCCGCCGAAGCCCGCCTCGCCGTTCTGGGCGGCGTAGCTGGGGTCCACGCCGGCGAAGCCGAACTGGTCGTATTTGGCCCGCTTATCCTTGTCGGAC
Organism: uncultured Oscillospiraceae bacterium; assembly: GCA_947632155.1. Lineage (GTDB taxonomy): Bacteria > Bacillota > Clostridia > Oscillospirales > Oscillospiraceae > RUG626. The sequence continues at coordinate 20,413 of CANROF010000038.1, forward strand.
AGCACCTCATACGCCTCGCCGGCCTCCTTCAGGCGCTCCTCGCACGCCTTGTCCCCGGGGTGCAGGTCCGGGTGATTCTCCTTGGCGATTTTATAGAAGGCCTTTTTGAGCTCCGCGTCGGTGGCGGTTTTCGGAACGCCAAGTACCTCGTAATAGTCACGCTTGTCAGCCATGATGAAGTTTCCTTTCACACGCCTTTGCGGACAGTGGCAACTGTCCGCAAAGGTATGTTTTTAGAGAAGTTGGGATTATTTCGATCCGTCAAAAAACTCAAATTCAATATTTTTTCCGGCGACATGCGCGTCGGAAAAAATACCTTTTGTCGCACAAGTTGGCGCCCGCAGGCGCCATGCAAGCGAGCAACCGCCGCTATGCGGCGGCTCTTGGCGAGTCGTAGTGCCCCAACGGGGCGCGCGCAGGGCGACAGCAGGGGAAAATATCTGAATTTCGCAAAATTCAGATATTTTTCCCGCACGTTCCCCTTGGCATCGAAAGCCCTATGGGCTTTCGAGCCAGTTATTTTTTGTCATCGTCATCGACGACGGTGTAGTCGGCGTCGTAGTACTGCTGGCCGCCGGGATTGCCGCCCTGACTGCCGGGGTTCCCGCCGGGGTTGCCGCCCATGTTGGGGTCGTAGCCGGGCTGGGGGCCGCCCTGGGGATTGGCGTTGGCGTAGAGCTTCTCGCTGACCTTGTAGAAGGTCTGCGTCAGGGCCTCGGTGGCGGACTTGATGGCGGCGGTATCGGTGCCGGAGAGGGCGGTCTTCAGGGTCTGGAGGGCCGTCTCCACCTCGTGCTTGTCGTTGGGGTCCAGCTTGTCGCCGGACTCGGAGAGAATCTTCTCCGTCTGATACACCATCTGGTCGCCCTGGTTGCGGGTGTCCACCTCCTCGCGGCGCTTGGCGTCCTCGGCGGCGTACTGCTCGGCCTCCCGGACGGCCTTCTCCACGTCCTCCTTGGACATGTTGGAGGAGGAGGTGATGGTGATGTGCTGCTCCCGGCCGGTGCCCAGGTCCTTGGCGGAGACGTTGACGATGCCGTTGGCGTCGATGTCGAAGCTGACCTCGATCTGAGGCACGCCGCGGCGGGCCGGGGCGATGCCGTCCAAGTGGAAGCGGCCCAGGGACTTGTTGTACTGGGCCATCTCGCGCTCGCCCTGGAGGACGTTGACCTCCACGGAGGTCTGGTTGTCCGCGGCGGTGGAGAACACCTGCTTGCGGTTGCAGGGGATGGTGGTGTTGCGCTCGATGATCTTGGTGAACACGCCGCCCAGCGTCTCAATGCCCAAGGACAGCGGGGTGACGTCGAGAAGCAGGATGCCCTCCACGTCGCCGCCCAGGACGCCGCCCTGGATGGCCGCGCCCACGGCCACGCACTCGTCGGGGTTGATGCCCTTGAAGCCGTCCTTGCCGGTGAGCTTCTTCACCTCGTCCTGGACGGCGGGGATGCGGCTGGAGCCGCCCACCATCAGGACCTTGGAGATGTCCGCGCCCGTGAGGCCGGCGTCCGACATGGCCTGGCGCACGGGGCCGGCGGTGGCCTCCACCAGATGCGCGGTGAGCTCGTTGAACTTGGCCCGGGTGAGGGTCACGTCCAGGTGCTTGGGGCCGGTGGCGTCAGCGGTGATGTAGGGGAGATTGACGGTGGTGCTCATCATGCCGGAGAGGTCGCACTTGGCCTTCTCGGCCGCCTCGCGTAAGCGCTGCATGGCCACGCGGTCGGTGGAGAGGTCCACGCCGTTGGACTTTTTGAACTCGTCGATGAGGTACTTCACCACGCACTGGTCGAAGTCGTCGCCGCCCAGGCGGTTGTTGCCGGCGGTGGCAAGGACCTCGATGACGCCGTCGTCGATGTTCAGGATGGACACGTCGAAGGTGCCGCCGCCCAGGTCGTAGACCATGATCTTCTGGCTCTGTTCCTTGTCCACGCCGTAAGCGAGGGCCGCGGCGGTGGGCTCGTTGATGATGCGCTTGACGTCCAGGCCCGCGATCTTGCCGGCGTCCTTGGTGGCCTGGCGCTGGGAGTCGGTGAAGTAGGCGGGGACGGTGATGACGGCCTCGGTGACGGGCTGGCCCAGATACGCCTCCGCGTCGCCCTTGAGCTTCATGAGCACCATGGAGCTGATCTCCTGGGGGGTGTAGGACTTGCCGTCGATGGTGACGCGGTAGTTGGAGCCCATCTCGCGCTTGATGGAGCTGACGGTCCTGTCGGGGTTGGTGATGGCCTGGCGCTTCGCCACGTGGCCCACCATGCGTTCGCCGTCCTTGGAGAAAGCCACCACGGACGGGGTGGTGCGCATGCCCTCGGCATTGGCGATGACCACGGGCTCGCCGCCCTCCATCACGGCCACACAGCTATTGGTAGTACCAAGATCTATACCGATGATTTTTCCCATTGTAATATCCTCCTATATGAAAAATGAAAGTATTTACAAATTTAATTTGCGACTTTGACCATGGAGAAGCGGATGACCTTTTCGCCCAGGATGAAGCCTTTCTGGAACTCCTCCACGACCTCGTTTTCGCCGTACTGGTCGTCGTCCACGTGCATCACGGCGTTGTGGAGCTTGGCGTCGAATTTCTGGCCCACGGCCTCAATCTTCCTGACGCCCAAGCCCTCCAGGACCTTTTCAAGCTGGGTCATGGTCATTTGAACGCCCTTTAAAAACGCCTCGTCCGAGCAGCCGGTCTTCAGGGCGCGCTCCAGGTTGTCATAGACGGGCAGGAACGGCGTCACCGCGTCGGTCTTTACCTGGGCGTAAAGGGCCTCCCGCTCCTTCTGGCTGCGGCGGCGGTAGTTTTCGTACTCGGCGTAGAGCCGCACGTACTTGTCCTTCTCCGCGGCCAAAAGCTCCTCCGGCGTGGGCTCCTTTTTCTCCGGCTCCGCCGGGGCCTCCGGGCTCCGGGTGTCCGGGGTGTTTTCCTCCGGGACCTTTTCCTCCGGGGTGTTTTCCGCCGGAGCTTCGGCCTCCGGCTTTTTCTTCTTCTTGTCAGACATCTCTGTCATCTCCCTTTATCATTAGCTTTCCAAATCCGCTGGGCGGGGCGGAGCCGCCGCCAAGTAACCGGCTCAGGCCCTCGGCGATGAAGCCGAGCTTTGCCGCCACGGCCGAGTAGTCCATTCTTGTGGGTCCCACCACGCCGATGAGCCCCCGCATACCGTCCCCGGCGTTGTAGCTTGCCAGCACCACGCTGGAGTCCCGCAGCTCCAGGGCCGCGTTCTCCGGGCCGATGAGCACCCGCACGTCCCCGTATTCCCCCTGGCCCGTCAGGGCCCTGAGGTTTTTGGAGTCGGACAGGTAGTTGATGAGCTTGTGGGCCTTGTCCGGGTCCTTGAACTCCGGGAGCTTCAGCAAATTGGCCTCCCCGGAGACATTGGCCCCGCCGCTGTGGGAGGTGGTCAGCGTCTCGATGACGAAGCCCGCGATGACGGAGGTGAGGCCCATGGTGTCGCCCACCGCCCGCTCCGTGGAGTTTATGAGCTCCGGGGTGATCTGTTCCTCCGGAATGCCGGTGAAGGAGGAGTTGAAAACCGCCGAGAGGCGCTTTATGGTGTTCTCGGTAAAGGAGAAAGGCAGGCGCACCAGCTTGTTTTTCACTCCGTCGGAGCTTAAAAGCAGCACGATTATAAAGGAGTTGGGGTCGAGATAAATGAGATCGAAGCGCTTCACCGTGGCCTTGGTGGGGGAAGAGATGGTCAGGGCCGGGTAGCTTGTCAGCTCCGTGGCCATGTGGCCGATCTCCTCCATCAGCGTCTCGGGCCGGACGGAGTTTCCGCGGAGCTTGGAGGTGATGGCCTCCGTCTCCTCATGGGTCAGCTCCCGCTCCCGCATGAGCTCGTTGACGTAGAGCCGGTAGCCCTTGGCGGTGGGCACCCGCCCGGCGGAGGTGTGGGGCTGTTCCAGATACCCCTCCCGGTCCAGGTCCGCCAGCTCGCTGCGCACCGTGGCGGGGGAGCAGGCCAGGCCTGAGCGGCGCAGCACCGTCTTGCTGCCCACGGGCTCGGCGGACGCAATATATTCTTCCACGACCGCCCGCAAAATTTTCTGCTTCCGCTCTGAAAGCTCCATGCTCTCACCTCTTTAGCACTCCAACTTTCCGAGTGCTAAGCATAATCTACCACGAAGGGCAGGGAATGTCAAGGGCCTTAGGAAGAATTTATAGAAATTTCAAAAATAACCGCGGCGCGCCCGGCGGGGAGGGATATACGTTTATCGGGAGGCGGATACGTATCGGAGGGACGGGCCGGCACGGTGTCCGGCCCTTACGACGAATCAGGAGGGTGCGGCGGGAATCGAGGGACGGGTCGCCGGGGACGGCGACCCCTACGGCATTGTAAGGGCCGGACACCGTGCCGGCCCGTGCTCCCGGTTGCTTCCACGCTCCCCAAAAAATATTCGCCGCGCGTTCGCGCGGCGAATAGGTAGGTTTTTGCGAATACGGCAAAAGCGCAAACCGGTTTACGGCCTGTTCACAGCGCCCGCGAAGAGGGGCAACCCGTCGTCGCCGGTGAGGGCGAAGAGGAAGGGGCGGTCCAGGGTGAAGTCGATGATCTCCTGGGACGGCGCGTCGCCGGCGTTGTCCCCCAGGGTGAAGGCCGCGGCCACCACGCCCTCCTCGTCGATGACCACCCGGGCGGCGTGGCGGACGGAGCTGACATAGGCCGGGGCGTCGCCCAGCATGGGGGAAAAGTCCGCCGTGTCAAGGTCGAAGGCGTCGGTGACGCCCAGCGCCGTGAGGGCGTCCGTGAGGTCCAGATCCCCCGTGACGTCAAATTTCGGCACCGTGAGATTCACCGTGCGGGATTCCCAGCCCTCCCAGCTAATCGGGGAGGCCAGAAAGGCCGGCAGGTCCGGGCCTTGGAGAAGCTCGTCGATGCTCACGCCCTCGTCCGGCAGGATGAACCACATATCCCCGCCGTAGCGGAAGCTCTTCAGGATGGCGGTGAAGCCCTCGCCCCGGCAGAGGCGGGTGCCCAGATGGCTCTCGTGCATATAGGTCGCCGTCACGTCCCCGCCCGGGGCGTGGAAGGGGCCCTCGGTGCTGGCGGACTTGCTGAATTCGTCGCTCCACCTGGCCCGGTAGTAGACGGTGGAGGCCAGGGCCAGGACGGTGTCGGGGGAGAAGCCCAGGCCCTTGATCTCATTGCTCAGCATCTTGCCGGTGTTCTCGTCCAGCCACTCCCGGAGGGCCTTAGAGTAGCCCTCCGAGCCCATCTCGCCCCGGAAGGACGAGGCCCGGTAGTCCTCCGCCAGGGTGTCCAGCACGCTCTTTTCATATTCCATCCCCTCCGACAGCCACACGGAGTTGGCAAGGAGGCTGGTCACTGTCCCGTCGTCGATGTAGTTTACGTCCCAGAGGGCCCGCGCCCGCTGGCGGGAGACTTCGATGTTCTCCGCGCCCAGCAGCGCCAAAATCTGCCCCCGCGTCCCGCCGCCCGTCACCTCCGCCAGCATGGAGAGGGCCATGTAGACGTTGAGGGGCGACGCCACGGCGTTGCCGTCCCCCGCGCCGGAGAGAAGCTCCGGCACAGCCTTTGTCAAAAAGCCCGTGAGGGCCCCGTCGTAGGTTTCCGCCAGGTCCCGGCGCTCGATGCGCCGGGCCGTCCACTTCTCCCACTGGCTGTCACGAGTGGAATACTTTGGCTGCTTGGGATAATTCGCCTCCGCGATGGCGTAGGCGCTGGTGGAGAGGCCGCCGCCGAAGACGGCGCCGATCCCCACGGCCGCGGCCAGCGCCGCCGCCACGGCGCTTATCCACAGGGCCCGGCGATGTTTGCGTTTCGGCGGCGATTTTGCCGCCTCGATCTGGTCGTCACGGGCGTCCGTGACGGCGTTGAAAATATCCTCGCCTTTCATAGAAAAATGTCCTCCTTTTCCAATGCGTCTTTGAGGCTCCGCCGGAGCCCTTGCATCCGGCGGGCCATCCTGTCCGGGGAGACGCCGAGAGCCTTTGCCAGCGACTTTACCTCGTCGCCGTACCAGTACCGCCGGAGAAAGAGCGCCCGGTCCTCCCCGGAGAGCCCGTCCAGCCACCGGATGAGGGCGTCGGCAAGCTCCCGGCGCTCCGCCTCCCGGGCGGCATACGCGTCCGGGACGCACTCGTCGAGCTCGGAGAGCATCACCTCGAGGCCCGCGTAGCGCTTGGCGGCCCGGTTTTTCCGGAAGAGGCTCACGGAGATATTCCGCGTTATCCGCCCCAAAAACGCCCGCAGGGACCGGGGACGCTCCGGGGGCATGGCGTTCCACGCCGCCAGGTACGTGTCGCTGACGCACTCCTCCGTGTCCTCCCGGTTTTGGAGGATATTCATGGCCAGAGCCCGGCAGAAGGAGCCGTGCTTTATGTCCGTCTCCCGGATGGCCCTCTCGTCCCGGCGGTGGTAGAGCTCGATGATTCCCGCGTCCTCCACGTCCGCGCCCCCTCTCATTCATCTAAAGGCTGCCTTCATTTTATATGTCGCATTTTGAAGGGCCCGTATGCGCGAAAAGGCGAAAATTTTCAAAAAAACCGCGGGCGGGAAGTCCCCGCCCGCGGTCAGCGCTGTTTATTATGTCGAAGAATTGGCCTTACAGTGGTTTAGCAATATCTCCCGGCACTCCGCCCACGTCCCGCGGGTAAAGCCGGCGGGGTAGACCACGAGCCGCGCCTTCCCGGGGAAGAGCAGCACCGCCTGGCCGTCCCTCTCGGTGACGGAGCCTAAATCGGCGTACATGTACTCCGTCCGAACCTGGCCGTCGGTGACCGCCGCCCGGTCCTCCAGAAAGTCCACCACCCGGGTCCAGCTCTCGCCGCCGCAGGCCGCCGCCAGGCGCCGGAACTGCACCCTGGCCTTGAGATGCCAGCGCAGCAGCGCCATGTAGAGGCAGTACGCCGCCAAAAGGAGGTACACCGCCGCGAACATGCTGCCGCCCAGCCCCAGGACCAGCGTCAAGATCCCCAGCGCGAGCCAGAAGACGTTGAAGCCCAGCCGCGCGCCCCGGAGCTGACTTTTAAAGCGCCAGGAGCGGAAGAGCCGCCAGTCCATGGTGTAGACGCATTGCATGGCTCACTCGTCGCCGAAGCTGATGCCCAGGAGCCGGGCCTCGGTGATGATGTCGTCCTCCGGGTCCACCATCTTCAGCTTCCCGGCGATCTCCTTTAAGGGGACGGAGACGATCTTGTGATTTTGGATGGCGATGAGGTCCCCGTACTTCTCGTGGGAGATGTTGAGGGCCGCCTGGGCGCCCAGGCGCGAGGACAGCACCCGGTCGTAGGCGCAGGGCGTGCCGCCGCGCTGCATGTGGCCGGGGACGGTGACCCGCACGTCCTTGCC
>CANROF010000039.1 GCA_947632155.1 uncultured Oscillospiraceae bacterium
CTCTCGCGTCGCACTCCCGGCTGGAGATCTCAAAGCAAAGCCGCACGGCGATCTCCCGCGCTTCCGATCTGTTCATAAACGCTCCTTTGAATGGGTTTATCCGTCTATACGGGCATAGGGCCGCCTGCGCGGCCCTTATGTGAGACAAAAAACTTATTTTTTGAGGGCGATACCAACGATATGTACGTTGACCTCGGTGACGGTAAAGCCGGTCATGGACTCGATGCTCCCGGCCACGGCCTCCTGGACCTTCTGGCCCACCTTGTTGACGGAGACGCCCAGCTTCACGGTGAGCCACACGTCCACCCGGACGCTCTCGCCCTCCACGGTGATCCTGACGCCCCGGCCGGCGTTCTTCATGCCCAAAAGCTCCGTCAGGTCCCGCCCCGAGGAGAGGCCCGCCACGCCGTCCGTCTCCAGCGCCGCGGAGGCGGCGATGACGGAGATGACCTCCTCGGAGATATTGATGCTGCCCTTCTCGTCGGGGTGGGTGATGTAATCCTTATTCTCGCCCATGGTAGTCCTCCTGTGGTGAATTTTTCCCTTTGTCCCCTATTCTAACACACCGCGGGGAAAAAATAAAGGAAAACTTGCTGAAAATCCGTTATTTTATCTCCGACACTGTGAGCTTGTCGGGCGTAAGGCCGGTGCCGCTGACAATGACGTCGGTTATCTGGGCCACGGAGATCTGGTCCAGGCCCCCCTCCCGGGCCACCGTGACCTTGGCGCCCTGGTCGGAGAGGTACACCACGCAGTCGATGAAGCCCTTGGCCCTGATCTGGCTCTCCAGCTCCGACTCCTTCACGGCCCTCTGGGCCAGCTCCGTCATGGCGCGCAGCGCCCCGTCCACCGTCTCCTGGGAGGCGCCCTCCGCCTCGGCCACCGCCGTCAGCGTGGCGGCGGCCTGGTCCCGGGCCTCGGAGCGCTCCAGACGCACCTGGGCGAAGTATTCGCCGTATTCGCCGTCGCCGCTCCCGGCTCCGGCGGCGTCCCCGGAGCCGCCGTTCACGGTGTAATAGAGCCCCGCGTCACCCTCGTCCATCAGGTTATCCGGCGTCCCCGCGGCGCCGGCGGGACCTGTCTCCTGGACATCCCCGCCGTCCTTCAGCGTGTCCACGGCGCCGTCCCCCGCCTTGGCGGCCTTCTCCACCCTCTTGTTGTAGGACCAGTTGAGGTACACCGCCGCGCCGATGAACAGCATCACCGTGACGATGACCGCGTTTCTTTTGATAGCCTTCATGTTTGACCTCCTCATCACTTGTCCGCCATTTTGACGATCTTGATATTCTCGGCCCCCAGCCCCGTGGCGGCCTTCACCGCCTCCAAAAGCTCCAGCCGCACCTGGGCGCTGTCCGCGCCCCGGGCCGCCACCACCGCGCCCCGGAAGACGGGACAGCGGTAGGATACCTCCACCTCCGCGCTCTCGCCCCCGCCCCGGGGGACCGTGACGGTGGTGTCCGACATCTCAACGCGGCTGCCCTGGGCGTCCGACTCCTGGGAGTACCGGCTGTCCCCGGCCAGGACCCGCTCCCCGTCGTCCTCGTAGGAGAGCAGCACCCGGACCTCCCCCGCGCCGTCCACCAGGGAGAGTATCTCCTCCAGCCGCCGCTCCAGGGGCACCTCCTCCGAAACGCGCGTCTCCGCCTGGGGCTCCGCGTCCGGCTTTTCGCCCTCCGAGCCCCGGGGCAGCAGCAGGAGCAGCAGCCCCAGGGCCAGCACCAGGAGCACATACCTGTACTCCCGGAGCTTTGAAAGGATCTTTTCTTTTAAATCAAAATTACCGTTCCTGTCCATCCTTTGTGCTCCAGATCTGTTCCGACCGGGCAATGCCCAGCTCCGACTCTATCATCCTTGAAAGCTCAGCGCTCTCATCCCCCCTCAGGACGCACTCCACGGGGACCCAGCAGCCGTCCTCGCTCCACCGCGCCGTCACCTGGACGTCCCGGAGCTCCAGCCCCAGGGCGGCGGCTTTGTCCAATATATATGCCTCGAGCCGCGCTTCTATGATAAATCTTGTCTGCGCCGCGCCCTCGCGCCTGGCATACCCGGTTATCTCCCCGGCCTCCTGGGTGTAGCGCGAGACGTATTTCCCGATGTCGGGGACCTCGCCGCCCCGGAGGATGCTCATCACCGCCAGCATCATCACAAACCCGCAGACCACCCCCATGACCCGCTTCCCGCCGCCCTCCGGCGCCAGGGCCCTGCACACCCCGCAGAGGACCCCCGCCCCCACGATGCCAAGTATCCAGGAGCGAAGGGCAGATAACATCGTAATGACCTCCTTGCGGTTGACAGCGTCGTTTTCGCGTTCCCCCCCGCCCCGGGCGGGTTTGTTGGGATGCGCATGATCGGGGGGATGGGCCGATGTGGTCATCGGCCCCTACGCCACGTTTTGCGTTCGACGGAAAATGGGTGGTAAATCGGGAGACGGGCCGCCGGGGACGGCGGCCCCTACGGCGGAAAGTGGGACGGCGGTCCACAGGTTGTTGACAATCCCCACATCAATATTTTTTCCGGCGACATGCGCGTCGGAAAAAATACCTTTTGTCGCACAAGTGCCGCCTACGGCGGCGCGCAGGGCGACAGCAGGAATATTTTCTCTGAATTCCGCAGAATTCAGAAAAAATATTCCGCACGTTTCCCTTGTCGGAAAAAGGCCAAAGGCCTTTTTCGACAGTCTGGGCCCTCACGCTCCCATTATTTTTGCCCCGGAGATGATGGTCACCGTCAGCATCACGGCGTAGGTTCCGGCCAGGGCGAACAGCATGGAGTACGCCGAGGCCACGGCCTCGATGAGGGCCGTCAGGCGCTGGTCGCAGACCGTCTCCGCCAGCATGGCGGCGGCGCGGAACACCGCGGAGCCCAGAAAGAGCTTCAAAAAGGGCGCCACGCACACCGCCGCCACCGCCACGGCGCCGAAGGCCCCGGCCGCGGCGCGGATGACGGCGAGGCCCGAGGTCACCGCGTCCGCCGCGTCCGACACCATGCCCCCCACCACCGGCAGGAGCGTGGAAATGGCGGTCTTTGTGAGCTTCACCGCCATGGCGTCGGCGGAGGAGGCTATGAGGCCCGTCACGGCAAGGTACAGCGTGAAGGCCGCGGCCACCAGCGTCAGGAGCTTCCTCACGGCGGACGCGATGAGCTTCGCCACGCCCCCGGCGCCGCCGAAGGCGGCCTCGCCGGCACTGGCGGCCAGGAACATGTAGATCATCGGCAGGATGAGCCTCCGGCCCAGCGTCATGAGGACATTCAAAAAAAGCGCCGCCGCGGCGTATTTTGCCGCCCCGGAGGCCGCCGCTCCCGACGCCGCCGCGGCGGAGGCCAGCACCGGAAGAATGAGCGACGAGAAATCGGAGAGCTCCTCCACGCACCGGGTGACCTCGCCCATCAGCGTCTCCACGCCCCCCGCCGCCGCGGCCAGTATGGCAAAAACGCCGATGAGATTCACGTGGTCCAGTCCCCCGGCCCTGGGCGCCAGGGGCGCCGCCGCGGCGCAGAGCATCGCCGCCGCCAGCACGCCAAGGGCGCTGCCCACGGCCCAGCGCAGCGCGCCGCCCAGGGCCGAGAGGGCCGTCTCCCCCACCCGCTCCAACGCCCCGGCGGCGTCCAGCGTCTCATCCACGCTCTCCCCGTCCAGGACCTCCCGGGCGGCGTCGGGAAGGCCGTCCCTGAGCCTGTCGAGGCCGAGGTAGGAGTAGTCCTCCGCCGCCAGGGCCCCGGTGGGCGCGGCGAGGATAAGGAGCGCCGCGGCCAGAAAGAACGCCGCCGCCCGCCCCATCAGAGCATCTCCCCTATCATATCCAGCACCCCGCGCATCACGGGGAGGCCCGCGTACAGCGCCGCCGCCGTCCCGGCAAGCTCCGCCGCGGAGGACGCCGCGCCAAGGCCCGCGTCCTTGCATATGTCCGACGCGGCCCGGGTGACGACGGCGATGCCCAGGACCCGCAGCAGCACGCCCAGCACCGCCGGCGAGGAGCCCGTGAGCTCGGCGCACTCGGTGAGAAAGTCCGTTATCTCCCCCAGGGCCCCCAGGGCGGAGAAAAGGACCACGCATCCCGCCGCCAGGGCCACCAAAAGCGCCATGGCGGGGCTGTCCTTCCTGAGCACCCCGGCGATGAGGGCGGAGGGGATGCACACCGCCGCGATCTTTATGAGCATGTCCATTTTAAGAGCCCGAAAAGGGACTTTATCAAATCAAAAAGTCCCGAGATCTCCCGCAGCAGCACCACCAGCACCACCACCAGCCCCGCGATGGTGGTCATCAGCGCCTGGTCCTCCCGCCCGGAGCGGCTAAGCAGCATGTTCAGCACCGCCACAAGGATCCCCACCGCGGCGATCTTGAATATGAGATCAACATCCATCCGTTATCCCTCGTAAATCGTATCGTTGCGCTTGTTGTACTTATAAATGTATCACAGCAGTATCATCACCGCGAAGAGCCCCGAGGCCAGCCCGAAGAAGGCGTGGAGCTTGGTGTCCCGGCGCCGCTGCTCCTCCGCCCGCAAAAGGGCCGGCTCGAGCCTCCGGCGCACCCGGGAGATGGCCTCCGCCTGCTCCCGCACGTCGTAGCGCCCCAGGCACAGCCCCAGCTCCGTCAGGACCCGCTCCTCGTCCTCCCCCAGGGCCAGCTCCCGGGAGGCGCGCACCGCGCTTGCCCAGATGGAGTAAAACGACCGCATCCCCAGCTCTCCCATGCCTCCGAGCGCCCTCCGGTACAGCCCCCGGACGCTCTGGGGCGCCGTTTTGCCAAGCAGCTCCAGCACCTCCCGCATGGGCGTCATGCGGGTGCAAATCTCGCTCTCCATGATCTGCAGGGACGCGATAAGTCCCTCCAGCGCCTGGCTCGCGCGCCGGAGCCTCCACACGCCCATCAGCCCCATGCCGCCTGTGGCGGCGATCACCAGGGCCGCTCCGATCCAGCGTATCACAAAGGCTCTCCTTTCATAAGCTCGTATGTCCTCACCGGCCCATCCCGGCGGATGAGGACCGTATTTTCAAATACGCCGCCCTCAAAAAGCGGCCTGTAGGCCGGGCGGGACCTGAGATCCGCCGGGCACGCGCCGTGGGCCGTGGCCAGAAGCGCCACGCCGCAGTTGCGGGCGCTCTCCACCGCCCGGATGTCCTCCGGGGAGGTGATCTCGTCCATGGCGATGACCTGGGGGTTCATGGTCCGAAGCAGCATCATGGCCGCCTCCGCCTTGGGGCACGCGTCCAGGATGTCCGTCCGGGGCCCCACGTCCAGCTCCGGCTCCCCCTCCCGGAGGGCCGCGATCTCCCCGCGCTCGTCGCACAGACCCACCCGCAGTCCGGGGCGCCGGCCGTCGCCCGAGGAGAGCCTGCGGACGATCTCCCGCAGGAGCGTGGTCTTTCCGGCCCCGGGCGGGGCCAAAATCAGCGTGGAGCGAAAGCGCCCGTCACGGAAAAGTCCCGGCAAGAGCCTGTCCGCCGCGCCCCGGCGCTCCCGGCCGATGCGGATGACCGCGGAGGAGTAGGCCCCGAAGCCCCCCACCCCGCCGCCGCTCATAAATACGCTTCCGCAAAGGCCCATGCGATACCCGCCCCGGCAGGATATGAAGCCCCGCCGCATGGAGCTCTGGGACGAGTGTACCGAAGCCCCGGTGGCGATCTCCACCGCAAGCTCGATGTCCCGCCGCGTCACGGGCTCGCCGCCCAGGGAGATCTCCCCCTCCGGCATCAGCACCGCCGCGGGGGAGCCCACCCGAAGCCGCAGCTCCTCCGCCGCGGCCCTGTCGGCGGCCGGCAGCCGCTCCGCCCGCTCCCGCAGACGCCCCGGCAGCAGCCGCGCCGCCCCGTCAAATCTCTCCGACAGCCTGTCCGCGTAAGTCACGCCATCGCCCCCTCACGGTCTTTATCCTATGAGCCCGCGGACAGGTTTAGACCGCAAACAAAAACCGGGGCTGCGAAAAATCACGTCTCAGCCGACGTGTTTTTTCACAGCCCCTTACAAGGCGAATATGGAGATTTCGTTTGCCGGAAAGCGAAAAGCATTCACTTCCGCCGCCCGCGCCGCGTCTGTGCAAAGCCCTCCGAATGATCAGGAGCGGCTCCGGTCAATTTTTCACCATATCCCCGATCCTCAGGGTCACCTTGTGTTCGATGGGCTTCCACTCCACCTTTTTGAACAGGGCGGACACGGAGATAGGGATGTAGGTGAACATGAAGAGGGGGAAGGTCAGGGTGTAGAGCACCTTTTTAAAGGCCGGTACGCGTATCCTCCGGCGCTGGGTGACGGCGGCCGCGGCGCCGATGAAGAGCATGAAGAGGTACGTCCCGCCCAGGGACCGCAGGGTGTCCAGCAGCACCGGCAGCAGCGGCCCGCCGCCCAGGAGCGTCAGCGCCGCGGCGGCCAGATTCACGGCGCAGCCGGTCCCGGTCAGGACGATGGCCGGCATGATGGACATGGCCATATCGAAGCAGGAGAAGCTCCCCCGCAGCGCCCCGGTGACGAGCCGCCCGCCGTAGCGGCGGAACACCTGCAAATACCCCTTGGCCCAGCGCATCCGCTGTCGCCAGGACTGGGAGAATTTCACCGGCTGCTCGTCGTAGAGCACCGCGTCCGGGGCGTAGCCGATCTTCTCCCCCTTTGTGACGGTGTGGACGGTGAATTCGATGTCCTCGGTGAGAAGGTGGAAGGGCCAGCCGCCGTTTTGCGAAAGGACCTCACGGGCGACCAAAAAGCCCGTGCCGGAGACGGCGGCGCTGTGGCCCGTGAGGACCCGGGCGTGATTTAAAAATTCCGCCTCCCGCAGAAACCAGAGGGCATAGCCGGCGCTTATCCAGTTGTCCCCGAAGTTTTTGGAGCTCCGGTAGCTCGTTATCACCCGGTATCCGTCGGAAAACTGCCTGTTCATGGCGGATATGTAGCCCGGGTCCAGCAGGTTGTCCGCGTCAAAGACGAAGTACCCGTCGTAGACGTCCCCCCGCTCCAGCCAGATCCGGCGGATGAGGAAGTCCAGGGCGTAGCCCTTGCCCACGTTTTGGGTGTCGAAGCGCTCATAGACCACCGCCCCGGCCCGGCGGGCGGCCCGGGCGGTGCCGTCGGTGCAGTTGTCCGCCGCCACAAAGACGGTGACGAGCTCCCGGGGGTAGTCCTGGGCCTTGACGGACTCGATGAGATTGCCGATGACGGCCTCCTCGTTGCGGGCGGCGATGAGCACGGCGTAGCGGTGGAGCGCCGCCGGGGCGTGGGGCTTGTCCTTTTTCACCAGGGGGATGACGAGATAGACCAGTTGATAGAAATAGCAGAGGAAAAAGAGCACCGAAATGACGACGTTGATGTCCCTTAAATATGGCATGACCGCCCCTCCTTTATGATTTCTGCCGAAATTATAAAGGAAGAGCGGTTAAGATAAAATCATGCAAGCCGTTAAGGAACACGGGAAACAGCTTTAAGATTTATTTAAGTTGACGGGAGTCGAACGCACGCGGGTTCGACTTCCGTCACCTTAACTCGCCATGGCGGCGAAGACGAGGGCCCCGTTGTGCGTTCCGGCGGCCTGGCCGCCGGGGCCGGTGAAGAGCTCAATGGTGTCCCCCAGGCGCGTCTCGGAGGCGAAGTTCATGGAGAGCTCCCTCACCGTCTCAACTCCCAAGAGCTCCAGGGCCATGTCGGCGTAGCGGCAGTTGTTGGTGTGGTCGTTCTCGTCCAGGTCCGCCCCGGTGACCGTGTGGGCGCCGGCGGGGGCAAGGTCCCGGGGGCGTATCCGGGGGATGCCCTCGGGCATGGCCGGCTCCGGGTTGTAGACGCCCTTGAAGTCCAGGTCCGTGCGCTCCACGTGGCGGGTGAGGGCGTTGACGATGCACCACTGGCTGGTGCCGGTGACCAGCTCCTCCCCGGCGGCGGTGAGGATGTGGAAGTCGCGGTCGTAAATAAGCGACCCGGTGCGCCTGGGGTACGACAGGAGCGTGTACTCCGCCCCGGGCTCCGGACAGCCCAGCACCCGGAAGCGCGATTTCGTGATGACCCATATGAGGTTTTGGGCTATGAGCTCGTCAAATCCCAGCCCCGCCGAGGTGGCGTGGAGCTTGGCGATGTTCTGAAAGGCGTGGAGTATGGCCGAGGCCCTGACGCCCCCGGAGCCGGTGAAGTCCCCGTCCCCAAAGGTCAGGGGCATTTTATATTGGATATACATGGCTCAAATGCGGGCGACGCCGGTGCGGCGGGCGGCGTCGGCCACGGCCTTGGCCACGGCGGGGCCCACGCGCTTGTCGAAGGCGGCGGGGATGATGTAGTCCTCGGAAAGCTCGCCGTCGGAGATAAGCCCCGCCAGAGCCTTCGCCGCGGCCATCTTCATCTCCTCGTTGATGTCGGAGGCCCGGACGTCGAAGGTCCCCCGGAAGATGCCGGGGAAGGCCAGGACGTTGTTTATCTGGTTGGGGTAGTCGCTGCGGCCCGTGGCGATGACGCGTGCGCCGCCGGCGCGGGCGTCCTCCGGGAAGATCTCCGGGGTGGGGTTGGCGCAGGCGAAGATGACGGCGTCCTTATTCATGGTCCGGACCATATCCGTGGTGAGCGTGCCGGGTCCGGAGACGCCGATAAAGACGTCGGCGCCGGCGATGACGTCGGCCAGCTTCCCGGTCCTGCGCTCCTGGTTCGTGACCTCCGCCATCTCGGCCTTGATCCAGTTCAGGTTCTCCCGGCCGGCGTAGATGGCGCCGGTGCGGTCCGTCATGACGATGTTCTTAAACCCGGCGGACAGCAGGAGCTTCACGATGGCCACGGCGGCGGCCCCCGCGCCGGAGGTGACGATCCTCACGTCCTCCTTTTTCTTTCCCACCACCTTCAGGGCGTTCATAAGGCCCGCCAGGGTGATGACGGCGGTGCCGTGCTGGTCGTCGTGGAAGATGGGGATGTCGCAGCGCTCCTTTAATTTCCGCTCGATCTCAAAGCACCGGGGGGCGGAGATGTCCTCTAAGTTTATGCCGCCGAAGGAGCCGGAGATCAGGGCCACGGTGTTCACAAACTCGTCCACGTCGTGGGTCTTGACGCACAGGGGGAAGGCGTCCACGCCGCCGAAGGCCTTGAAGAGGACGCACTTGCCCTCCATCACGGGCATTCCGGCCTCGGGCCCGATATCGCCAAGGCCCAGGACGGCGCTGCCGTCGGTGATGACGGCGCACAGGTTGTGGCGCAGCGTCAGGTCGTAGCTTTTCGTCAGGTCCTTTTGTATCTCCAGGCACGGCTGGGCCACGCCCGGGGTGTACGCCAGGCTCAGGTCCTCCTTGGAGGCCACGGGCACGGCCGTCTCGATCCTTATTTTGCCCTTCCACTCCCCATGGAGCCGCAGGGACTCTTTGGCGTAATCCATTCTGGATACCTCCCAAAAATATTTTTTCTTATTATACAGTATCCCGCCGGGATTTAAAAGACGGTATTTCTCTGAATTCCCGCCAAAAGCAGGCGTTTTTTTCAGAAGGTTGACAAACCGCCGTCCCCGGCGGACCGGCGTAGGGGAGGGGTTGTCGCGTTGGTTTTTGGTTTGGGTGGTTATCGCTGCACGGGTCGCCGAGACGGCGACCCCTACAATGTGATTGAGAGGTTTATGCGTTGATTTGAGGAAATCCGTAATCGCCACATCAGCCCGCCGATTTGCTCCGCGCTTCCGTCGAACGCTGAACCCCACGATTCTCTCGTAGGGGTCGCCGTCCTCGGCGACCCGTCCCGCGATTTCCTCTCACCTCCCCTCAAACGCACCGCCCCCCGCCCTTCTCCTCCCGGTAAAAACCTGCATTTTTTGGGGTCCGCTTCGGGGCGGTTTTTTGTCAAATCGGACAAAAGTGAATTTTTCTCGGAAAAATTATCTTTTCTTATTGAAAATACGGTCCGGAAGTACTAAAATGGTTTTTGCATCAATGGCACGGGATCGGAGGCGGGCGTGTGGTCAACATCGTACTGGTGGAGCCGGAGATACCTCAGAACACCGGCAACATCGCCCGGACCTGCGCCGCCACCCGCAGCAGGCTCCACCTGGTGCGGCCGCTGGGGTTCGACATCTCCGAGCGCGCCGTCCGCCGCGCGGGGCTGGACTACTGGGACATGGTGGACATCACCGTCTACCAGGGCCTCGACGAGTTCCTCCAAAGGCACGGGGCGGAGGACCTGTGGCTGGCCACCACCAAGGCCCCCAAAAGCTACCACGAGGCGGCATACCGGGACGGGTGCTGGCTGGTCTTTGGCAAGGAGACGGCGGGGCTTCCGGAGTTTTTCCGGGAGCGCTACCGGGACAAATGCGTGCGCATCCCCATGCGGTCCGACGCCCGGAGCCTCAACTTATCCAATTCCGTGGCCGTGCTGTGCTACGAGGCCCTGCGCCAACAGGGCTTTCCGGAGCTCACCGGCACCGGGAGCATGGCAAATCCCTCTTTATAACCGGCCCCGCGGGGCCTTCCACAAATCCAAACTGAAAACCGAAAGGAGCATTCTCATGAACTACAACAAAAAATCAGTCCGTGACATCGACCTTGCCGGCAAGAAGGTGCTGCTGCGCTGTGATTTCAACGTCCCCCTGAAGGGCGGCGTCATCACCAGCGACAAGCGCATCGTGGCCGCCATTCCCACCATCAAATACCTTCTGGACCAGGGCTGCGCCGTCATCGCCTGCTCTCACCTTGGAAAGCCCGAGCCCAGCTTCGATAAGTGGGCCAAGAAGCAGGCCGAAAAGGGCAAGGGCCCCGAGGAACTGACCGAGGCCAAGTGGCAAAAGTCCCTGGATGCCTTGAAGATGGAGCCCGTGGCGGCCCGCCTCTCCGAGCTTCTGGGCAAGCCCGTCGCTCTCGCCGCCGACGTTGTGGGCCCCGACGCCCAGGCCAAGGCCGCGGCATTGAAGGGCGGGGAGATCATGCTGCTCCAGAACACCCGCTTTGAAAAGGGCGAGACGAAGAACGACCCCGAATTCGTAAAGAAGCTGGCGGCCCTGGCCGGCGAGGGCGGCGTCTATGTCTCCGACGCCTTCGGCGCCGTCCACCGCGCCCACGCCTCCACCGCCGGCGTCGCCGCGTATCTGCCCGCCGTCTCCGGCTTCCTCATTGAGAAGGAGCTGGGCGTCATGGGCAAGGCCCTGGCCGACCCCGACCGTCCCTTTGTGGCCATTCTGGGCGGCGCCAAGGTCAGCGATAAGCTCAACGTCATCTCCAACCTCCTGGAGAAGGTGGACACCCTCATCATCGGCGGCGGCATGGCCTACACCTTCCTGGCCGCCAAGGGCTATTCCATCGGCACCAGCCTTCTGGACGGCGACAAGCTGGACTACTGCAAGGATATGATGGCCAAGGCCGAGGAGCGGGGCGTCAAGCTCCTTCTCCCCGTGGACACCGTTGTGGCCGCCTCCTTCCCCGACCCCATCGACGGGCCCGTGGAGGTGGAGACTGTCCCCTCCGACGCCATCCCCGCTGACAAGATGGGCCTGGACATCGGCGAGAAGACCCGGAAGCTCTTTGCCGACGCCGTCATGAGCGCCAAGACCGTGGTCTGGAACGGCCCCATGGGCGTGTTTGAGAATCCCACCCTGGCCGCCGGCACCGTGGCGGTGGCCGAGGCCCTGGCTGAGAGCGAGTGCATCTCCATCGTGGGCGGCGGCGACAGCGCGGCGGCCTGCGAGCAGCTCGGCTTCGCCGACAAGATCACCCACATCTCCACCGGCGGCGGCGCGTCCCTGGAGTTCCTTGAGGGTAAGGAGCTGCCGGGCGTGGCGTGCCTTCTGGACAAATAATGGAGGGCGCGTAGGATGAACAGAAAATACCGCAAGCCCTTTATCGCGGGCAACTGGAAGATGAACATGAAGCCCTCCCAGGTGAAGGCGTACATGGACGAGCTGAAGACCCTGGTCCCCCGGGCCAAGTGGTGCGAGGTGGCCATCTGCGCCCCCTTTACGGACCTGCCGGCCCTTGTGAAGGCCGTCCGTGAGCCCCACTTCGCCGCCGGCGCCCAGAACATGAGCAAGTTCCTCTCCGGCGCCTACACCGGCGAAGTCTCCGGCGATATGCTCACGGACCTTGGGGTCAAGTACGTCATCATCGGCCACTCCGAGCGCCGCCAGTACTTCGGCGAGACGGACGAGCTGGTGAACGAGAAGGTCCTGGCCGCCCTCAATTTAGGCCTCCACCCCATCGTCTGCATCGGCGAGAGCCTGGAGCAGCGGGAGAAGGGCCTGACGGCGGAGCTGGTGACCTATCAGCTCAAGGCCGCCATCAGCGGCGTGCCCGCCGAGAGGCTTCGGAGGGTGACCATCGCCTACGAGCCCATCTGGGCCATCGGCACCGGACGCACGGCCACCGCCGAGCAGGCCGGCGAGGTCTGCTCCCTCATCCGCGCGGTGATACGCAGCATGTACGGCGCCCGCATCGCCCGGGGCGTGGTCATCCAGTACGGCGGCTCCATGAACGACGCCAACGCCGCGGAGCTCCTGGCCCAGCCCGACATCGACGGCGGCCTCATCGGCGGCGCCTCCCTGGAGCCCGAAAAGTTTGCGGCTATCATCAGCGCGGCAAATCAGGAATAAAACTGGCTTGAAAGGCCGCTTCGCGGCCTTTCAATGCCAAGGGATACGTGCGGACCCCCGGAGCTGAATTCTGCGGAATTCAGCTCCGGGGGTCCTGCTGTCAAATCCGGCGCGTCCGGCCCCGCAGGGGCCGGGCACACCGGATTTGACAAAAGGGATTTTTCGCGAGGCAAAGCCCCGCGAAAAATATTGATACTAATCCCTGATTAAAAACGCCAACCGAGCGGCGAGGATTTTTTGCGTCAGGCGAGGAAGACGGCGCAGAGAATACTGTATGTATTGTCAAGCCGTCTGACGAAGCATGGCGCAAAAAAGACCGCCGCGAATTGGAGTTTTTGATTAGGGATTAGTATGAATCGGTTTTTTGTGACGAGCCCTTTCGGGGATTCCCGGGAGGGCTCTTTTGGTTTGGCGCGGTGGCCTTTTCGTTTTGGGTGCATAGTATGGTACGAGACAGGTTGTCAAAAAACTCAATTTCAATATTTTTTCCAAGGACATGTGCCTTGGAAAAAATCCCTTTTGTTTTGCGGAGTGTGCGGCCCTACGGGCCGTGCGCGGAGCAAAACAGCAGGGAAGTTTTCGCTGAATTTCGCAAAATTCAGCGAAAACTTCCCGCACGTTCCCCTTGTCGGAAAAGCCCGTCAGGGCTTTTTCGACAGCCTGGGTACGAGAATCTATGTTCGAAAGGAATCGAGCTTATGAACGATACACTTATCCGTCTGCCGGAGGGGGCTTCGGCGGTGGTGGAGGCCCTGGGGGGCCGGGGGGAGGCCCGGCGGCGGCTTTTGGACCTGGGCTTTACGCCGGGGGCGCGGGTGACCTGCCTCTTCTCCGCGCCCTCCGGGGACCCCAGGGCCTATATGGTCCGCGGCTCCGTCATCGCCCTCCGGCGGGAGGACGCCGCGCAAATGACCCTCAGAGCGGAGGCGTGAGGCGCTTATATGGGACTTACCTTGCGCTCCGTGGGGAAAAACGCCTCGGGAAGCGGCGGCGTCTCCGGGGAGGCCGCCCGGACCGTGGCGCTGGCCGGGAACCCCAACGTGGGGAAGAGCACCGTCTTCAACGGCCTCACGGGACTTCATCAGCACACCGGCAACTGGTCCGGCAAGACGGTGCTCTCCGCCGCCGGGACCTACAAATTTGAGGGGAAGGTCTACGCCCTCACGGACATCCCGGGGACCTACTCCCTCCGGGCGTCCTCCGTCGAGGAGGAGGCGGCCCGGGACTACATAGCCTTCGGGGGCGCGGACTTGGTGGCGGTGGTCTGCGACGCCGGGGCTTTGGAGCGGAATCTCAACCTGGCCCTCCAGATCATGGAGCTGACGCCCAACGTCATTCTGGCCGTCAACCTCATGGACGAGGCCAAAAAGCGGGGTATCCGGGTGGATACCGGGGCCCTGGCGAAGACGCTGGGCGTACCGGTGGTCCCCATGGCCGCCCGGCGGGGCCGGGGGCTGGAGGAGCTGCGGGCCGCCATCGCGGACTTTGCCCCGCCGCCCTACGTCTACACCGTCCGGTACGGCGAGGCCATCGAAAACGCCGTGAATATCCTGGAGATGCCCTTAGAGAACGTCCTCAACGGCCGGCTCAACGCCCGCTTCGCGGCCCTGCGGCTTTTGGAGGGGGACGGACGGGCGCTGGAGGCGATAAGGGAGCACCTGGGGCTGGACCTGGCCGCCCACCCGGACGTGGCCCCGGCGCTGGAGCGGGCCTCCGCGGCTCTCCGGGACGCCGGCATCAGCCGGGAGGCGCTGCGGGACGCCGTGATTGGCCGCATCTACCGGGCCGCCGGGGAGATTCGGGAAAAATGCGTGATCGGCGGGGCGGGGTACGGGCAGAAGCAGCTCCGGGTGGACCGGCTGCTGACCCGGCGCTCCACGGGCGTCCCCGTGATGCTGCTCCTGCTGTCCCTGGTGTTCTTCATCACCGTCCGCGGCGCCAACGCCCCGTCGGAGCTTCTTTACGCCCTCTTTGAGAGGCTGGGCGGGTGGCTGAGCCGGGGGCTTTCGGCCCTGGGCGCTCCCCCGTGGCTCCACGACGCCGCCGTCTACGGCGTGTGGCGGGTGCTGGGGTATGTGGTCAGCGTCATGCTGCCGCCCATGGCCATCTTCTTCCCCATGTTCACGCTCCTGGAGGACCTGGGGTATCTGCCCCGGGTGGCCTTCGACCTGGACAGCAGCTTCCGCCGCGCCGGGGCCTGCGGGAAACAGTGCCTCACCATGGCCATGGGCTTCGGCTGCAACGCCGCCGGGGTGGTGGGGTGCCGGATCATCGACTCCAAGCGCGAGCGGCTCATCGCGGTGCTGACCAACTCCCTGGTGCCCTGCAACGGGCGGTTCCCCATCCTCATCGCCCTCATCACCATGTTCATGGTGACGGGGGGCGGGGCGGGCAGCTCCCTTCTGGCCGCCCTCCTGCTCACCGGCTTTATCGTGCTGGGGGTAGTCATGACGCTCCTGCTGTCCCGGATATTGAGCCGCACGCTCCTCCGGGGCCAGCCCTCCTCCCCCACCCTGGAGCTGCCGCCCTTCCGTGCCCCGAAGTTGGGGGAGGTCATCGTCCGCTCGCTGCTGGACAGGACCCTCTTCGTCCTGGGCCGGGCGGCGGCCGTGGCGGCCCCGGCGGGGCTCCTCATCTGGCTTACGGCCAATGTGCGTCTGGGGGGAAGCTCCCTCCTGGCCCTGTGTACCGGGGCTCTGGACCCCGTGGGGCGGGCATTGGGGATGGACGGCGTGATTTTGACGGCCTTCCTTTTAGGCCTCCCCGCCAACGAGACGGTGATTCCCATCATGATCATGGCCTACGCCGCCGGCGGGAGCTTTCAGGGGTACGAGGCCGGGGAGACTCTGCGGGCCCTCTTCGCCGCCAACGGCTGGACCGTCACCACGGCGCTGTGCACCGCCGTCTTCACCGTCCTCCACTGGCCCTGCGCCACAACGCTCCTGACCGTCCGCCGGGAGACGGGCAGCGCCAGGTGGGCGGCCCTGGCCGCGCTCCTCCCCACCGCCATGGGCGCGGCGGTATGCGCCCTCATCCGCCTCGTCTCCGGATTTTTCCTGTAACCCGAAGCTCCATAAAAAGCCGGCCTTTTTAAAACGCCGGCTTTTGGCTTTTTTTGACGTGACGCCGCCGGAAATACGGATGGGGCTTGATTTTTTTGTGGGGGCGGTGTAAAATGGCCTGTACGTGAATATGATTTCAGCAAGGGGGAGGCGCGGCCTTCCGATTTTCTTGATTCTGAGAGGACGATGGCATTGTCGGAACCGAAAAAGCAAAGCTACCTGACGGGGGCCGCGATACTGGCCGCCACCGTGGCGCTGACCAAGGTGGTGGGGATGATCTACAAGATTCCCCTCTTCAACCTCCTGGGGGACGAGGGCACGGGCCACTTCAACGTCATATACAACATCTACACCCTTGTGCTGACGCTCTCCACCGCCGGGGTGCCGGTGGCGCTGTCCCGGCTCATATCCGAGTCCGAGGCCGCCTCCCGGCCCGTGCAGGCCCGGCGCTTTTACACCGTGGGCCTGGCGGCGTTCTCCCTCATCGGCTTTATCGCCATGGCGCTGATGTACACCTTTGCCCAGCCGCTGGCGAATCTCATGAACGACTCCGAGGTGGCCGCGGGCGTCATGTGCCTTGCGCCGGCGGTGATGTTCTCCTGCGTCATCGCGGTGCTGCGGGGATACACCCAGGCCCACAGCGACATGGTCCCCACCGCCGTCTCCCAGATCATCGAGGTGGCCTGCAAGCTGGTCTTCGGCCTGGCCATCGCGTGGTATCTCAAAAGCCAGGGCAGCTCAAGGCCCATCATCGCCGCCGGGGCCATCACCGGCGTCACCATCGGCCTGGCCATCGACATCCCGGTGATGGCCGTCCTGGGCCGCAAGAGCGCCGCCCGGGCGCCGGTGACGCTGAATTTGGACCGGCCCGACGGGCGCTTTCGCACCTTTTTGCGCATCCTCTCCGTCAGCGTCCCCATCATGCTGGGCTCCTCGGTGATGAACATCATAAACCTTGTGGACACCAGCGTGGTCCGGGGGCGGCTGGCCTCCGGCGCGGGGCTGGGGACGGAGCAGATCGACATTTTATACGGCGTCTACTCCAAGGGCGTGACGCTCTACAGCCTCCCCACCGCCTTTATCTCCCCCATCGTCATCTCCGTGGTGCCGGTGCTGGCCCGGGCCCGGGGCGCCGGCAGATTTGACGAGGCCCGCGGCACCATGGAGTCCAGCATGAAGATCACAAATCTCCTGGCCATGCCCGCGGCGGTGGGCCTGTGGGTGCTGGCCGAGCCCATATTCACCGCCCTCTTCCCCGGCTCCAACGAGAACGGCCCGGCGCTTTTGAAGCTGCTGGGCGTGGCGAGCTTCTTCGCCTGCGTCTACATCATCACCAACGGCATCCTCCAGGCCGCCGGCCACGAAAAGCTGGCCCTGCTGGCCCTGCCCATCGGGGGCGTGTTCAAGATCCTGGTGAGCTACTTCCTGGTGGGGACGCCCTCGGTCAACATCTACGGCGCGCCGGTGAGCATGATCGCCTGCTACGCGGCCATTACGGTGGTGAACGTCATTTTCATCGCCGCCACGAGCCCGGATAAGCCCAACTACCTGAAAATAACCCTCCGGCCCTTGATCTGCGCGCTTTTGATGGGCGCCGCGGCCTGGGGCGTGTACGGGCTTCTGGACAAATACGCCATGCCGGTCCTGGGCGGCGGGAGGCTGGCGACGGTGCTGTGCCTGGGGGCCGCCGTGGCCGTGGCCGTTCTCGTCTACGCGGTGCTGATCTTCGCCCTCCGGGCTGTGACCAGAGAGGACATTTTGCTCCTGCCCAAGGGTGAAAAACTGGCAAATCTGCTGAAAATGAAATAAACCGCCCGGAAATCCGAATTTCCACTTGCAGACGGGGGAAAAGTATGATAGATTTTGAATATAAACCCAATTATGACGTCAACGACCTGAGACACATCGTGAAGATCCTCCGCGGAGAGGGCGGCTGCCCCTGGGACCGGGAGCAGACCCACGAGTCCATCCGCCGGGAGTTCATCGAGGAGGTCTACGAGGTGGTGGAGGCCATCGACGAAAAAAGCCCCGAGCACCTGCGGGAGGAGCTGGGCGACGCCCTTTTGCAGGTGGTGTTCCACGCGGACATCGAGGAGGACGCGGGGCGCTTTGACCTGGACGGCGTGGCCGACGGGGTGTGCAAAAAGCTCATTCTCCGCCACCCCCACGTATTCGGGGACGTCACCGTGGCCGACTCCGCCGAGGTCCTGCGCAACTGGGACAGCATAAAGCGGGTGGAGAAGCACCAGGCCACCGTGACCAGCTCCTTAGAGAGCGTGGCCAGGAGCCTCCCGGCCCTTTGGAGAGCCGAGAAGATCCAGAAAAAAGCGGCAAAAGCCGGGTTTGACTGGGATACGGCGGCGGGGACCCTGGATAAAATAGACGAGGAGGCCGCGGAGCTCCGCAGGGCCCTGGAGACAGGCGGCGACACCGCCCAGGAGCTGGGGGACCTGCTGTTCTCCTGCGTCAACGCCTCCCGGCATTTGGGGCTGGACCCGGAGGCGGTCCTGCGGGACGCCTGCGACAAATTCGTGGGCCGTTTTTCCAAGCTGGAGGCCCTGGCCGCCGCCCGCGGACAGCGCCTTGAGGACCTGGACCTTGCCGCCATGGACAGGCTCTGGGACGAGGTCAAGGCCTCGGAATAAGTGTTTAAAGGCTTTCCGCCTTTAAAGATATTATACTATATCCCGGAAAACCGGGAAGCTCAGGAGGAAATCAAGAAATGAACAAGACAGATCTCATCGGCGTGGTCGCTGAGAAGGCAGGACTCTCCAAGAAGGACAGCGAGAAGGCTGTCAATTCCGTCATCGACTCCATCGTTGAGGCCCTGAAGGCCGGCGAGAAGGTGACCCTGGTGGGCTTTGGCGCTTTCGAGGCCAAGGAGCGCGCCGCCCGCGTGGGCCGCAACCCCCAGACCAAGCAGGAGATTCACATCCCCGCCACCAGGATTCCCGTGTTCAAGGCCGGCAAGGCTCTGAAGGACACCATCGCCGAGTGATTCGCTCGAAAACCCGTAAGGGCCGGCGCCCGCCGGCCCAAAAAGTGAGTCCCGCCCCGGTATATTCCGGGGCATCGTTTTAGCAGAGGGGATAAAATGAGACTTGACAAATACCTGAAGGTGTCGCGGCTCATAAAGCGCCGCACCGTGGCCGCCCAGGCCGCCGACGGGGGCAGGATCTCCGTGAACGGCGTCACGGCCAAACCCTCCCGGGAGGTGAAGCCCGGGGACATCATCGAGATGTCCTTCGGCGCCAAGCGCGTGAGGGTGGAGGTCCTGTCGGTGCAGGAGACGGTCCGCAAGGACGACGCCGCCGGGATGTACAGGGAACTGCCTCCGGAATGAGCCGGGGGCTTTTGGGGGATAAGCACAATGAAAAACTTCAAATGGGATAAAAAATACCTCTATTGGGGCGTGACGGCCTTCTGCGTGGTGGTGGCCAGCATCCTTTTCTTCTGGCTGCTGAACACCTGGAACGGCCTCCGCGCCACCGTGGGAACGATCCTGTCGGTGCTGTCGCCGGTGATCTACGGGCTGCTCATCGCCTACATCCTCAACAGGGTCCTTGTGCTGTTTGAGGAGCGGGTCTTCAAAAAGCTCTGCTCCAGGATCTTCAAAGACCCGGTGAAGGCCCGGAAGGCCGCCAGGATATTCTCCATCCTTGTGACGCTCCTGCTGGCACTGGGGTTCATCGCCGGGCTTCTCGTCATCATCCTTCCGGAGATCGCCAACAGCATCACCAACATCATCTCCAACTCCGAGGAATACCTGAACGTGGCCCTCAACTGGCTCCAGAACTCCCTCCAGGGCAGCCGCCTGGAGGAGATCGCCGCGGAGTGGATAAACTCCATCTCCGACAAGCTGGTGGACTGGCTGCAATATAACGTGCTGCCCAGAATCTCCGACCTTGTCACCAGCATCACCGGCGGCGTCATCTCGGTGGTGATGACCATCGTGGACCTCTTTATCGGCATCATCGTCTCGGTGTACCTCATGTACAACAAGGAGACTTTCTGCGCCCAGGCCAAGAAGGTCCTCTACTGCGTCCTGCGGCCCCGTCCGGCCAACGCCGTCATGCGGGAGCTGGATTATATAAACGAGGCCTTCGGCAACTACATAGTGGGCACCCTCATCGACGCGCTGATCGTGGGCATCCTCAACTATGTGTTCATGATGGCGATGGGCATGCCCTACGCGGCCCTGGCCACCATCATCGTGGCGGTGACCAACATCATCCCGGTGTTTGGCCCCTTTATCGGCGCCGTGCCCTCCACCCTGCTGATATTGCTGGAAAACCCCACCCAGGCCCTCATCTTCGTCATCTTCACCGTGGTGCTCCAGCAGATCGACGGCCAGATCCTCAAGCCCAGGATCCACGCCTCCCGGTCCGGCCTCTCCGGCTTTTGGATCATGTTCGCCATCCTCTTCTTCGGCGGGCTCTTCGGCATCGGCGGCATGGTCGTGGGCGTGCCCATGACCACGGTGCTCTACAACATCGCCCGCCGCGGCGTGGCCAGGCACCTGCGGGCCCGCGGCCTCCCCACCGAGACGGAAAAGTACGTGGACATGGCCTCCGTGGACCCCGCCACCGGGGAGCTTCGCCCCCGCCCGTCCCCCGCCCCGTCGGAGAAGGGCTCCAGAAGGCTCCGCAAAAAGCGCCCCGCCGCCCCGGAGAACGCCCCGGAGCAGAAGAACTCCCCGGAGCAGGAAAAGAAATGACCTTACCCGGCGCGTCAATGGCGGATACCAATCGGATGCGCCGGTTTTTTTGCTTGACAGTTGAGGCGGGATATAATACAATATAAACAGGAATGATTCTCATTAAAAGTGAGAAATAATTATGAAGGAGAGAGTTAAAATGAGCAAATACGCAGGCACTCAGACCGAGAAGAACCTGGAGGCCGCCTTTGCCGGCGAGTCCCAGGCCCGCAACAAGTACACCTACTTCGCCTCCGTGGCGAAAAAGGAGGGCTACGAGCAGATAAGCGCCCTGTTCCTCAAGACCGCGGACAACGAAAAGGAGCACGCCAAGCTCTGGCTCAAGGAGCTCCAGGGCATCGGCACCACCGCCGAGAATCTGGCCGCCGCCGCAAACGGCGAGAACTACGAGTGGACCGACATGTACGCCGGCTTTGCCAAGACCGCCGAGGAGGAGGGCTTCCCGGAGCTGGCCGCCCGCTTCCGCCTGGTGGCGGAGATTGAGCGCCATCACGAGGAGCGCTACCGCGCCCTTCTCCGGAACGTGGAGACTGCCAAGGTCTTTGAGAAGAGCGAGGTCAAGGTATGGGAATGCCGCAACTGCGGCCACATCTGCGTCGGCACAAAGGCCCCCGAGGTCTGCCCCACCTGCAACCACCCCCAGAGCTTCTTCGAGGTCCACGCGGAAAATTACTAAAACTGGCTTGGAAGGCCCGGCGTGAATTTTGCGAAATTCACGCCGGGCCTTCCTGCTGTCAAATCCGGCGCATCCGGCCCCGGAGGGCCGGACACACCGGATTTGACAAAAGGGATTTTTCGCGAGGCGAAGCCCCGCGAAAAATATTGAATTGGGGATGCGGGGTTGCGGCGGGGGTTTGATCAGAGGATGTAGTCGGTTATGCAGTCGTACCAGTGGACGTAGGCCGTGCCGTTGACGGTGAGGCGTTCATTTTCCGGCAGGCGCTGGCTCCAGGGGGCCTTGTAGACGTCCAGGGCCCAGTCGTCGCGGTTATACCTGCGCCAGAGGACGGTCCTGCCGTTCCTGTCGAGGAACTGCTCCGACACCACGCCGCAGTTGTATGTCTCCACGTCCATGACGCACACGGTGTCGTAGGTCCTCCCGCCGACGGTGACGGCGTACCGGCCCACAATGTCCAGGAGGAAATCCCGGCGTTGGGTCTTGACGTCCTGCCCGTCCCGCAGGATGTCGCCCTTTGGGCGGAGGTTCGTCTCGTTGCCGCAGTTATCCTCACCGAAGCCCCAATTCGGCATAAAGCAGACGCGGTACCGGACATACCGCTCCACCGCCGCCCCGTGCTCCCGCAAAAGCGCCTCAAACCCCTCCATACCGTCACCTCCCTATATCATTTAAAAACATCATTTTTAAAACCGGCTTCACCCATATAGACGCGCAAAGGCCGGGAAAGGTTCATTTTTCGTTTTTTAAAATGAGCAAATCATAATTGCAAAAAAACCGCGGCCCTTTTTGAAAAGGCCGCGGCTTTTTTATCTATCCTCGATGGGAATATACGTCTGTCTTGTGGCGGCGGAGCGGTAGGCGGGGCGCATGATGCGGCCGGAGGTGATGAGCTCCTCCAGGCGGTGGGCGCACCAGCCGGAGATGCGGCTGACGGCGAAGAGCGGCGTGTACAGGTCCTCCGGGATGCCCAGCATCTTGTAGACGATGCCGGAGTAGAGGTCCACGTTGGCCGGGATGGGCATGGTCTTGCCCTTGCGCTCCATGAGCTTGGGGATGCCCAGGCGCTCCACCCGCTCGGCGATGAGGTACTCGTCGCTGTAGCCCCGCGTCTCCGCCATCTCGCCGATGAGCTCCTTCAGAATCTGGGCCCGGGGGTCGGAGACGGTGTAGACCGCGTGGCCCAGGCCGTAGATCTTGCCGGAGCGGTCATTGGCCTCGCCGTCCAATATCTTGTCGAGATACGCCCCCACCTCGCCGTCGTCCTTGGGGTCCCGGACGTGCTCCAAGATGTCGGCGATCATGTGCATCACGGCCTCGTTGGCGCCGCCGTGGAGGGGCCCCTTCAGGGAGCTGATGGCCGCGGCGATGGCGCCGTAGGTGTCCGCACCGGTGGAGGTGACGGCCCGGCAGACGAAGGTGGAATTGTTGCCGCCGGAGTGCTCCGCGTGGAGCATCAAAAGGGCGTCGAGGAGCTTGGCCTCCTTGTCGGTGTAGCTCTTGTCCCGGCGGGCCAGGCGCAGGAAATTCTCCGCCAGCGTCAGGTCCGCCTTGGGGTTGTGGATATAGAGAGACGCGCCGTCGTAGTAGTGGCGCTTCATGGCGTAGGTCTGGGCCACGATGGTGGGAAAGCGGGCGATGAGCTCCACGGACTGGCGAAGCACGTTGATGACCGAGGTGTCGTCCGGGTTGTCGTCGTAGCCGTAGAGGGACAGGACCGAGTGCGCCAGGGCGTTCATGATGTTGGGGCTGGGGCGCTTCATCAGCTCGTTCTCGAAATACCCGTCGGGCAGAGCCTTGGCGGCAGACAGGATCTCCACGAATTTATCCTCCTGCGCCCTGGTGGGGAGCTTTCCGCACAGCAGGAGATACGCCACCTCCTCGTAGCCGAAGGTGTCAGAGGCCCGGTGGGCGTTTACGATGTCCTCCACGTCGTAGCCGCGGTAGAAGAGCTTGCCCTCGTGGGGGACGCGCTGGCCGTCCTCGATGTAGTAGCCCCGGACGGAGCCGATCTTGGACACGCCCGCCACCACGCCAGAGCCATCGGCGTTGCGCAGGCCCCGCTTCACGCTGTCGTCGTAGGCGGCGTCGGATATTTTGTACTCGGACTTCAGCCCCTCGGATATGAGCCGGGCGTAGTCCCGGGAAGCGGTAAATTCTGAATTCAAAAGTAAGCCTTCTTTCATTTTCACAAGCGACAATATCAGACAAAACCTTTTTATACAGGACATATTATACTTTACCGGGCTGAAAAATGCAAGTTTTATAATAAAAAATTCACTTTTGGCCAAAGACGCGCCCCTCCCGCGCCGCACTTTTATGCAAAGAAACAAAGGCGCGGCTATTGAATCCCGCCGGATTTGCTGGTATACTTTATAAAGATAAATCAATAAGTCGTTTTTGAGGTGATACCATGATCAAGCTCCACGGTGACGGGTACTTCTTAAACCCCTGCGGTCTTACCCCGGAGGAGGGCCGCCGCAGGACCATGACCCACGCCATTTTGACCGCCCACGACCAGGGGCGGGACGGGAAGGATCTGAGGCTCCGCTTCGACAGCCTCATCTCCCACGACATAACCTACGTGGGCATCATCCAGACGGCCAAGGGCTCCGGCCTTGAGCGCTTCCCGGTGCCCTACGTCATGACCAACTGCCACAACTCGCTCTGCGCCGTGGGCGGGACCATCAACGCCGACGACCACGCCTTCGGCCTCTCGGCGGCGCGGAAGTACGGCGGCATCTTCGTGCCCCCCTCCTTCGCCGTCATCCATCAGTACGCCCGGGAGGAGCTGGCCGGATGCGGAAAGATGATCCTGGGCTCCGACAGCCACACCCGCTACGGGGCCCTGGGGACCATGGGCGTGGGCGAGGGCGGCCCCGAGATCGTAAAGCAGCTTTTGGAGGCCACCTACGACATCGCCTACCCCCGGACGGTGCTGGTGTATCTCACCGGCGCGCCGCGCCGCGGCGTGGGGCCCCAGGACGTGGCCATAGCGCTTTGCGGGGCGGTCTATAAAAACGGCTTTGTCCTCAACTCCGTTTTGGAGTTCGCCGGGCCCGGCGTTGAGAGCCTGCCCATGGATTTTCGCATCGGCATCGACGTCATGACCACGGAGACGGCGTGTCTTTCCTCCATATGGCAGACGGACGGGCTGGTGGAGGAGTATTACCGCGTCCACGGCCGGCCGGAGGATTATAAAAAGCTGGAGCCGGGGGCGGGGGCCTGGTACGACGCCTGCGTGGAGATCGACTTGTCCCGGATAGAGCCCATGATCGCCCTCCCCTTCCACCCCAGCGAGGCGCACACCATCCGGGAGCTGAAAGCGAACCTCACCGACATTTTGCGGGAGACAGAGAAGTCCGCCGAGAGCAAATTTAAGGGCAAGGCAAAGCTTGACCTTTTGAGCAAGGTGAAAAACGGCCAGCTCCACGTGGACCAGGGCGTCATCGCCGGGTGCTCCGGGGGGATGTACGACAACATCGCCGAGGCCGCGGCCATTTTGGAGGGCGGCGGCATCGGGACGGGGTACTTTGACCTGACCGTCTATCCGCCCAGCCTGCCGGTGAGCATGGAGCTTATGGCCAACGGCGTCACGCAAAAGCTCACCGCCATGGGGGCGGTCCTCAAGCCCTGCTTCTGCGGACCATGCTTCGGGGCGGGGGACGTGCCCATGAACGGCGGGCTTAGTATCCGCCACTGTACCCGCAACTTCCCCAACCGTGAGGGCTCCAAGCCCGCGGAGGGGCAGCTCTCCTGCGTGGCGCTGATGGACGCCCGGTCCATCGCCGCCACGGCGCGAAATGGCGGCGTCCTCACCGGGGCGGACGAGGTGGACTACACGCCCCCCGCCGCCGTGGAGCGCCGGTATGACCGCTCCCCCTACGAAAGCCGGGTCTACAACGGCTTCGGAGATCCACACCCGGAGGAGGAGCTGCGCCTGGGGCCCAACATCACCGAGTGGCCCGCCATCCCGGCGCTGCCCGAGAATATCGTTCTGGAGCTTGCCAGCGTCCTCCGGGACCCCGTCACCACCACGGACGAGCTCATCCCCTCCGGGGATACCTCCAGCTACCGGTCAAACCCCATGAAGCTGGCCACCTTCGCCCTCTCAAGGCGCGACCCGGGGTATGTGGGCCGGGCCCAGGACATCGCGAGGCGCGGCGCGGGCGCGGTTGAGGGGGAGCTTGTTAAAATCTATGAGGCCCTGGGCGCTCTCGATACCGAAAACACCGCCTTCGCCTCCGCCATCTTCGCCAACCGCCCCGGGGACGGTTCGGCCCGGGAGCAGGCGGCCTCCTGCCAGCGGGTGCTGGGGGGCGCGGCCAATATCTGCTACGAGTACGCCACCAAGCGCTACCGCTCCAACTGTATAAACTGGGGCATCCTGCCCTTTAATCTGGACGAGAACACCGAATTTCCCTATGAGGTGGGCGACTGCGTGTACGTCCCCGGCATCCGGACGGCCGTGGCGAACGGGGCCCGGGAGGTCCCGGCCAGGGTCCTCTCCGGGGGAGAGGTCCGCGTGATTACCCTGAAGCTCCCGGAGCTCACGCAGAAGGAGCGGGAGATCATCCTGACGGGCTGTCTCATGAACTGGTATGCTTCTCAGAAAAAGTGAGGATCTGAACTATGGATAAGATAAAAATGAATCCCATCGTGGAGATGGACGGGGACGAGATGACCCGCATTATCTGGCAGGAGATCAAGGACGAGCTCTTGAGCCCCTTTGTGGAGCTGAACACCGAATATTATGACCTGGGCCTCCCCAACCGGGACGCCACCGCCGATCAGGTGACCCTGGACGCCGCCCAGGCCACCAAAAGGCTCCACGTGGCCGTCAAATGCGCCACCATCACCCCCAACGCCCAGCGGGTGGAGGAGTATAAGCTCCACGAGATGTGGAAAAGCCCCAACGCCACCATCCGCGCGGCCCTGGACGGCACGGTCTTTAGGGCCCCCATCATGACGAGCCGCATAAAGCCCGTGGTCAGCACCTGGCAGGCCCCCATCACCATCGCCCGCCACGCCTACGGCGACGTCTACAAGGCCACGGAGTACCGGGTCCCCGGCCCGGGCAGGGCGGAGCTTCTCTTCACCGGCGAAAACGGGGAGAGCTTCCGCCGGACGGTCTATGACTACGAGTGCCCCGGGGTTTTGCAGTCCATGTTCAATAAGGACAGCTCCATCGAGGCCTTCGCCAGGAGCTGCTTTGAGTACGCCCTCTCATCCCGGCAGGACCTGTGGTTTTCCACCAAGGACACCATCTCCAAGCAGTACGACCAGACCTTCAAATTCATCTTCCAGCGCATCTTCGATGAGGAGTACGCGGAGAAATTCGCCTCCGCGGGAATCGAGTACTTCTACACCCTCATCGACGACGCCGTGGCCCGGGTCATCCGCAGTAAGGGCGGCTTTATCTGGGCCTGCAAAAACTACGACGGCGACGTCATGAGCGACATGGTTTCCACCGCCTTCGGGTCCCTCGCCATGATGACCTCGGTGCTCGTCTCCCCGGACGGGAATTTCGAGTACGAGGCCGCCCACGGCACCGTCACGCGCCACTACTATCGGTATCTGAAAGGCGAGCAGACCTCCACAAACCCCGTGGCCACCGTCTTTGCCTGGAGCGGTGCCCTCCGCAAGCGCGGGGAGCTGGACGGGAACAGGCCGCTTTCGGACTTCGCGGACAGACTGGAGAAGGCGGTCCTCGATACCATCAACTCCGGCGTCATGACCGGCGACCTGGCCCTCCTCTGCCCGGACCCGGACGTCAGAAAGGTCACCACCGCAGCCTTCCTCAAAGCCGTCCGCGCCAACCTCGAAAACCAATAAAAAAAGCCCCGGCGCCCTTGACAAAAGGGGCGCCGGGGGGCAGCCTGTCGAAAAAGCCCTGACGGGCTTTTCCGACAAGGGGAACGTACGGGAAATTTTCGCTGAATTTTGCGAAATTCAGAAAAATTTCCCTGCTGTCGCCCTGCGCGCGCCCCGCAGGGGCACACTTGTGCGACAAAAGGTATTTTTTCCGACGCGCATCTGCTCGTGGGGATATGGAAACATTGTGAACCTACTTAGTTAATCTGTCTTCGTTCAGGAGCCTGTGGGGAACA
>CANROF010000040.1 GCA_947632155.1 uncultured Oscillospiraceae bacterium
TGGGCCGCTTCCCGAAAATCGAGGAGGACGAGCCCCCCTACAGGCTCCTGTGCAACGAGTACCCGGCGGCGAAATAACGGAGGATACTGTTTCAATGAAAAAAGCGAAGATCACATTTGACCGCGATTTTGCGGTGAGCCGGATAGACCGGCGCATTTACGGCTCCTTCATCGAGCACCTGGGCCGGGCGGTCTACGGCGGGATATACGAGCCCGGCAGCCCCTTTGCCGACGAGCGCGGCTTCCGCCGGGACACCCTGGAGCTGGTCCGGGAGCTGGACGTCCCCGTGGTCCGCTACCCCGGCGGCAATTTCGTCTCCGGCTACAAGTGGGAGGACGGCGTGGGGCCCCGGGAGCTCCGGCCCCGGCGGGTGGACCTGGCCTGGGGCGTGGTGGAGAGCAACGAGGTGGGCGTCAACGAGTTTTCCGACTGGGCCAAAGCGGCCGGGACGGACGTGATGATGGCCGTCAACCTGGGCACCCGGGGCGTGGCGGAGGCGGTGGAGCTTCTGGAGTACTGCAACCTCCCCGGGGGGACGGCGCTCAGCGACCTTCGCCGGGCCCACGGATACGCCCAGCCCCACGGTTTCAAGCTCTGGTGCCTGGGTAACGAGATGGACGGCCCCTGGCAGATCGGCCACAAGACGGCCATGGAGTACGGGCGCCTTGCCAACGAGACGGCCAAGGCCATGCGGGACCTGGACCCCTCCATCCAGCTCGTGGCCTGCGGGAGCTCCGGCTCCGACATGCCCACCTTCGGCGAGTGGGAGGCCACCGTCCTCGATCAGTGCTATGACAACGTGGACTACGTGTCCATGCACCGCTACTACGGCGACGCGGAGCGGGACCCCCGGTCGTTTTTGGCCAACAGCGTGGACATGGACCGTTTCATCACCGACGTGGCCAGCGTCTGCGACTACGTGAAGGCCAAAAAGCACAGCAAAAAGACCGTCAACATCTCCTTTGACGAGTGGAACGTCTGGTATCACTCCCAGGAGCAGGACAAGAAGATTCCCCGCTGGACCCGGGCGCCCCATCAGCTTGAGGACGTCTACGACTTCCAGGACGCCCTTTTGGTGGGAAGTATGCTCATAACCCTCCTGCGCCACGCGGACCGGGTGAAGATCGCCTGCCTTGCGCAGCTCGTGAACGTCATCGCCCCCATCATGACCTCCGACACCGGCGCCTGGCGGCAGACCATCTACTACCCCTACCTGCTCACCGGCAAATACGGCCGGGGCGTGGCCCTGGAGACAAAGGTGGAGTCGCCCACGTATGAGACGAAAAAGTACGGTGAGGTCCCCATGCTGGACAGCGTGGCCGTGTGGAACGACGGCGCCGGGGAGCTTGCCATCTTCGCCGTCAACCGGGACCTGGAGGAGGACCTGGAGCTCACGGCGGACCTCCGGCAGTTTGCGGACATGCGGCTTCTGGAGCACGTCATCCTGGCGGACGAGGACCTCTACGCCGTGAACACCGAGGCCCGCCCGGACCGTATCGTCCCCCGGCGGTATACCGCCACCGCCATAGAGTCCGGCGCCCTCCGCACGCTCCTCCCCCACAAGAGCTGGAGCATGATACGGCTGGGAAAATAAAACCGATTCATACTGATTTCCTTTAAAAAGTAGACATTTGAAAAATGTCTGCTTTTTATAGCGCGAAGCGCGTAGGAGATCATATGAGACGTCTTTTTGGCGGCTTTGCCGCCAAAAAGAGCGACGCGTTTAGCGGCGCTTCTCCAATAAAAAGTCTACTTTTTATTGGAGAATAGTATCAAAAACGGGCCGCCCCAAAGGCGGCCCGTTTTCCGGTAAACGATGAATCCCCCGTCCCCGCTGTACGGGCCGCGGCAAAAAACGGGGAAAGGGCCGCCGTGGGCGGCGGCCCGTACAGCGAATTTGGGGGTTCACGTTGATTTGGGATGTATCCGTGATCCCGCCGTACCTATTTTCCCCCCCCGCCTCATCCGGCGGTTTTATAGTCTCTTACGAAGGCTACGGCGGCGTTCAGGACGCGCTCGCCGGGGTTGAGCTTCAGGGAGACGGAGGGCTTGGCGCCGGCCTCGATCTTTACGCGGCCCTTGTATTTGGGCAGGGCGTAGAGGCGGCTGACGCGCTCCAGCTCAAATTCCCGGAGGGCGAAGACGACGCGGCCCTGCTTCTGGCTGATCTCCGAGATGCCGGTGTCCGCCGCCTCCCCGCGCAAAAGGGCGATGTGGATGAGGGCGTTCACCGCCGGGGGCGGGTCGCCGAAGCGGTCGATGAGCTCGTCGGTCATGTCGTCGGCGTCCTCCTCCGTGCGGATGTGGGCGATGCGGCGGTAGAGGTCCATGCGCTGTTCGCCGGATCTGACGTAATCCTCCGGGATGTTGGCGGAGACGGCCAGGTCCGCGGAGCACTCCGGCATCCGGGGGACCCGCTCGCCCTTTTCCTCGTGGACGGCCTCCTCCAGGAGCTTCAGGTACATGTCATACCCCACGCTCATCATGTGGCCGGACTGCTCCGCGCCCAGGATGTTCCCGGCGCCGCGGATCTCCAGGTCCCGCATGGCGATCTTGAAGCCGGAGTTGAACTCCGCGAACTCCCGGATGGCGGACAGGCGCTTCTCCGCCACCTCGGTGAGGACCTTGTCGCGCCGGAAGGTGAAGTAGGCGAAGGCGCGGCGGCTGGACCGGCCCACCCGGCCCCGTATCTGGTGGAGCTGCGCCAGGCCCATTTTGTCCGCGTCCTCGATGATGAGGGTATTGACGTTGGGGATGTCGATGCCTGTCTCGATGATGGTGGTGCAGACCAGCACCTGGATGTCCCCGGCCTGCATGGCGTCCATGACGGCGCCGAGCTGCTCCTCGTCCATCTTCCCGTGGGCCACAGCCACGGTGACGCCCTCGATGAGCTCCCTTATTTTCGCGGCGGTGCGCTCGATGTTCTCCACCCGGTTGTGGAGGTAGTACACCTGCCCGCCGCGGCTCAGCTCCCGCCGAATGGCGTCGGTGAGGACGCCCCAGTCGTGCTCCATCACATACGTCTGCACCGGCTGGCGGTCGGAGGGGGGCTCCTCGATGGTTGACATGTCCCGCACGCCGGAGAGGGCCATGTTCAGCGTCCGCGGGATGGGCGTGGCGGAGAGGGTCAGCACGTCCACCTGGTGGGCCAACTCCTTCAGACGCTCCTTGTGCTGGACGCCGAAGCGCTGCTCCTCGTCCACCACCAAAAGGCCCAGCCTTTTGAAGCGAACGTCCTTTTGCAGGAGCTTGTGGGTGCCGATGACGATGTCCACGCTGCCGTCCTCCACCCCCTGGAGGGCCTTTTTCACCTGGGCGGGGGAGCGGAAGCGGCTCAGGACCTCGATGGACACGGGAAAGCCGTCAAACCTCCGGGCCGCCGTCTGGTAGTGCTGCTGGGCCAGGACCGTGGTGGGGACCAGGATGGCCGCCTGACGGCCGTCCATGACGCACTTCATCACGGCCCGGAGGGCCACCTCCGTCTTGCCGTAGCCCACGTCGCCGCACAGGAGCCTGTCCATGGGCACGGGATTTTCCATGTCGGCCTTGATCTCCCGGACGGCCCGGAGCTGGTCGTCCGTCTCCTGATACTCGAAGTTGTCCTCAAACTCCCGCTGCCAGGGGGTGTCCGGGGAGAAGGCGTGGCCCGTGGCCTTTTGCCGCTCGGCCTGGAGGCGTATGAGCCCGTCGGCCAGGTCCTTCACCGCGGCCTTGGCCTTTGTCTTGGCCTTTGCCCAGTCGCCGCCGCCCAGCTTTGAGAGCTTCACCGGCGCATCCTCCCCGGCGCCGATATACTTGGAGACGGCGTCGAGCTGCGTGGCGGGGATGTAGAGGGAGTCGGTGCCGGCGTAGGCGATCTTGATGTAGTCCTTCTGCGCGCCGTCCACCTCCCGCTTTACAAGCCCCACGAAGCGCCCGATGCCGTAGGCCTCGTGGACCACCAGGTCCCCGGGGGCGAGGTCGGTGAAGCTGTCCAGCTTCTGGCGGCCCGCCGGAAGCTTTTTTCTGGACTTCCGGCGGAAGAGCCCCTGGGAGATCTGGCCCTCGGTGATGACCGCCAGCTTCATCCCCGGGTACTCCAGCCCCGCCGACAGCGCCCCCACGGCGATGACGCAGCTCCCGGGCCCCGGCAGGGCCGTAAGGTCGAAGTCAAAGGCCGCGGAGATGCCCTTGCCGTCTAAAAATTCCTTCAAGATCTCGGCTCTGCGCCGGTCCCGGGCCAGGACCACCACGCCGGAGCCGGATTTTTTGTAGTGGGCGATGTCCGAGGCCGCCGTCTCCAGGCTGCCGCCGTAGCTGGGGAGCTGCTTTGCCGTCAGCGCCGCCAGAGTCCTGGGCCGCAGGGGGTACTGGGAGGCGGTGAAGCTGGCCATCATCACCACCGGGAAGTCCGAAAGCCGCTGGACGGCCGACTCCCAGGGCTCGATAAGCCGCTCCGGCTCCCCCTCCATGACGTTGGACTCCTTTAAGCTCGTCAGATCCTCCCCAAGCTGCCAGACGTAGTTTTTCGCCCGCTCGGCAAGGCGCGAGGGCTCGCACAGCACCACCACCGCGTCCCGGGGCAGGTAGTCCAGGGCCGTGGCCGGGTCGAAGAGCAGGTCCAGATACCTGTCGGAGGCCGGGAGGGACCGCCCGTCCCTGAGCCGGTCCATATCCGCCAGAATCGTCTCCAAAAGCTCCCGCCGGGTGCTCCTCCGGCGCAAAAGCCGCTTTCCGTAGTCGTCCATCCGGGAGACGAGCCCCTGGATCCCGCCCACGGCGGCGTTGACGGGCGTCTCCCGGGCCGGGAGGATGATGCAGGAGCTGATATTTTCCACGCGCCTCTGGCTGGAGACGTCGAAATAGCCCATGGAGTCGATCTCGTCGCCCCAGAACTCGCACCGCACGGGGTAGTCGTAGGCCGGGGAAAAGACGTCCAGAATGCCGCCCCGCAGGGCGAACTGGCCCGCGCCCTCCACCTGCTCCGTGCGCTCGTACCCGGCCGCGATTAGGGTCGCCGCGATTTTCCCCGGCTCCCCGGTTCCGCCGACCCGGAGCTCCACGGTCAGGCGCTCTAAGACATCCGGGGGCACGGTCCGCTGCATCAGCGCGTCCGGCGTGGCCACCACGATGGGCCGGGGCTCCGCCATGACGCGGCGGAACGCCGCCAGGCGCCGGCGCTCCCCGTCCCGGCTGGCGCCCTCCACGTTGTGAAAGACGAAGTCCCGGGCGCTGAGCTCCACCGGCTCCGCCCCCGTGAAGGCCGCCAGGTCCTCCGCCATGCGGCGGACCTCCCCCTCGTCGGCGCACAGCGCCAGCAGGGGCCGGGAACAGCTCAGATAGACGGCCGCCGCCGCGTGGGCCCGGGGCAGCGCCCCCGCGCCGGAGAGCAGCGCCGGGCACCTCCCGGCGTCGATGGCCGTGAGGATTCGCGATACGGACTCCTCGTCCACAATTGATTTGGTTAAAATTTCCATTGACATAGCCTATCACTCCACGCGGCAATGCCCCGATACCGCCGGTATCGGGGGGTAAGATTATTGGTTCGAAAAAAAGGGGGGTGCTTGACGGGAGAGAGTTGCGTAACGAAAGCCCCTTATGCTCCCCGCTTCACCATCGCCGACCAGCGGCGGGGGTATTTTTCCGGGGTGGGGGCGGTTTTTTCCACCACCACCACCCGGCGGAGGATCCCGGCGCCCGGTATAGTATACTCGTATATCCCGGAAATATTGCCCCCCAGGGCGGCGATGGCGCTCCGGGCGGCGTCGATCTCCCCGTCGGAGGCCGCGGCTTTCAGCGCCAGGAATTTTCCGCCCACCCTGACAAAGGGCAGGCAGAGCTCGCTGAGTACCCGCAGCTCCGCCACGGCCCGGGCCACGGCGGCGTCGTAGCGCTCCCGGTGCTCCGGCTGGCGGGAGAGCTCCTCGGCCCGCCCCGCCACGCACCGGCAGGGAATGCCCAGTTCCTCCGTCAGAGACGCCAAAAACGCCACTTTTTTTTCGGTGGCGTCCAACAGCGTCAGCTCCATGGCGGGCTCCGCGATCTTCATGGCCAGCCCCGGCAGTCCCCCGCCGGTGCCCACGTCGATGACGGACTTCCCGGCAAGGCCGGCGAATTTCAAAGCCGCCGCGCTGTCCAGGAAGTGCAGCCGCGCGGCCTCGTCCTCCCCCTCAATGGCGGTCAGGTTGAAGCGCCGGTTGGCCTCGGTGAGCCGCTCGTAATACCGGCGGTAGAGGGCCGGGGCGCCCTGGGGGAGGGAGATGCCGAGGGCGGAGGCGCCCCCGGCAACGATTTCTTCCAGCATTTTACTTTTTCTTGGCCAGAATGTCCCGGATCTCGGTGAGCAGGACCTCCTCCTTGGAGGGCTCCGGGGGCGCGGGAGGCGCGGCGGGGGCCTCCTCCTTCTTCTTCCTCGCCCTCTCGGAGGCGCTGTTGAACGCCTTGACGATGCAGAAGACCACAAAGGCCAGAATGAGGAAGTTGATGACGGCGGAGATGAAGTTGCCGTAATTCAGGGTGTTGGGCACGGCGTCTTCCGCCACCTTGTAGAAGGTGGGCAGGGTCACGGTCATGGACGAGAAGTCCACGCCGCCCAGGAAGATGGAGACGATGGGCATGATGACGTCGTTGGTCAGGGACGTGGTGATGGTGCTGAAGGCTCCGCCGATGATGACGCCCACGGCCAGGTTCAGCACGTTGCCCTTATTGATAAACGCCTTGAATTCGCTGAAAAATTTTTTCATCTATGTACTCTCCTTGCGGTGTCTCCGGGGCTCACGCCTCCTCGGGGCGGGGCTCGGCGGGGGCCTCGGGCTCGGCGGGCGTCTCGGGCTCGGCGGGGGCTTCGGGCTCTACGGTGACGTCGATGGTGATGCCGCCCTCGTCGCTCTCCTGGGACTCGTCGCAGCGGCACTCCTCGTCGCAGCGGCACTCGTCGTCGCAGCAGCACTCCTCGTCGCGCTGGAGGGCGGGCAGGAGCTTCACGTCCACGTGCTTGCCCTGGTCGTCCTTGGTGTAGGTGGCCTTCCAGGTCACGGACTTCACCACCACGGCGCCGCTCTCCTCGTCCTTTTTGACGCTGTAGGGGGCTACCGCGGCCACGGCAGTTGCGCCTAAGAGAATCTTCCATATTGCTTTCATTTTGGGGTTCCTCCTTATATAAATATTAATTTTATTGCTGATTTATGCGATATTTGCTCAGGTCATACTAATATTCATTTAATTAGTATCACACCTTGGGG
This sequence comes from uncultured Oscillospiraceae bacterium, assembly GCA_947632155.1. Lineage (GTDB taxonomy): Bacteria > Bacillota > Clostridia > Oscillospirales > Oscillospiraceae > RUG626. The sequence continues at coordinate 7,221 of CANROF010000040.1, forward strand.
CAGCGCTCCAGCCGCTCTTTGCCGCCCATGTAGGGCCGCAGGACCTCCGGGATGCGCACGGAGCCGTCGGCGGAGAGGTTGTTTTCCAAGAAGGCGATGAGCATCCGGGGCGGGGCCACGCAGGTGTTGTTGAGGGTGTGGGCCAGGTACGTCCTGCCGTCCTCCCCCTTTATCCGTATCCGCAGCCGCCGCGCCTGGGCGTCGCCCAGGTTGGAGCAGGAGCAGACCTCGAAATACTTTTGCTGGCGGGGGCTCCAGGCCTCGATGTCGCAGGACTTGACCTTCAGGTCCGCCAGGTCCCCGGAGCAGCACTCAAGCTGCCTCACCGGGATGTCCATGCTGCGGAAGAGCTCCACGGAGTAGCGCCAGAGCCTTTCATACCACTCCATGGACTCCGCGGGCTTGCAGACCACGATCATCTCCTGCTTTTCAAACTGGTGGATGCGGTAGACGCCCCGCTCCTCCACGCCGTGGGCGCCCTTCTCCTTGCGGAAGCAGGGGCTGTAGCTGGTGAGGGTGTGGGGCAGGCTGGCCTCGGGCAGGATCTGGTCGATATACCGGCCGATCATGGAGTGCTCCGACGTGCCGATGAGGTACAGGTCCTCCCCCTCTATTTTGTACATCATGGCGTCCATGTCCGACTGGCTCATGACCCCCTCCACGATGGCGCCGTGCATCATAAAGGGCGGGATGACGTAGGTGAAGCCCTTGCCGATCATAAAGTCCCTGGCGTAGGCCAGCACCGCCTCATGGAGGCGCGCCACGTCGCCCATGAGGTAGTAAAACCCGTTTCCGGCCACCCGCCGGGCGCCGTCCAGGTCTATCCCGTTGAAGCTCTCCATGATGTCCGTGTGGTAGGGGATCTCAAAATCGGGCACCGCCGGCTCCCCGAAGCGCTGGACCTCCACGTTGTGGCTGTCGTCCGGGCCGATGGGGACGGAGGCGTCGATGATCTGGGGAATCTTCATCATCACGGCGTGGAGCTCCGCGGCGTACTTCTCCTCCAGGCCCTCCAGCTCCGAGAGCCTCTCGCCGTCGGCCTTGACCTGGGCCTTCACGGCCTCGGCCTCCTCCGCCTTCGCCGGGTCCTTTTTGGCCTGGCCCATGAGCATCCCCACTTTTTTGGAGAGCTGGTTGCGCTTTGCCCGCAGGTCGCTGGCCTCGTTTATGGCCGCGCGGTTGAGGCGGTCCAGCTCCAGGGCCCGGTCCACCAAGGGCAGCTTTTCGTCCTGAAATTTCTTTCGTATGTTCTCCCGGACCAGCTCCGGGTCCTCGCGGATGAGCTTTATGTCAATCATTGGCTTTATCCTCCGAATCGTTGGGTTTTTCCTCATTTTCCGGTTCTTCCGCCGTGCCGGCCTTCAGGCTCTCGATAAAGGCGTTATAGATCTGCGCGCCCTCCGCGTCGAGATACTGGCTCAGGGAGGCCATCCGGCGGAGAAGCTCCTCCCGGTCCTCCGGGTCCGTGCCGGTCACCAGCTTCATCAGCGTCCCGGAGGCCAGGGCGCTCTTTTCCAGGTCCTCCGCCTTCATGTTGAGCTCCTTTATCTGGGCGTTCAGGGCGTCCCGCTCCTCTTTAAGCTCCCCGGCGCTCGCCTCAAGCTCCTCCATCCGGCGCTGGGCGTCCCGGAGCTCGTCCCGGGCGTCGTTCAGCTCCTGGGTGAGCTCCAGGTTCTTCTGCTGCAGCTCCTCGATATTCCTCAGGGCCTGGGCGGTGACCTCGCCGTGCTGCTCGGTTATGTCGCTGAGCGTCGTATTGGCCCGCTGCTGTATCTTGTACGATAGCAAGATCAGCGCCAGGGCCACCACGAAGAGCACCAGCGTGTAAATTATGACGGAAACCTCCCGTTTTTTCGGGTTTATCGGGGGGGTGTCCTCTCTGCGCGGGGGCTCCGCCCCGGACGGGGCGTCTCCCCGCTTTTCCAGCTTCATTTTTTATCCCACTCCGTTTTTACTGATATAAGCGCGCGCCGCAGGGCCTCAAAATCCTGGGCGTCGTAATATTCTATCCGCAGGGTCCCGCCCCTGGGGCCGGCGTCCACGCGCACCCGGCGGCCCAGCCGGTCGGTGAGCTCCCGCTCCACCTCCGCCATGTAGTCCACGCCGTCCGGACCCAGGCGGTGGTTCTTTCTGGGCGCGGGCTTTTTGCCGGAGGCCATCCTTTTCACCAGCGCCGCCGTCTCCCGGACGGACAGGCCCTCCGCCGCGGCTTTTTTGGCGGCGTCCCGCTGCTTTTCCGGGTCCTCCAGCTCCAATATGGCCCTGGCCTGGCTCAGGGAAAGGCTCTCGTCTGCCAGCAGCTCCTGCACGTCCTCCGGCAGCCGCAGGAGCCGCAGGGCGTTGGCGATCACGGGCCGGGACTTCCCCACCCGCTCGGAAACCTTCTCCTGCGTAAGTCCGAAGGCCGTCATTAGGCTCCGGTAGCCCCGGGCCTCCTCCACAGGGTTCAGATCCTCCCGCTGGAGATTTTCAATAAGCGCCAGCTCCGCCGTCTCCCGGTCGTCGGCCTCCAGGACGCTGACCGGCACCTCCATGAGGCCCGCCAGCCGCGCCGCCCTCCAGCGGCGCTCCCCGGCGATGATCTGGTAGTACCCGTCCTCCAGCGGCCGCACGGTGATGGGCTGGATAAGCCCGTGGTCCCGGATGGACTGGGCCAGCTCCTCAAGCTTCTCCTGGTCAAAGCTCTCCCGGGGCTGGTCGGCCCGGGGCTCTATCCTGGCGATAGGCAGGCGCGTGACCTCCTCGCCGTCCCGCAGGGCCTCCTCGCCCAAAAGCGCCCCAAGGCCGCTGCCCAATCCCTTTGCCATCAGGCTCTTCCCCCTTTTTCGTTCCTCTCAAGTATCTCCCTGGCAAGGGAGGTGTACGCCAGGGCCCCGCGGGAGGCGCTGTCGTAGGCCATCACCGGCTTTCCGTGGCTGGGCGCCTCCGAGAGGCGCACGTTCCGGGGTATCACCGTCCGCAGGACCTTGTCCCGGAAGTACTTTTTCACCTCCGCCGCCACCTGCATACTGAGGTTCGTCCTGCCGTCGAACATGGTCAGGACCACGCCCTCTATCTCCAGGGCCGGATTGAGCTTTCTCTTGATGAGCCGCACCGTGTTCATCAGGTCCGAAAGGCCCTCCAGCGCGAAGTACTCGCACTGTACCGGCACCAGCACCGTGTCCGCGGCCACGAGGCCATTGAGGGTCAGCAGCTCCAGGCTGGGCGGGCAGTCAATTATAATGTAGTCATACCCGGCCGCCTCGCTCCCCAGGGCCTTTTTCAGTATGTATTCCCTCTCCGGCAGCTCCACGAGCTCGATGAGCGCCCCGGACAGGGACTTGTTGGAGGGCAGGAGATCCCCGTACTTCGTCTTTATCTTTGCGTTCTCCGGCGTCTCGGTGCCGATGAGCGTCTCGTAGGTCCCGGCCTTCACCCGGCGCTTGTCCACCCCCATGGCGGAGGTGGCGTTGCCCTGGGGGTCCAGGTCCACCAAGAGCGTCCTCCGGCCCTCCCGCGTCAGCGCGCAGGTGAGATTCACCGCCGAGGTGGTCTTCCCCACCCCGCCCTTCTGGTTTGCCACAGCGATGATCTTGCCCATACGCGCCTCCGTGTTTTTCAATGGCAATCATTATACAGCAACCCCGGCCGTATTTCAACTGTTAATTTGTAAATGTTTTTTCTCGGCGATGTTTCACGTGAAACATCGCCCTGTATCGCGCCTCCCGCGGCGACGATGTTTCACGTGAAACATCACAGCTTGTCAAAAAACTCAAATTCAATATTTTTTCCGGCGACATGCGCGTCGGAAAAAATACCTTTTGTCGCACAAGCGTGCGCCCTTTGGGCGTGCGCGCAGGGCGACAGCAGGGAAGTTTTCGCTGAATTTCGCAAAATTCAGCGAAAATTTCCCGCACGTTCCCCTTGTCGGAAAAGCCCGTCAGGGCTTTTTCGACAGGCAGCGATGTTTCACGTGAAACATTCAGCCTAAAAACAGGTCGATGTCCTCCACCGTCAGGCCCGGGTGCATGGCAAGGTCGATGCCGTAGCCGATAAGGCGGGAGATGCCCGCCACATTGGCGTCGATCTCCCGGGGGGTGACGATCATCCCGGCGCTCCTGGCCCGGAGGGCCTGGGCGTCCAGCTCGCTGCCCGCCTCCCGCGCCAGGTCCAGCGCCAGGGTGGCGGCGTCCACCACGGTGGGGACGCCCAGGGCGATCACCGGGACGCCCAGCGTCTCCCGGGACAGCGCGGCCCGGGCGTTCCCCACCCCGGACCCCGGGACGATGCCGGTATCGGAGATCTGCACCGTGGTGCAGACCCTCCCGGCGCTGCGGGAGGCCAGGGCGTCCACGGCGATAACGGCCCGGGGGCGTATCTTTTTGACCACCGCCTCCACCAGGTCCGCGCTCTCCACCCCGGTGGTGCCCAGGACCCCGGGCTCCACGGCGGCCACGCTGCCAAAGCCCTGGAACTCCCGGGGGCTGCGCTCCCGGAGGTGCCGCGTCACCAGCACGTTCTTCACCGTCAGGTGCCCCAGGGCGTCCGGGGTGATGGAGGGGTTGCCAAGCCCCGCCACCAAGACCGTGCCCTCCCCCTCCGGCAGGAGCCGGCGCAGGACGCCGGAGATGACCTGGGCCCCGTCGGAAAAGGCGTCGTCCTCCCGCCGCAGGAACCGGCCCAGCTCCACCGTGACGTAAGTCCCCTTTGGTTTACATAATTCCTCAGCGGCCCTGTCGCCGGTGACGCGGACGGTGACCACGGAAAAGCCCCTGTCGCTGCGCGTCTCCTCCTCCGCGCCCTCCAGCTCCCCCGGGTTTTCCTCGCTCCAGATCCTCCTGGCCTCCATGGCCAGATCCGAACGGCGTGAAAGCATAATATAGCCCCCATATCTTGTGTTATGGGGGTAGTATCTCCACTAAAACAAAAAATGTATCGGCTTTACATAAAAAATTTAAAAAAGGGGTTGAAATTTTCCTGAAAGAATGTTAAAATACCATTCCGCACGGTTGATTTCAACGGTGACTTTATAGGAGGAGGTGGCCAGTCAATGCCCAACATCAAATCAGCGAAAAAGCGCGTCCTCATCGGCGAGGTCCGCAACGCCCGCAACAAGGCCGACAGGTCTGAGCTCAAGACCGTTCTCAAAAAGGTCGATGCCGCTGTCGCCGGCGGTAACCGCGCTGAGGCCGAAAGCGCCTATAAAGTTGCTGTCAAGACAGTGGACAAGGCAGCCGCAAAGGGCCTTATCCACAAGAACAACGCCGCTCATAAAAAGAGCAGCCTCGACGCCAAGCTGAGCAGCATGGCCGAGTAAGTTGGCAAAGGAAAACGCCGAAGGCCCAGCCTTTGGCGTTTTTGATTACGGGGGGGTACATAGATGAAAAAGAGCACTCTCTTCAATATCCTGACCTGGGTCTTTGCGGCCATAACGGTCCTTGTGGCGCTGTACGTGGTCTTTGTCGCCGGCGTGGGCGGCAACAAGGTCCTGGTCCTCATCCCGGGCGCGGCGTCGCTGGTCTGCTCAAACCTCACCGTCCGCTTCCGGAGCGAGGGCAAGTAGCCCTCCCGGCAGGATACATTATATTATATGGAAAAATACAAGAGCTCCCCGGCGAAGCCCGCCGGGGAGCTGCTGTGTTCAAACCTTAATCCTTGGGGTTGCCCTCGCCGTCGAAGAGGGGCAGGCGCTCAAGGAAGATGATGTCGTCGCGCTTGGCGGCGTCGCCCTCGGCCAGGACCGCCATTTTCGCGGCCACGATGCCGCCGGCCTCCTTCACCAGCTCCTCCACCGCCGCGATGGAGCCGCCGGTGGAGATGACGTCGTCGATGATGATGACGCGCTTGCCGCGCATCTTCGCCGCGTCGTCGCCGTCCATGTAGAGGTACTGGGTGCCCTGGGTGGTGATGGAGTGGTCCTCCACCTTGAAGACGTTGTGCATGTACGCCTTGGCCTTTTTGCGCACCAGGAAGTAGTCGTTGCGGCCGGCCTGCTTGGCCATCTCGTGGATGAGGGGTATGGCCTTGGCCTCCGGCGCCACCATGTAGTCGTACTCCGGCGCCGCGTCCAAAAGGGCCCTGGCGCAGGCGCAGGTCAACTCCACGTCGCCGAAGATCACAAATCCGGCGATGGACAGGTCGTCCGAGAGCTTGCAGATGGGCAGGTCGCGGGTGAGGCCCGCGACGGAGAGCTTATAAGTCACGGTATCATCTCCAATGAAATTTAATGGGTCGTCCCTTTCTATAATACCACCCCATAGGCCGATAGTCAAAAGCTTTGGCAAATTTTTTCGCGATTTTTCCCGATGGGCCTCCCGGGGCAACACTTTTTAACGCCGGACTTGACCTTTAGGGCTTTATGGTATAAAATAGCCATGATTATGCGCTTGGAGAGGAGGCGCGGGATGGACGTTAAGAAAAGGCGCCGGCGGGTGAGTCCCGTCCGGGCCGTGGTCTTGAGCTTCGTGGCCGTCATACTGGCCGGCGCGGCGCTGCTGTGTCTGCCGCTGTCCTCCGCCGGGAGGGTCTGGACGCCCTTTGTGGACGCGCTCTTTACCGCCACCTCCGCCGCCTGCGTCACGGGCCTTGCGGTGGTGGACACCGCCGGATACTGGAGCGCCGGGGGCCAGGCCGTCATACTGCTGCTCATTCAAATCGGCGGCCTTGGGGCCATGACCATCATCACCGGGTTTTTCTCGGTGCTGCGCCGCCGGGCCAGTCTCTCGGACACCCGGATGCTGATGCAGGCCGCCGGCAACGACGGCTACGCCGGCGCCGTGAAGTTAGTGCGGAGGCTCTTTTCCGGGACGATCATCTTCGAGGCCGCCGGGGCGGCGCTGCTGGCGGTCCGGTTCATCCCCCTCTTCGGATGGGGCCGGGGGCTGTGGTTTGCGGTGTTCCACTCCGTCTCCGCCTTCTGCAACGCCGGGTTCGACCTCATGGGGGACTTCCGGGGCGGGGCGAGCCTGTCGGCCTTCGCCTACGACCCGCTGGTGATTTTGACCGTCTCCGCCCTCATCATCATCGGGGGCCTGGGTTTTTTGGTGTGGGACGACCTTCTGAGCTCCCGGTTCAAATTCAAAAAGATGAAATTCCACTCCAAGGTGGTGCTGAGCATGACCGGGGCCCTCATCCTGGGGCCGCTGGGGCTTTTCCTGCTCCTGGAGTATAACGGCGCCTTCGCCGGGGCGAGCTTAGGGCAAAAGCTGATGCTCTCCCTCTTTCAGACGGTGACGCCCCGCACGGCGGGCTTCGCCACGGTGCCCATGGCGGACCTCACCGACGCCGGGGCCATCCTCACCATGCTCCTCATGCTCATCGGCGGCTCCCCCGGCTCCACCGCCGGGGGCCTGAAGACCACCACCGTGGCGGTGGTGCTCATCTGCACCGTCTCGTCGGTGAAAAAATCCGTCCCCGTGGCCTTCCGCCGCCGCATCGACGACGACACGGTGCGCCAGGCCACGGCCATCGTGGTGATCTATCTCGTGGCCGTCCTGGCCGCCGTCATGGCCATGTGCGCCGTGGAGGCGGTGAGCATCCGGGACGCGTCCTTCGAGGTCATCTCCGCCATCGCCACCGTGGGCCTGTCCACCGGGATAACGCCCACCCTGGGCGCGGCGGCCAAGCTCATGCTGACGGCCCTCATGTTCCTGGGGCGCATCGGGGGGCTCACCATGGCCATCGCCCTCACCGGCGAGCAGACACCCACCATGGTAAAGCAGCCCACGGGCAAGCTCCTGGTGGGCTGAGCCCGCTCTTTTCGCTGATTTTCAAGGAGGCGCAAGGTTAAAATGAAATCCGTACTCGTCATTGGCCTGGGCCGCTTCGGGCGGCACCTGGCCACAAAAATGCAGGAGATGGGCAACGACGTGATGGTGGTCGATAAGGACCCGGAGCTGGTGGAGCTGGCCTCCGCCAGGTTCACCGACTGCTCCATCGGAGACTGCACCAAGGAGCCGGTGGTGAAGTCCCTGGGCGTGGAGAATTTTGACATCTGCTTTGTCACCACCGGGGAGGACTTCCAGTCGTCCCTGGTCATCACGGCGCTTTTAAAGCGCTGCGGCGCCCGGAAGATCGTGGCCAAGACCACCCAGGACATCCAGGAGGAGCTTTTAAAGACTATCGGCGCCTCGGAGGTGGTCTACCCCGAGCGCGAGATCGCGGAGCGCGTGGCCGTCAGGTACAACGCCGACAACATCTTCGACTTCATCCCCCTCACCGAGGACGTGGCCATCTACGAGATACCCATCCAGAAGAGCTGGGTAGGCAACACCATCGTGGGGGTGGACGTGCGCAAAAAGCACAACATCACCATCATCGCCATCAAGCAGGGCGAGCGGCTCCACGCCACCCCGGGGCCCAACTACGTCTTCCGGGAGGGGGACCACATCATGGTGCTGGGCAGGTCCAGCGACGTATTCAAGCTGGCATCCAGGGCGTAATACGCCTTTGAGGCCGTTCATTTCATTATTTATTTGGAGGAGATTCATATGATTCCCACGCCGGAGGAAGCTTACGAGATCGTAAAAAAGTACAACAAGGGCGAGTTCCACCTGTCCCACGCGCGAATCGTGGGGGACGTGCTGGCGTGGTACGCCCGGGACCTGGGATTCGGGGACGAGGCGGACTACTGGAAGGCCGTGGGCATCCTCCACGACGTGGACTTCGAGCTCTACCCCGAGCAGCACTGTCAGAAGGCCCCGGAGCTTTTGCGGGAGAACGGCGTTGACGAGGGCATCATCCGCTCCGTAGTCTCCCACGGCTGGGGCATCTGCTCCGACGTGGAGCCTCAGCACGTGATGGAAAAGGTCCTCTTCGCCGCCGACGAGCTCACGGGGCTCATCGGCGCCGCCGCCATCATGCGGCCCTCCAAGAGCGTGGACGACCTGGAGGTCAAGTCCGTCAAAAAGAAGTTCAAGGACAAAAAATTCGCCGCCGGGTGCGACCGGGACGTGATCGCCAGGGGCGCCCAGGCCCTGGGCTGGGAGCTGGATACCCTCATCGAAAAGACCATCCTCGCCATGCGGGAAAGCCCCAACGTGGCCTGATGGCGCGGGTACTTGTGGCCATGAGCGGCGGGGTGGACTCCTCCGTCGCGGCGTATCTTCTCAAAATGGCGGGGCACCAGTGCGTGGGCGTCACCATGCGGCTGTTTGACAACGCCCTTTTGGGGCTGGCGGGGGAGTCCACCTGCTGCTCCGCCGACGACGTGGAGGACGCCCGGTCGGTGTGCGCAGGGCTGGACATCCCCTTCGTGGCGCTGGACCTGTCCGCGGACTTCCGCCGGTGCGTCATCGACAAATTCGTCCGGGAGTATGAGCGCGGCGCCACCCCCAACCCCTGCATCGACTGCAACCGGTTTATGAAATTCGCGGCGCTCCTGCGCTACGCCGACACCGTGGGCTGCGACTACGTGGCCACGGGGCACTACGTCCGAAAGCTGGACACCCCCTCCGGCCCCGCCCTCTACAAGGCCGCGGACGCCGGGAAGGACCAGAGCTACGTGCTGGCCGAGCTCACGCCCGCGCAGCTCGATCGCGCCCTCTTCCCACTGGGGGAGCTTCAAAAGGGGGAGGTCCGGGACATCGCCGCCGCCCGGGGCTTTGTCAACGCCCGGAAGCGGGAGAGCCAGGACATCTGCTTCGTCCCCGACGGGGATTATCTTCGCTTCATGGAGCGCTATACCGGCAAAAAAAGCGTCCCCGGGGACCTCATCGATGAGGCCGGCCGGGTCCTGGGCGCCCACCGGGGGGCCGCGGGCTACACCGTGGGCCAGAGGCGCGGCCTTGGCATCGCCGCCGACAGGCCGCTGTACGTGAAGTGCAAGGATATGGAAAAGAATACCGTCACCGTGACCTATGAGGAGGGGCTTTACGCCCGCTCCTGCCTTGTGACGGACATGAATTGGCTCATAGAGCCCTCCCTCCCCCTGCGGTGCGCGGCAAAGACCCGCTACCGGCAGACGGAGCGGCCCTGTGAGGTCCGGCAAAAGGGGGAGCTGACGCAGCTCCTTTTCGACGAGCCCCAGCGTGCCGTGACCCCGGGCCAGGCCGCCGTCCTGTACGACGGGGAGCGTGTATTAGGCGGCGGGACCATCGTCCGGGCGGGGGCGTGACGGAAAACTCAAACCCAACGCCACAACCTCCCCCATACGGCGTAAATTGGGTTTTCCCCGTTCACCGGAAAGTGAGAGCATGTCGAAGGACGGGTCGCCGAGGACGGCGACCCCTACGGCATAAATTGGGTTTTCCCCGTTCACCGGAAAGTAAGCGCATGTCGATGGACGGGTCGCCGGGGACGTGCCCAAGGGCATTCCCTACGAAAAAACCGTTAAATCAGCCGTAGGGGCCGATGACCACATCGGCCCATGTCACGACAACCACCCACGCCCAAATTAACGCCACAACCTTTCATACGCGTTGTAGGGGTCGCCGTCCCCGGCGACCCGTCCCCCAACAACCACCCACGCCCAAATTAACGCCACAACCCACCCCATACGCCGTAAGGGCCGGACACTGTGCCGGCCCGTGACCCGGATTTTCGCCGCGCCCCGTTGATTGGAGGGGCGGTGCGAATCGGAAAAAGGGCCGGCACGGTGTCCGGCCCCTACGGCATAAATTGGGTTTTCCCCGTTCACCGGAAAGTAAGCGCATGCCGATGGACGGGTCGCCGGGGACGTGCCCAAGGGCATTCCTTACGGAAAAACCATTAAATCAGCCGTAGGGGCCGATGACCACATCGGCCCATGTCACGACAACCACCCACGCCCAAATTAACGCCACAACCTTTCATACGCGTTGTAGGGGTCGCCGTCCCCGGCGACCCGTCCCCCAACAACCACCCACGCCCAAACCAACGCCACCCCATATCCATCACACACGAGGTGCCTCACTATGACCTACAACTTTTTTGCCCTGATTTCCCGGCTCAAGAACATTGACCGATGGGCGCTGATGCGCAACGCGGACCGGGAGAACGTTATGGAGCACAGCCACATGGTGGCGGTGCTGGCCCACGCCCTGGCGGTGATACGCCGGGACATCATGGGGGTGCCCTGCTCCCCGGACCGGGCCGCCGCCGCGGCGCTCTTCCACGACGCGCCGGAGATCTTCACCGGCGACATGCCCACCCCCGTGAAGTACCACGACCAGGAGATGCGCGCGGCCTACCGGCGGGTGGAGGACGGCGCCGTTACCAAGCTCCTCTCCGGACTCCCGGAGCCCCTGCGGCCGGAGTACGAGGCCCTTTTGCGGGACGAGGGGGGTGTCCGGGACATCGTCAAGGCCGCCGACAAGCTCTCCGCCTACATAAAGTGCCTGGAGGAGCTGAAGACCGGCAACGCGGAGTTCAAGTCCGCCGCCGGCTCCACCCTCGACAAGCTCCGGGCCATGGGGATGCCGGAGGTGGACTATTTTCTGGATAATTTCATCGAGGCCTTCGAAATGACCATCGACGAGCTCAGCGTATAAGGAGGAAAAATGAAAGCGATCGTCACAGTTATCGGAAAGGACACCGTGGGCATCATCGCCAACGTGTGCTCCATACTGGCCCAAAGCGGCGTCAACGTGCTGGACATCTCCCAGACGGTCATGCGGGAGTATTTCACCATGATCATGCTGGTGGACACCGCCGGGTGTGAGATCTCCTTTGCGGAGCTCTCCGAGCTTCTAAAAAAGGACGGCGCGGAGCACGGCCTGGACATCAGAATCCAAAGAGAAGACATTTTTGAGGCGATGCACAGGATATGATCACGACAAACGAAATTCTTGAGACTATCGAGATGATCTCCCAGCAGCACCTGGACATCCGGACCATCACCATGGGCATTTCGCTCAGGGACTGCGGGCACCCGGATGTGAAGGTCTGCTGCGGCAAAATTTACGATAAAATAACCCGCTGTGCCAAGGACCTCGTCAAGACCGGGGAGGACATCGAGCGGGAGTTCGGCATCCCCATCGTCAACAAGCGCGTCTCCGTGACGCCCGTGGCCGTGGCCTGCGAATGCTGCGACACGGAGGACTACGCGCCCATCGCCACAGCGCTGGACCGGGCCGCCGCGGAGGTGGGCGTAAACTTCATCGGCGGCTTCTCCGCGCTTGTGCAAAAAGGCTTCACAAGGGGGGACCGGCGGCTCATCCGGGCCATCCCGGAGGCCCTGACGGCCACGGAGCGCGTCTGCTCCAGCGTCAACGTGGCCTCCACCCGGGCCGGCATCAACATGGACGCCGTGGCCATCATGGGCCGGGTCATCAAAAGGACCGCCGAAATGAGCCGCGGCCAGGGCTGCGCCAAGCTCGTTGTCTTCTGCAACGCCGTGGAGGACAATCCCTTTATGGCCGGGGCCTTCCACGGCGTGGGGGAGCCGGAGTGCGTCGTAAACGTAGGCGTCTCCGGGCCGGGCGTCGTCCACTCCGCCCTTCAGAAGGTGAAGGGACAGTCCTTTGACGTGGTGGCGGAGACGGTGAAAAAGACGGCCTTCCGGGTGACGCGCATGGGGGAGTTGGTGGCCCAGGAGGCCAGCCGGCGCCTGGGCGTGCCCTTTGGCATCGTGGACCTCTCCTTAGCCCCGACCCCCGCCGTGGGGGACTCCGTGGCGGATATTTTGGAGGAGATGGGCCTCGAGAGCGTAGGCGCCCCCGGCACCACGGCGGCCCTGGCGCTCCTCAACGACGCGGTGAAAAAGGGCGGCGTCATGGCGTCCTCCAACGTGGGGGGCCTCTCCGGGGCGTTTATCCCGGTGAGCGAGGACGCCGGGATGATACGGGCCGCCGCCTCGGGGAAGCTGACCATCGAGAAGTTGGAGGCCATGACCTGCGTGTGCTCCGTGGGCCTGGACATGATCGCCGTCCCCGGCGACACCCCGGCGGAGACGATCTCCGCCGTCATCGCCGACGAGGCCGCCATCGGCATGATCAATCAAAAGACCACCGCCGTCCGGCTCATCCCCGTGCCGGGGAAGACCGTGGGGGACCGGGTGGACTTCGGCGGGCTTTTGGGCTCCGCCCCCGTCATGCCGGTAAACCCCGCCAGCCCCAGGGACTTCATCGCCCGCGGCGGCCGCATCCCCGCGCCCATCAACAGTTTGAAAAATTAATTTTGCGGAGCAAATTTCATGGATTGGGAGAAGCAGTGATTTTTCCCGGAATCACAACACTTTTCGACAGTGCGAAAATCGTCCCGTTTTTGCGGGGCGATTTTCTTTTTATGCTTGCAAATCAGAGGGATTTTTGATAAAATAAGAGAATGCTTTAATATGCGGTGAAGTCGCCTTTTTTGGGAATATAAATATACGCGCAGCCGGCAGAGAGGACAAGAGAGATGAATTCGTTAGACGATATATGGTCCAGCGTCCTGGAACTCATGGGCAGGGAGCTCACGGAGGTCGCGATAAACACCTGGTTTTCGGAGTGCCGCATCGTGGGCATGAGCGAAAAGAGCGTGACGCTGATGGTGCCCTCCGATTTCAAGCGCGGCGTTGTGGAGGCCCGCTTTATCCCCAACGTGAAGGCGGCGCTGGAGCAGCTCTTCGCCTGCGATATGGAGATAAGCCTTGTGGGCGAGGAGGCCCTCTCCCAGACCGATTCCCCCGGGGAGGGGATACCGGACCCGGACGAGTACACCTTTGACAAATTCGTGGTGGGGCCCTCCAACAAGTTCGCCCACGCCGCTTCCCTTGCCGTGGCGGAGGGGCAGACCAGGGACTATAACCCCCTCTTTATCTACGGCGAGTCGGGCCTTGGCAAGACCCACCTCTTGTACGCCATCCGCCACGAGGTGACCCGCCGCCACCCGGAGTATAAGATCGTCTTTGTCCGGGGCGGGGACTTCATGAACGAGCTCATCACCGCCATCCAGACCGGCAAAAACGTGGAATTCCGGGAGAAGTACCGGGGCGCGGACCTCTTCCTCATCGACGACATCCAGATCGTCGCCGGAAAGACCTCCACCCAGGACGAGATGTTCCACACCTTCAACACCCTCTACGAATCCCACAAGCAGATGGTGTTCACCTCCGACAGGCCGCCGTCCGAGATGCCCACCCTGGCCGACAGGCTCCGCACGCGCTTTGAGTCGGGCCTTTTGGCGGACATCCAGCCGCCGGATTTTGAGACGCGGGCCGCCATCGTCCGGAACAAATCGGCCAAGCTCGGCCTCATCCTCCCCAACGACGTGGTGAATTACATTGCGGAGAACATGACCTCCAACGTCCGGCAGCTCGAGGGCGCCGTTCTGAAGATACGGGCCCAGAGGGACCTGATGGACGCGCCCATGACGGTGTCCACCATCTCAAAAATTTTGAAGGACATGTTCCGGGAGAAGACCTCCTATGTGCCCACGCCGGAGGACATCATCTCCGAGACGGCGAAGTACTTCTCCATCTCCCCCGAGGACGTCCGGGGCCAGCGCCGCACCCGCAACACCGCCATGGCCCGGCAGATAGCCATGTATGAGATACGTGTCCTCACAAACCTCTCTCTACAGGACATCGGCAACATATTTGAGGGGCGCGACCACACCACGGTGCTGTCGTCCATCCAGAAAATAGAAAAAAATATCTCCTCCGACCCGGAATTCTCCCAGATGGTCCGGGACATCACGTCCAATATCAACTCTCTCAAGTAAGCCGCCGGAAAAAGAGTTTTCAACACTTCGATTCTTATTTTCTGTTTATTTTTGTTGAAAAAAATCCGGCCTGTGGAAAGGCGCGGAAAACTCTCCCGCTTGTCCACAGGCTCCAAAATCCGAAGGTCCCTGAAAAATAAGGGAATTTTCCGTTTTTCCACATAATTTTTCCCTACTACGACTTCTACTAATATATTCTTCTGTCTATTCTATTATTCATAAAAATTTTCACTCATGGGAGGAAAAGGGATATGAAGCTTTCCTGCGAGAAAAAAGAGCTTGTGGACGCCGTGACGGTGGCCTCCTGGGCGGCCTCCGCCAAGAGCGCCGTGCCCAGCCTGGAGGGGCTGCTGCTCGAGGCCGGCGCGGACCTCACCGTCTCCGGGTACGACCTGAAGACGGGCATCCGCTCCACCATCAAGGCGGACGTCACCGAGCCCGGCAGCATCGTCATCAACGCCAGGCTCTTTGGCGACATAATCCGCAAGCTCCCCGATGATATAGTCTATATGACGGCGGACGACAAGTATACGGTGAACATCCGCTGCGCCATGAGCGAATTCAACATAACCGGCATCTCGGCGGACGAGTACCCGGAGCTCCCCTATGTGGACTACCAGAATTCCTTCTACATGACCGAAAAGGACATGAAGGCCATGATCGCCGAGACGAACTTCGCCGTCTCCGACAACGAGGCCCGTCCCATCCACACCGGCGCCCTCTTTGAGGTGGAGAACGAGATTCTCACCGTGGTGGCCGTGGACGGCTTCCGTCTGGCCCTCCGGCGGGAGCGGGTGGCCAAGACGGAGATAGAGAAGGTGTCCTTTGTGGTCCCGGGGACGGCCCTGGCCGAGGTGGAGCGCATCACCGACGACAGCGACGAGCTTGTGAAGATAACCCTGGGGAGCAAGCACGTCATGTTCTCCATCGGCTCCACCACGCTCATATCCCGGAGGCTGGAGGGGGAATTCCTGAATTACCGCAACTCCATCCCCCAGACCGGCAAATACAGCATTGAGGCCGGCCGCCAGGACATCATCCGGGCCGTGGAGCGGGTGTCCCTCATCATCAACGACAAGTTCAAAAGCCCCGTGCGCTGCTGCTTTAAGGAGAACCTGCTGAAAGTCTCCACCGCCACCACCCTGGGCCGCGCCAACGACGAGTGCGCCGTCAGCGGCGACGGCGAGGGGCTGGAGATCGGCTTCAACAACCGGTATATCTTAGAGGCCCTGCGGGCCGCCCCGGCGGACAGCGTGCGGCTGCAGCTCTCAACGGGCGTGGCGCCCTGCGTCATCGTCCCCACCGACGGCAGCAGAAATTTCTTATACATGATCCTTCCCGTGAGGCTCAGAGCCAATGAGGGTTAAGGTAAAGGCGAAAATCGCCCGGCCCCGGGAGCAGGAGATACCCATCTCCACCGAATTTATCAAGCTGGACTCCTTTTTGAAGCTGGCAAACGCCGTGGAGACTGGCGGCATGGCGAAGGAGCTCATCTCCCAGGGCCAGGTCCGGGTCAACGGCGAGACGTGCCTCCAGCGGGGCAAAAAGCTGCGCCCCGGCGACACGGCGGAGCTGGACGGACGGCTTTTCAAGGTCACGGCGGAGTAGGGTATGCGTATCGACACCATACGCCTCCAGGGCTTTCGGAATTACGCCGAGTCCCAGGCATCCTTTGACCCCGGGATAAACGTCATCTCCGGCCGCAACGCCCAGGGGAAGACGAATTTGCTGGAGGCCATCTATGTCCTCTCCGCCGGCCGGAGCTTTCGGGCCCGGTCAGACCGGGAGCTCATGGGCTTTGACGACGCTGAGACAAGGATAGCGGCCTGCGGCGAGGCCGACGGCCGGGAACAGCGCCTGGAGCTGACGTTCCGGCGGGGACGGCGGCGGGAGATGTCCGTCAACGGCGTCAAAAAAAAGACCGCCCAGGACTTCGCCGGGGTGTTCGCCGCGGTTTTGTTCTGCCCGGACGATCTGGAGCTCATCCGGGGCTCCGCGTCCCTCCGGCGGCGGCTGATGGACGAGTGCATAAGCCAGCTCCGGCCGCGCTACGCCGCGGCCCTGGCGGAATTCACCCGGGCCTATGAGGGGAAGACGCGGATCCTGCGGGACTGGGAGGAAAAGCCCTCCCTGCTTCCGCTTTTGGACGAATATAACCAGCGCCTTTGCGAGCTGGGGGCGGAGCTCATCCACTACAGGGCCGCGTTTTTGGAGCGCCTGGCCCCGGAGAGCGCCAGGATACACGCCCAGTTCTCCGGCGGGGAGAGGCTGGAGCTCCGTTATCTGACCGTCAAGACCGTCACGGACCCCCTCTCCCCCCCGTCGGAGATATACCCGCGGCTTTTGGAGCACCAGAGGGCCCACCGGGAGGCGGAGCTGGCGTCGCGCCTGTGCCTCTCCGGCGCCCACAAGGACGACATCGAGATCCTGATCGACGGCTCCCCGGCCAAGAGCTACGCCTCCCAGGGCCAGACGCGCACCGCGGCGCTGAGCCTGAAATTGGCGGAGTTAGAGATTCACAGGAGCGCCCGGGGGGAGTACCCCCTGCTCCTTTTGGACGACGTCTTATCCGAGCTGGACGCCTACCGGCAGGACTTCGTTCTGAACCGCGTCACCGGCGGCCAGGTCTTCATCACCTGCTGCGAGGACGAGAAGGTGGCGGCCCGCACCGGCGGCCGGGTCCTGACCGTAGAAAACGGGAAAATCCTATAGGAGCGTCGATAGAAGCATGTATCTTCATCTTGGACAGGACAGCGTCATCCGGGAGAGCACCGTCATAGGCATCTTTGACCTGGACAACACCACGGGCTCCAAAATAACCCGGGATTTTCTCAGCCGCGCCGAGCGGGAGGGCCGGGCCCTCTACGTCTCCGGAGAGCTCCCCAAGGCCTTCGTGGTCACGGAGGACCGGGGGAATACGGGGGTGTGGCTGACGCAGCTCGGCTCCCAGACCCTCTTCCGGCGGGCCTGCGACGAGGATTTCATCTGACATAATTTAGGGAGGATAATGAAATGGCAAAATCGAAATACGTCCCCATTGAAAAAATATGGTCCGACCGCAAACGCCACCTGGGACTGCCGCTGAGCTTCACCAAGTACAGCCTCAGCGAGGACCGGCTCTTTCTTGAGCAGGGCCTTTTGAACCTCAAATCCGAGGAGATACTTCTCTACCGCGTCCGGGACATCGACCTCAAGATGAACCTGGGCCAGCGGATATTGGGAGTGGGGACCATCTGCATCTACTCCTCCGACACCTCCGCCCCCCACATGGACCTTGTGAACATCAAGGACCCCCGGGCGGTGAAGGAGATCATCCATCAGGCCGTGGAGGAGGCCAAGACCCGCCGCCGTATGCGCACCATGGAGGTCATGGGCGACGACCCCTTTGACGACCCCCACGGCGAGAGCGACTTTGACCCGGACGACATGGACGACGTGGAAAATTGACAGGATAATACGATAATACGAATGATTTGCCGCCAGGGACAGACAATTTCTGGCTGTCCCTGGCATGTGCTGTGCATTTTTTCAAGGATTGGAGAGCATTATCACCATGGAAGACATCACTGAGGCCACGGGAATCACCGGCAGGATAACCGAGGAGTACGACGCGAGCCAGATCCAGGTCTTAGAGGGCCTGGAGGCCGTCCGGAAACGCCCCGGCATGTATATCGGCTCCACAAGCTCCTCGGGGCTGCACCACCTGGTCTATGAGATCGTGGACAACTCCATCGACGAGGCCCTGGCCGGCTACTGCGACCACATCAGGGTCACCATCAATCCCGGGAACACCATCACCGTGGTTGACAACGGCCGCGGCATCCCCGTGGACATCCAGCCCCAGACGGGCAAGAGCGCCTTAGAGGTAGT
Source organism: uncultured Oscillospiraceae bacterium (assembly GCA_947632155.1). Classification (GTDB taxonomy): domain Bacteria; phylum Bacillota; class Clostridia; order Oscillospirales; family Oscillospiraceae; genus RUG626. The sequence goes on from CANROF010000040.1 coordinate 25,692, forward strand.
ATTCACCATCCTCCACGCCGGCGGCAAATTCGGCGGCGGGGGCTACAAGGTTTCCGGGGGCCTCCACGGCGTGGGCGCCTCCGTGGTCAACGCCCTCTCGGAGTGGCTGGAGGTCCAGGTCCACAAGGACGGGAAGATATACGAGATGAAATTCGCCCGCGGCGCCATCACCCAGGAGCTCACCGTCGTCGGCGACACCGGCCGCACCGGCACCACCGTCACCTTCAAGCCGGACCCGGAGATGTTCGACGACACGGTGTACGACTACGAGGTCCTGCACAAGCGGATGCAGGAGCAGGCGTTTTTGAACGCCGGCCTTCACATACGCATCGAGGATCTGAGGGGCGGGGAGCCGGTCTTTGACGACATGCACTACGAAGGCGGCATCCGGGAGTTCGTGGAGTACCTCAACCAGCACAAGACGCCCCTCCACCAGGACGTGGTCTACATGTCCGGCGGCAAGGAGGACTCCATCGCCGAGATCGCCTTCCAGTATAACGACGGCTACAACGAGATGCTCGTCTCCTTCGCCAACAACATCCACACCCCCGAGGGCGG
>CANROF010000041.1 GCA_947632155.1 uncultured Oscillospiraceae bacterium
CTGAACCGGGAGCTGACCGCGATGCACGAGGAAGTTCTCCACAACCTGGGCAGCGATCTCGGGATACAACTGCGGATGAACCGCTCGATCCAGGCGGAGGGCACCTTCGGCATCGTCAAACAGGACCGTGGGTACCGAAGGATACGCCGGCGGGGGCTGGAGAAGGTAAAACTTGAACTTCTGCTGGTGGCGATAGGGCATAACCTTTACAAATTCCACAACAAACGCAAGCGCCTCCAGGCCGCCGCCTGACTTGAGAAAAGCGGCAGCCTCTGGGGTAGGGGCAGTGTGCCCTTTTTTGAAAAAATACGGTTATTTTTCCACACAAAAACCGGGACTGTGAAAAGCCGAGCGTGTAGATGTTCTTTTTTTCACAGCCCCTTCAGCGTGTCAAAAAACTTAAATTCAATATTTTTTCCGGCGACATGCGCGTCGGAAAAAATCCCTTTTGTTTTGCGGAGTTGACGCCCGCAGGCGTCATGCAAGCGAGCAACCGCCCGTAGGGCGGCTCTTAGCGAGTCGCTGTACGGCCCTGCGGGGCCGTGCGCGGAGCAAAACAGCAGGAAGGCCCGGATTGAATTCCGCAGAATTCAATCCGGGCCTTCCGCACGTTCCCCTTGGCATTTGAAGGCCGCAAAGCGGCCTTCAAAGCCAGTCAATCACATACCTTTTGCGTCCAGCCGCGGGTATCCGGGCGGGTGCCCCACTGGATGCCGGTGAGCTCGTCGTAGAGCTTCTGGGTCAGCTCGCCGATGCCGCCGTTGCCGATGGGCAGGTCCCGGCCCTCGTAATAGATGTGTCCCACCGGGGACACTACCGCCGCGGTGCCGGTGCCCCACATCTCCTCCATGTGGCCGCTCTGGGCTGTCTCCAGCACCTCGTCCACGGAGATGAGCCGCTCCTCCACCGGATAGCCCCAGTCCCGGGCCACCTCAAGGATGGACTTGCGGGTGATTCCGGGGAGCACCGAGCCGTTGAGCTGGGGGGTGACCACCTTGCCGTCTATTTTGAACATGATGTTCATGGAGCCCACTTCCTCAATATACTTGCGGTGTACGCCGTCAAGCCAGAGAACCTGGGAATATCCACGCTCCGCCGCCCGCTCGCCGGCGCGGATGGAGGCGGCGTAGTTGCCGCCGCACTTGGTAAAGCCCGTGCCGCCCCGGACCGCCCGGACGTCCTCGTCCTCGATGGCGATGTGTACCGGGTCCAGCCCCTCGGGGTAGTAGTTGCCGGAGGGGGAGAGGATGATGCAGAAGATGTACGTCTTGCTGGCGTGGACGCCCACGGTGCAGTCCGTGGCGATGATGAAGGGCCGGATGTAGAGGCTGGCGCCCTTCTGGTCGGGCACCCAGTCCCGCTCCAGCTCCACGAGCTGCTTCACGGCGTCAACGCAGAATTGGACGTCGAGCTGCGGGATGCTCATACGCACGGCGGAGTTGTTGAGGCGCTTGAAATTCTCCTCGGGCCGGAAGAGCCAGATGGAGCCGTCGGCGCGGCGGTAGGCCTTCAACCCCTCGAAGATCTCCTGGGCGTAGTGGAACACCATGCAGCTCGGGTCCAGGGTGAAGGGGCCGTAGGGTACGATGCGGGGGTCGTACCAGCCCCGGCCCTCGGCGTAGTTCATCATGAACATGTGGTCGGAGAAGAATTTCCCGAAGGGCAGCGGATCGAGACGCGGCTTCTCCTTGGGGCTTTTCGTGAGCTCGACTCTGATTTTTTCCATATCGCGACTCTCCTTTGATACGCTGAGTACAGCAATTTATCGCGTTAAAGCAACATTACCGCCTATTTTATCACCGTTCCGTGAAAAACGCAATAAGTATATCGCATATTTCCGCCCCCTATTTCCCGGGGCATTATGGCAAATCCATAAAAAACCGCTTATTTCACCGTCCCGGGCGGGGTTGAGTTAGCTTCATGACATTGCCATGCGTTGTCAGTATCAATATTCTATCCCATCCCTCGCGGCGATGCCGCGGTCGAAGGGGTGTTTTTGGTTTCGCATTTCGGTGATGTAATCGGCCAGGTCCAAAAGCTCCGGGGCGGGGCCGCGGCCGGTGAGGACGATCTCGCGGCGGCGGGACTGGGCTTTGAGGAAAGCAATGAGGGTCCGGCGGCCGATGACGTTGTAATTGTAGGCGGAGACGATCTCATCGAGGACAACGAGGTCGTGATCTTCGCTCCTGGCGAGGACTTCCGGGAGGTATTCATGGTAACACGCCTTGACCGCCTGGCGCTCCGACTCCGTGAGGGTCTTATACCGGCCGTAGTGGACGGCGGGGTGGAGGACGGTGACGTTGGGGAGGCGCGAGAGGGCCGCGATCTCCCCGGAGGAGCCGTCCTTGAAAAACTGGGCCAGAAGCACCCGCAGGCCGCGGCCCGAGGCCCGGAGCGCCAGGCCGCAGGCCGCCGTGGTCTTGCCCTTGCCGTCGCCGTGATAGATGTGTATCATATGCCGTCCTCCAAAATTCTGTAAACTAAGTCCATGTCCAGCGCCTCCCGGACCGCCCGCGCCAGCTTGTCGTATTGGCTCTCCTTATACTCCCGCAGGTCGAAGACGGCCTCCGGGTCAAAGGGGACGCCGCGCCTTTCGCACAGCGCCGAGACGATGGCCTCCGCCACGCCGTTTTCGTCAAAAAGGCCGTGAATGTAGCTGCCGTAGACGCTCCCGGACTGCGTGACCGGGGCGGCCAGGCCGCTTTTGCCCATGTGGATCTCGTACCCCGAGAAGGCAAGGCCGTTGAGGCCGGAGAAGATCCCCTCAAGGCCGGAGAAGGTCCCGCGCGTCCGCGCCCGGGTCTTCTCCCTGGAAAAAACCGTGTCGATGGGCAAAAGCCCCATCCCGTCGATCTCCCCGCCGCCCTCGGCGTCCTCCGGATCGGAGAGCCGCCGTCCCAGCATCTGGAGCCCGCCGCATATGCCGAAAACGGGCACGCCCCGGGAGGCCTCCTTCAAAATCTTGGCCTCCAGCCCGCTCTGCCGCAGCCATTTCAGGTCGCTGACGGTGCTTTTTGTGCCGGGGAGGACGATGAGGTCCGGGCTTCCCAGCTCAAAGACGTTCTTCACGTACCGCAGGGACACCGTGGAGAACCGGGAAAAAGGGGAGAAGTCGGTAAAATTGGAGATGCGGGGCAGGGAGATGACGGCGATGTCGATTTCGCGCCGCGCCCCCGCCGTCAGCCGCTCCGAAAGGCTGTCCTCGTCGTCGATGTCCACGCTGATATACGGGACCACCCCGGCGCAGGGAATCTTCACCAGATCGTAGAGCATATCCAGCCCCGGGGCCAGGATGGAGACGTCGCCCCGGAATTTGTTGATCACCGTGGCCTTCACCATCCGCCGCTCCTCCGGCTCCAAAAGGGCCGCGGTGCCGTATAGCTGGGCGAACACGCCGCCCCGGTCGATGTCGCCCACCAGGAGCACCGGGGCGCGGACCATCTTTGCAAGACCCATGTTCACAATGTCATCGGCCTTCAGGTTTATCTCCGCGGGGCTCCCGGCGCCCTCGATGACCAGGATGTCGTTTTGTGCCGCCAGGGTGTCGTAGGCGCGGAGAATGTCGGGGATGAGCTCCTTTTTATAGCGGAAGTAGTCCGCGGCCGCCATATTTCCCCGGACACGGCCGTTTACGATGACCTGGGAGCCCACGTCGGTGGTGGGCTTCAGGAGAATGGGATTCATCAGCACCGAGGGCTCCGCCCCCGCCGCCTCCGCCTGGACCACCTGGGCCCGGCCCATCTCCAGCCCCTCGGCGGTGATGTAGGAGTTGAGAGCCATATTCTGGGACTTGAAAGGGGCCACCCTGTACCCGTCCTGCCGGAAGATCCGGCAGAGCGCGGCGCACAGCAGGCTCTTTCCGGCGCTGGACATGGTGCCCTGGACCATGATGGGCGTGGCTTTAGTCATGTGAGCACCTCCCTGAGAGCGGCCAGGAGCCGGGTGTTCTCGTCGTGTGTCCGGACGGCGAGGCGGTAATAGCCGGGCGCCAGCCCAACAAAATTGGAGCAGTCGCGAATCAAAATTCCCCGTTCAGCCAGGGGCTTTGCGAGCTCCGCCCGTGAGCGTATCAGCAGGAAATTCGCCTCCCCGGGCCAGACGGTGAGGCCCAGGGCCGTAAGCTCCGCGGAGAGCCGCGCGCGCTCCGCGGCGATGAGCGCCCGGGAGCCGCGAAGCCACTCCCCGCACCCCGCGGCGGCCGCACCGGCCATCTGCGCCGGGACGGAGACGTTCCAGCACTGGCCGCGCCGGCTCATCCCCTCCAAAAGCCCGGTGTCGGAGGACAGCATGTACCCCAGCCGCACCCCGGGGATAGCGAAGCTCTTGGCGGGGGAGCGGAGGACGGCCACGTTGGGGAAGTCCCTCAACAGGGAGGGGATACCGTACCGCCCGGGGCCGGCGGTGAGATCGAGAAAAGAGAGGTCCAAAAGGAGCCGGGCGCCGGTTTTCCCCAGGGCGCGGATAAGCTCCGGCTCCACGGCGGCGCCTGTGGGGTTGGCCGGGGAGCAGACAAACACGGCGCAGTACCGGGAGAGGTCCCCGGCGAGGATGTCCCCGGTGAGGCGAAAGCCGTTTTCCCCGGTGAGGACGCGGTATTCCACCCGCCTCCCGGCGGCCTTGAGGGCGGCGGCGTACTCGGAAAAGGCGGGGGCAACGATGAGCCCGGGCCCGTCCCCGTCAAGCGCGGCGGCGTAGGTATAGAGAAGCTCCGACGCCCCGGCCCCGCAGAGGATGTGCCCCTCCGGCACGCCCTCGGCCTCTCCGATGGCCGCCCGAAGGGCGCGGCAGTAGGGGTCGGGGTAGGCGGCGCATCTGTCCGCCGAGGCTATAAGCGCCCGGCGCACCGCCTCCGGCATCCCCCGGGGGTTGAGACTTGCGGAGAAGTCCAGCACCGGCGCGTTTTCGTAGATGTCCCCGCCGTGGGGATTTTGCTCTGTCAGATACATACGATCACCGCCCCGCGAAGAATCGTCACCAAAAGGAGCATGGCGAAGGAGGCCATGTACATGAGCCGCCCCGCGCGCTCAATGTCCCGGGGCTCGATCATGCGCGCCGGGTCGCCGATAAATGGCTTTTTGTGGAGGACGCCCCCGTAAAAGGCGTCCCCCGCCAGCCGCAGCCCCAGCGCCCCGGCGCAGACGGACTCCGTCTGGGCGGAGTTGGGGCTTTCGTGCTTGCGCCTGTCCCGGCGGAAGATCCGCAGGGCGCCCCCGGCGTCCAGCCCCAGGAGGGGGCAGACGGCGATCATGAGCAGCGCCGAGAGGCGGGCGGGGAGAAAATTCACGGCGTCGTCCAGCTTCGCGGCGGCGCGGCCGAAAAAGAGGTATTTTTCGTTTTTGTACCCGATCATGGAGTCCATGGTATTGACGGACTTATAGAAAAAGCCCCCCGCGGCCCCGAAAAGGCCCATCCAGAAAAGCGGCGCGATGACGCCGTCGGAGGTGTTCTCCGCCACCGTCTCCACGGCGGCGCGGCAGATGCCGTCCCGGTCGAGCCTCTCCGTGTCCCGGCCCACGATCATGGAGACGGCGCGCCGGGCGCCCTCCGTGTCCCCGCGCTTCAGGGCCCGCTGTACGGCCCGGCTCTCCCGGACAAGGTCCCGGGCGGCCAGGAGCTGATAGCACATGAGGCTTTCAAGGACCAGATACACGGCGGGGCGGATGCGCCACGCCAGCGCCAGCACCGCGGCGGGCAGGAGGGTGCTGAGCCCCGCCACGGTGACGGCGGTGAGCGCCCCGCGCCCCAAATCGCCCCGCCCTCCCCGCCGCAGGCGCTTTTCGCACAGGGTGATGAGCCTCCCCATACCCACCACGGGGTGGGGGAGGGAGCGTGGGTCCCCCAGAAGGAAGTCCGCGGCGAAGCCGATGGCGAGGGCGGCGGCGTCGCATATAAGAAGTGTTTTCAGCATTGCCGCCTCCCGAATTTGGCGCATTTTCTCAAAAAGCTCCCGGCGGCCTGGGGGCGGGCCGGGAGATAGAGATGGGGGTATCCGGCGTAGAGGGTGTCGGTGTAGACGGCGCAGTCCCACTGACGGCCGTTTGTCTTGCGGGCGGTGAAACCATGGCCGTTTTCGGTGCTGTCGTAGTAGTGGAACTCGTGGGCCGGGAGGGTGAGCCCCGCGTCCCCGAAAAGCCCCGGGCCCCTGGCGGTCAGGGTCACGTAGCCGAAGCGGACGAGGTGCCCGGTGTTGGAGCTCTCATGGGGCAGGACGCCGCACATTTGCCGGCCGTCCAGGGCTTTTCCCAGGTACTGAAACCCTCCGCACTCGGCGATGGTGGGCATCCCGGAGGCCGCGGCGTCCCGGACGCTCCCGGCGGCGCGGCGGTTTTTCTCAAGAATGTCCGCGTGGAGCTCCGGGTAGCCGCCGGGGAGGTAGAGCCCCTGGGCGTCCTCCGGCACCGGCTCGTCGGCCAGGGGCGAGAAAAAGCGGAGCCTGGCGCCCATCTTCTCCAAAAGGCGCAGGGTGTCCTCGTAGACAAAGGAGAAGGCCGCGTCCCTGGCCACGGCAACGGTGACGGGCGGGAGGACGGGCAGGCGCGGGGGAGTGAAGGCGAGCTCCGGGGCGCTTTTGGCCAGGGCGGCGATGCCGTCCATGTCTACCGTCTCCCGGCAGATCTCCGCAAGCCGCCGGAGGCGGTCCGTGATGTCCGCCACCTCGTCCGGCGTCACAAGGCCCAGATGCCGCGACTCCATGGTGAGCTCCGCCGGGAGGCCGGGGATATAGCCCAGGGGCCGTACCCTCCCGCCGAAGCGGCGAAGGACCGCGGCCTTCATGCGCTCATAGGTCCAGGGCGTCACGCCGTTAAAAATAACGCCGCCGATAAAGCTCTCCGGCACGAAATTGACAAAGCCCTCCAGCGCCGCCACGGCGGAGGTGGTGGAGCCGCGGCCGTTTACCGCCAGTACCGCCGGGGTGAGGGTGGCCTGGGCCACGGACCAGGTGCTGTAGTCCGTGCCCTCCGGCCCGGAGCCGTCGTAGTAGCCCATCACGCCCTCGATGACGCTGATCTCCCCGGCGTGGGACGCCAGAGTGGAGCGCAGAAGCTCCGGGCCGCAGAAAAACGGGTCCAGATTCGCCGAGGGGACCCCCACGGCGCAGCGGTGGAACATGGGGTCGATGTAGTCCGGCCCGCACTTTAAGGCCGAGACGCCCACGCCGGACATGCGCAGCAGCGCCATGACGGCACAGGAGGCCGTGGTCTTGCCGCAGCCGCTGCCCGTACCGGCGATGATCACACGGGGACAGTTCATTTCAATACCTCCGTAAGCAGATTCAGGTCCGTGACCACGCTCTTGCCGCTCTCCCGGGCGTACCGGAGGAGCGCGGCGTTGGCGCCGCCTCCCCCGTCCGGGCAGCCGCAGTCCAGCACCGCCTCCGCCCGGTCGATGAGCGCCCTGGCCTCGGCGATGCGCTCCGGGGAGGCGCCCCGGAAGGCCGGGCACGTGACGACGCGCTCCGAAAGCGGCCGTGCCACCGCAAGGTCGATGTCGTTTTCGTGGAGGATCCCCGCGAAAAAGGGGATGCCCGCCTTTTGAAGCTCCCGGTAGAGGCCGATTCCCCGCCCCCCGCCGCCCAGGACGAACACCCGGGCCCGGCCGGCGGGCCTCGGAAGCTCCACGCTCCCAAGGGAGGCGTTATAGGACCCGCGCTCCAGGCCGTAGAGTGTTCGGACGCCCCCGTCCGTCATGATCTCCCGCGGCCTTCCGCAGGCCGGGACGCGCCCGGAGCTTACGCAGGCGATGAGGTCCGAAACCTTGGACGCAAGGTCGAGCTCGTGGAGGCTCATGAGGATGGTGACGCCCCTCTGCCGGGCCATATCGCGCAGGATCTCCAAAAGCTCCAGCTTGTGCTTTATGTCCAGAAAGGACGTGGGCTCGTCAAGAAGGATGATCTCCGGCTCCTGGGCGATGGCCCGTGCCAGGAGGACACGCTGGCGCTGCCCGTCGCTGACGGAATTGAAGTCCCGGTCCGCGATGGAGGCGGCGTTGACCATCCGCAAAGCCTCATCCACCGCGGCCCGGTCCCGGGCCGTGAGGAGGCCGAAGCCTCCGGTGTAGGGGTAGCGCCCGGCGGAGACGATGTCGAAGCACGTCTCCAGCTCCGGAGCGACCCGGTCCGTGAGGACGGAGGCCATCTTTTTTGCAAGCGTCCTGCCGCCCATGGCGAGCAAATCCGCGCCGTCCAGGGTGATTTTCCCGGAGATGGGCGGGATGCGGCGGGTGAGAGTTTTGAGAATCGTGGATTTTCCGGCCCCGTTTGGGCCGATGAGGGACAGAATCTGCCCCTTTTGGAGCTTAAAGGTGATGTCCGACACCACCGGTTCCCCGCCGTAGCCCACGGTGAGGCTCTCGAGCTCAAGATACGCTCTGTCCATAATTCCCCTCACTCCCTCTGCTCCCGCCGGCGGGAGATCATGAGCCATATGACGATGGGCGCCCCCACGGCGCTGGTGACCGTCCCCACGGAGAGCTCGGTGGGGGAAAACACGGTCCTGGCAACAAGGTCGCAGACCATGCAGAACACCGCGCCGCACAAAAAGGAGGCCGGTATCATCAAAATGGGCTTGTTGGACCGAAGCACGATGCGGCAGATATGGGGCACGGCGATGCCCACAAAGGAGATGGGCCCGGCGAAAGCCGTGACGCACGCCGAGAGGACGCTGGAGAGGACGATCAGCACGAGCCGGAACATACGGACGTCAAGCCCCACGCTCTGGGCGTAGCCCTCCCCCAAAGCGTAGGCCGATATGGGCTTTGACAGGAGGAACACCCCCGCCGCCGTGGGCAGGACGATGAGGGCCGAGATGGCCACGTCCCGCCAGGAGCCCCCGGAGAAGCTGCCCATGGCCCAGTGGGTGAGATTTACGATGTCCGCCTCCTTGGCGAAGTTTATGAGGAAGTCCGTGACGGCGGAGCATATGTAGCTTATCATGATGCCGATGACCAGCAGCATGGACATGTTCCGGGTGCGCCTTCCGAAGGCCAGGGCGAAGAGCATGGTGAGCATGGACCCGGCAAAGGACGCCGCCACCGTTATCCACAGCGGCACGCCGGTCATATAGGCGGAAAGCCCGATGGTCACCAGCGCCAGAAACATCCTGGCCCCGGAGGATATGCCCAGCACGAAGGGCCCCGCGATGGGGTTGCGGAAGAAGGTCTGGAGCAGAAAGCCGGACAGCGACAGCGCCCCGCCCAGTATCGCCGCCAGGAGCACGCGCTTCAGGCGTATCTTCCAGATAATGTTAAAGGCCGAGACGGCGGCGGGGTCCGCGGTCCCCCGGTCGATGGCGAGCTGGAGCGCCCGTTTGTGGAAGAGGATCCGCCATATCTCCCGGACGGGTATGCTGACGCTGCCGGTGTTGATGTTCCAAATGACCGCCAGGACCAGAAGGACCCCCAGGCAGGCGAAGACGGCGGCGTACCGAAGCGCCCTTTTGCCGCGCCGGCCCCTCACTTGAGGCGCCATAGGTAGGTGAGCTCGTCCAGGTCGCCGTCGGCCTCCATCATAAGGCGTATGTCGTTCACCATGCTGCCGATGGTGTTCTGAATCTGGAAGAAATCGGGGGTGGTACACCAGACGTTGCCCTCCCGGACGGCCTTCATGTCCGCCAGGATGTCGGCCCGGGCGAGGAAGTCCGAGAGCGTCTCCGGCCGCCCGCCCATGGACCAGATGTAGACGATGTAGTCGGCGTCCTTGGCCTTGTCGTAAAAGGCCTCGTATTCCATTTTGACGGTGCTGGTTTCACCCACGCCCACATCGGAGAGGGCGTAGTCGCCGCCGGCCAGCTCCACCATCTTCGCCATGTAGTCCCCGGCGTTCCTGGTGCTGAGGGTCCCGGAGGAGGTGATGTAGAAGATGGCCACGCTCTTGCCGGTCTTCTCCTTTTTAGCCAGCTCGTCGATGAAGGACGCCTGGGCGTCAAAGACGGCCTGGGCCTCCGCCTCCTTCCCGAGGATGGCGCCGTAGAGCTTCACCCACTCCACACGGCCCAGGGGGTGCTCCTCCTCGGAGGAGAGGTCCAAAAGGACGTCGATGCCCAAAGTGTCGAACTGGGCCGCCACGTCCTCGGTGAGCATGGCGTTATAGATGGCCAGCTTACTTCCGGAGGCGGCCAGGAGCTCGTAGTCCGGCTCCTTGGAGGAGCCCAGGAAGGCGATCTTCCCGGCCTCCATGGCGGCCTTCACCTCGTCGATGTACCAGGAGTCCAGCTCCGTAGTGGTGAGAGAAATGGCGTCCAGCGCGCCGAAGGCGTTAATGAGGGAGGTCACGGGGGTGGAGGCCACCAGGAGGTTATTGACCGGCTGCCGCAGGACGATGGCGTCCTCCGGGGCGTCCGCGGGGACGCTCATGCCCTCCGGCACGATGAGTATTTTCGTCCCATCGGAGGTGGAGGCCAGCTTGTAGCCGCCCTTATAGTAGTCGAGGCTGAAGCACTTGGCGTAGGAAAGCTCCATGGACCGGTCGAACACCAGCCTCCCGTCGTAGTCCTCCTCCGCGGGCTCGCGGTCGGGCTGCTGTTCCCCGCGGTCGGGGGCGTCCTGCCTGCCGCCGGTCTGGGGCGGCTCCGGGTCCTCGCCGCCGTTTCCGGCGGGGGAGGAGCAGGCGGCAATCAGCAGCAGCATGAGGGCCGCCAGGAGGACGGACAGAATTTTTCTTTTCATAGGGTCAGGCTCCTTAAAAAGTATATTTTCCCACGCGCCCCCGGGAAAAGAAAAGGCACATCCCTTGCAGAAAGCAAAAAATGTGCAGCGAATACACCCCTGCCGCCGGGGCAAAAAGAGCGCACCGCTCCCTTGCGGACAGCAAAGGCAAACGCTGCACTCCTCTATACCCAGAAATGAACGCGATAAAGAACCGGGCCGGTATTCTGACTTGAGACGCCGGAAAAGAGACGTCAGTTACAGTAATGGCAGTTGCGCCGGATTCGAACCGGCTTCCCCGTTTGATCTATTCAGTAAACAACCTTTCAAACCGCGGTCCCGACAGATATTCAGTTATGGGGGAATTATAGCATCGGTCATCCGCGCTGTCAAGAATGAATTCCCCGCGCCGGGTAAGTGTAAAATAATTGTAAACACGCGGTTTTTCAGCTTCATTTCAGCTTCGCGCGGTATTATACTGTCACCGAGGTGGAGAAAGTGAAGATTTTGATCATAGAGGACGAGAAGCTGCTGGCAAATTCCCTGGTGGACCTTCTCCGGGACAAGGGCTTTGACGCCGAGGCCGTCTACGACGGCGAGACGGGCACGGACTACGCGTTACTGGGGATATACGACCTGCTCATTCTGGACGTGATGATGCCCGGAATGAACGGGCTGGAGGTGGCCCGGGCCGTGAGGGCGCGGCGCAGCTCCACGCCGATACTCATGCTCACCGCCCGCAGCGGGCTGGAGGACCGGATAGCGGGCCTCAACGCCGGGGCGGACTACTACCTGACGAAGCCCTTCGACTCCCGGGAGCTCCTGGCCTGCGTCAACGCCCTTCTGCGCCGCCAGGGGAACGAGGTGGACGAGCTGAGGTGCGGGAACACCGTCCTGGACCTGGATTCCTCCACCCTCGTCTGCGGGGAGCGCCAGATGCGCCTCTCGGCCCGGGAATTTGACGTGATGCGCGCGCTGATGCAGGCGGGGGAGAGGAACCTTTCCAAGGAGACGATCCTTGCCCGGGTCTGGGGGTACGACTCCAACGCCGTGGAAAACCACGTGGAGGTCTACGTGGGATTTCTGAGGAAGAAGCTGGCCGCCATCGGCTCCGACGTGGAGATCGTCTCCGCCCGGCGTCTGGGCTACCACCTGGAGGTGCGGCGATGATAAAAAAGCTGAGGATCAAATTCATCCTCATAAACATGGCCCTTGTGCTGGTGGTACTGCTCACCATGTTCGCCCTGGTGTTCGGCGTAACAAAGCGGGACCTGGAGCGGGAGAGCCTGGAGCTTCTGGACACCGTGGCGGCGGACCCGTTCCGGATCTTCCGGCCCGGCGAGCAGCCTCAGGAGGTGCGGATCCCCTACTTTGTCATCCAGCTCAGCCCCGGGGGCAGTATGGCCGCCGCGGGGGGCTATTTCGACCTGACGGATGAGGGCAAGCTCCAGGAGCTCCTGGACGCGGCCCGGGAGGACGGGCAGGGGACCGGCGTGCTCCCGGAATACGGCCTGCGCTACAAATTTACCAGGAGCCGCCTGGGGGAGTGCGTGGTGTTTGCGGACATGTCCAGCGAGAGGGCCACCCTCTACAGCCTTGTGCGGACGTGCGTCCTCATCGGACTTGTGAGCGTGGCGGCGTTTCTGCTCATCAGCGTCTTTTTGGCCCGGTGGGCTGTGCGGCCGGTGGAGCGGGCCTGGGAACAGCAGAGGCAGTTCGTGGCCGACGCCTCCCACGAGCTGAAAACGCCGCTGACGGTGATCCTGACAAACGCGGAGCTTCTGACCTCCCCGGCCTCCGAGCCGGAGGCCAGGGAGCGGTACGCCGGGAATATCCTGACCATGGCCCGGCAGATGCGGGGCCTGGTGGGGGGACTTTTGGAGCTGGCGCGGGTGGAGAACGGCGCCGTCAAAAAGGCCATGGAGCCCCTGGACCTCTCGCTGCTCGTAAACGACGCGGCGCTGCCCTTTGAGCCCATGTTCTTCGAGCGGGGCCTGGAGCTGGAGACGTACATCTCCCCGGGCCTCCGCGTCCGCGGCAGCGCCCAGCACCTGCGCCAGATTCCCGAGATTCTGCTGGACAACGCCCTCAAATACTCCGCCGTCCCCGGCAAGGTCATCGTGACGCTCCGCCGCCAGGGGCGGCACGCCCTCCTGTCCGTGGCGTCGCCGGGGGAGGAGCTGACGAAAAAAGAGCTTCAGGACATCTTCAAGCGCTTCTACCGCGCCGACAAGGCGAGGACGATGAACGAGAGCTACGGCCTGGGCCTGCCCATCGCCGCGGAGATCGTCTCCCAGCACGCGGGCCGCCTCTGGGCCCAGTCCCAGGGGGGCTACAACACCTTTTTTGTGGAGCTTGCGGCGTTATGATCTCCGCTTTTTTGGGGCTGTGAAAAGCCGAGCGTGTAGATGCTCTTTTTTTCACAGCCCCCTTTTTTACGGGACTTTTTTCACAGCCCCTTTTCGTTTACAAATCGTTCATTTATTTTTCAGATTCATTTAAGCCTGGCGGGATAAAATGCGGTTAAGCATTTTACGGAGGTGACTTATGGATTACCGGCATGAGCTCAAATTTGAGATAAACGACCTGGACCTGGCGGTCCTCCGGCGGCGCCTGGGGGCGGTGATGCGCCCGGACAGCCACGCCGCCGGGGGGAAGTACACCGTCCGGAGCCTCTATTTCGATACCCCCACGGACCGGGCGCTGCGGGAGAAGCTGGACGGCGTCTCCCGGCGGGAGAAATTCAGGCTTCGGTACTATAACGGCGACACCACGCTTATCCACCTGGAGAAGAAGTCGAAGCTCGCGGGCCTGGGCCGTAAGGAGACGGCGGAGCTTTCCCGGGCCGAGGCGCGGAAAATCGTCTCCGGGGACGTAGAATGGATGTGCTTTGACCCCCGGGAGCCGGTCCGGGAGCTCTGCGCGAAGATGAAGACCCAGGGCCTGCGGCCAAGGACGGTGGTGGATTACACCCGGGAGGCGTATGTCTACGCCCCGGGAAACGTCCGGGTGACGCTGGACCACCACATCCGCACGGGCCTTTCCGCTGTGGATTTTCTAAATCCCGGCCTCCCCACCGTCCCGGTGCCGGACTCGCCCACGGTCCTCGAGGTCAAGTGGGACGGATTTTTGCCGGATATTGTAAAGTGCGCCGTGGGGCTCCCCGGCCGCCGGGCCGGGGCCTTTTCAAAATACGCCCAGAGCAGGATCTACGGTTAAAAATTCATAAAGGAGTTATCAAATATGCACTTTTCGGACATTTTCAAATCCAGCTTCCTGGAGAACGTGGCCTCGGTGAGCCTGCTGGACATGGCCCTGGCGCTGGCGCTGGCCTTCGGGCTGGGGGTGTTCATCTTCCTCGTCTACAAAAAGACGTATGAGGGGGTCATGTACTCCAGCTCCTTCGGCGTGACGCTCATCGCCCTCACCATGATCACCACCCTCGTCATTTTGGCGGTGACCAGCAACGTGGTGCTGTCGCTGGGCATGGTGGGCGCCCTCAGCATCGTCCGCTTCCGCACGGCCATCAAGGAGCCCCTGGACATCGCGTTTTTGTTCTGGGCCATCGCCGCGGGCATCGTCCTGGCGGCGGGGATGATACCCCTGGCGGTGATCGGCAGCGTCATCATCGGCGTCATCCTCCTGGTCTTCGTCAACCGCAAGTCCCACGCGGACCCCTATATCCTGGTGCTCCGGTGCGACGGGCAGGAGAGCGAGGCCCGGGCCATGGAGCTGGTGGGCGCCTCCACGAGGGTCTGCCGCGTCAAGAGCAAGACCGTCACAAAGGGGGAGATCGAGCTCGACCTGGACGTGCGGCTCCGGGACGCGGACACGGGCTTTATCAACGCCCTCTCCGACCTGCCCGGCGTGGGCAGCGCGGTGCTGGTGAGCTACAACGGCGAATATATGGGGTGACGGCATGTCAACGTCAAGACACATAGACGCCCTCTGCGCCGCCATAACGGCCGCGACGCTCCTCCTCACCGTCCTTTTCATGAACGGCGGGGCCCTGGGGCTGGAGGTCCTGGCCGACGGCGACGCGGAAGAGGGGTATTTTACGGATAACGACCTCAATGCCCACTGGCAGGAGCTGGGGGCGGAGAGCATCGAGCTCACCGGCGACGGCGCCGCTGCCTCCGGCGGGGCGTATTTCATGGACGGCGTTCTGCATATCGTCTCGCCGGGGAGGTATATCCTCACGGGGTCCCTCGCCGGCTCCGTCACGGTGGAGCTGGAGGAGGACGGGAAGGTCTGGCTGGGCCTGGACGGCGTCACCATCGAGAGCCCCGACGGCCCGGCCGTCTTGGTGGAGCAGGCGGAGAAGGTCTTTTTGACGCTTTTTGAGGGCACGGAAAACCGCCTGGCCTCCCGGGCCTTCACGGACGCGTCCTCCGGCGCGGACGGGGCCGTCTATTCCCGGGACGACCTGACGGTCAACGGCTCCGGGGCCCTGACGGTGGAGAGCGCCGGCCACGGCGTCGTGTGCAACGACGACCTGGTGCTCACCGGCGGCAAAATCAGCGTCACCGCCAGGGAGGACGGCCTGCACGCCAACGACAGCGTGCGAATCTGCGCCTCCGACATCACCGTCACCGCCGGGGACGACGGCGTCACCGTCTCCAACGAAGAGGGGACGGGGTATTTCTATATGGAGTCCGGCTCCCTCACCATTCCCGCCTGTTTTGAGGGGGTGGAGGGACAGCAGATCGCCTTGGCCGGGGGAGAGGTTGACATAATACCGACAGACGACGGCCTCAACGCCAGGGAGACATGGTCCGACATCGCCGTCACCGGCGGCAGCCTCCGGGTGGTCAACGCCCAGGGCCGGGACGCCGACGGGATAGACTCCAACGGCAGCATCCACATCTCCGGCGGGTACGTCTTTATAAGCGTCTCCGACTCCGGCGGCAGCGCGGCGCTGGACGCCGGCACCGAGAGCGGGGGAGCGTGCGTCGTCTCCGGCGGCACGGTCGTCGCCGCGGGCTCCGGGACCATGGCGGAGAGCTTCGACGCCTCCTCGCCCCAGGGCTTCCTCACCGTCTCGACCCGCGGGGAGGCCGGGACCCGGGTGGAGCTTTCGGACGCGGAGGGAAATTTGCTCATGGATGAGGAGATCCCCTGCGCCTTTTTAAATTTGACGCTGAGCTGTCCGCAGATGACCGTGGGGGACACCGTGACCCTCAGCGTCGGCGGCGCGGAGCAGGTCCTGACGGTGACCAACGCCTCCGGGTCCGGCTTTGGCGGCATGGGCGGCTTTTTCGGCGGCGGAGGCCGGGTTGACGGGCAGACACGCCCCGGAATGCCCCAGGACGGCGGAACGACGGCCCCGGAGGGGGACACGGGCGAAATGACGCCGCCAAACGGCAATTTCGGCGGCATGACGCTTCCGGAGGGCGGCTTTGACCGGGGGAACCGGGGAGAGGGCCGCCTGCCCACGGGCGGCTGGGGCAATTTAACCGGTGACTCCGCCGGCGATACCGGCTCCTCCGGGACGGAAGAGAACGCCGCGGACCCCGGGACGCTTATTATGACGCTGGTTTCCGCCCTCGTCCTGGCGGCGGGGATCGCCGTCGCGGTGAAAATCAGGCACTGAGGGCCGTTCACGAAAAGATGTAAAATAGTTCAAAATTTGTTCACTCAACTTTCAGCGTCCTTTCAGCTTTCGGGGGTATAGTGGGAGCATCAAAAGAAAAGGCCCTGAAGGCGCCGGAAGCCGCTTCGCGCTCCGTTCGGAGCGGCGCGGTTCGCCTCCCGTCACCTGAAACTGAAAGGAGACTTCACTATGGAAAACAGGTTTGATTACACATTCAGTGAGGTGCAGGCAGAGATGCAGCCCTCCCAGGCCCCGCATTATACGCCCGGCACTTCCGCCCCCACCCCCAAGAAGCATCGCCGCGGCGCCGTGAAATTTATGGCCCTGGCCCTGGCGCTGGCCCTCGTGGCCGGGTGCGCCGGCTTTGGCGGCGCGGCGCTCTACGGGAAAATGAATCCCCGGACCGCCGCGGAGGACGTCCCCGCCGCCCCCGGCGCGGGAATCGCCGCCCCGGTGACCCCCGCCGGCAGCGTCGTCGCCGGCCCCGACGGGGAGATGAGCCCCGAGGAGCTCTATGAGGCGGTGCTGCCCTCCTGCGTGGGCATCACGGTATCCACCACGGTGAATATCTGGGGCCAGACCACCACCTCCGCGGCGTCGGGCTCCGGGTTTATCCTCACCGCCGACGGGTACATCGCCACAAATTACCATGTCATTGAGGACGCCGTTCAGCGCGACGGCGTGGACATTGAGGTCACCCTCTCCAACGGCGAGAAATACACCGGAAAGCTGGTGGGCGGCGACCAGGACAACGACATCGCCGTGGTGAAGATCGACGCCCAGGGCCTTTCGCCCGTCACCGTCGGCGAAAGCTCCGCCCTCAAGGTGGCCCAATGGGTCTGCACCGTGGGAAATCCCCTGGGGGAGCTGACCTTCTCCTTCTCCGACGGTCGCGTCTCTGCTCTGGACCGCGTCATCTCCACGGATAACTCCGAGAGGATGAACATGCTCCAGACAAACTGCGCCATCAACCCCGGCAACTCCGGCGGGCCGCTCTTCGACGCCCAGGGCCGCGTGGTGGGCATCGTCACCGCCAAATATACCAGCGCCTCCTCCGGCGTCAGCGCCGAGGGGCTGGGCTTCGCCATCCCCATTGACGATGTGAAGGATATGCTCTCCGACATCATGGAGCACGGCTACGTCACCGGAAAGCCCCTCCTGGGCGTCTCCGTCAGCACCGTTTCCGATGCCATGACCCGCTACGGCATCCCGGAGGGCGCCGCCGTGGAGGCGGTGAACGAGGGCTCCTGCGCCGAGAAGGCCGGGATACAGGAGGGGGACATCATCACCGCCATGGACGGCAGGGCCGTGGCCTCCTCCGATGACCTCTCCGCCGCCATTTCCTCCCACCGCGCGGGGGACACGGTGACAGTCACCGTCTACCGCCGCGGCGAGACGCTGGAGCTCACCGTCACCCTGGACGAAAAGCCCGGCGCCGGGGAGAGCGGCGAGAGTGAGGAGACGGAGGCCCCCGAAACGGACGGCTCCTTCACCTGGCCCTTCGGCTTTGACTTCGGCTTTGGCGGCAGCCGCGGCGGCCAGCGCGCTTAACAAACACCTGTCGAAAAAGCCCTGACGGGCTTTTCCGACAAGGGGAACGTGCGGAAAAATATTCTGAATTTTGCGAAATTCAGAATATTTTTCCTGCTGTTTTGCTCCGCGCACGGCCCGCAGGGCCGTACACTCCGCAAAACAAAAGGAATTTTTTCCAAGGCACATGTCCTTGGAAAAAATATTGAATTTGAGTTTTTTGACAATCTGCGCCCTCCCGGACAACTCCGGGAGGGCGCAATTATTTTGTTCAGTAGACGGTGATGTCCGGATTCTTTTCGAGCACAGCGCGGATAAAGCCGTCGCGGTCGGCGGGGGAGAGGTAGAGGACCTCCCGGGCGCCGTTTTTCATATAGACGAGCTTTATCCTCTTTGCCGACGCGCCGGAGGCCGCCACGAAATTCACGACCTTTTTCATGGATACAACGTCCCGCAGCGCCACCGACGTGTTTGTGGGCCCCAGGGCAACGCGAATCTCGGTAACGGTGACGTGGTTTCGCGCCATAACTGTCAAGCGCCGCTCCGACGATGGCGATAATGGGAATAGCTCCCCGCGCGGCGGTGCCGGTCACGAGCCTTATTCGCTCCAAGCGATAGACCTGATAGTCGTCCGCCATCCCGCCGCCAGAGGTATGGATCCGTGTCAAAACGCCGGAGATGATCATGGCGCAGACCCCGAGGACCAGATAGACGCCCGACCCGAAAAGCGGCGTCGCGGTGCCGAGCTTACGCATCAGGATAAGGTGACGGGAGTCGAACCCACGCCGCTCCACGCGGGCCCTTTTCGGCGCTTTTCGCCTCGTTGTCGTCGCCTTGCGTCAGCAAGGCTTCCTTCGCCTCGCCGAAAATCCCTCGAAAATTGCTCCGCGTGGAGTGCGAAGCAGTTTCTGGCGAGCGGATTTGTGTCCAGGCAAGGCAAAGCCCGCAGGGAATACTTTCGTATTGTCAAGGGCTTTAACGCAGCATGGGCGCAAATCCGCCGTCAGAAACCGACGCGGGTTCGACTCCCGTCACCTTAAACGCCGCCAGCATCAGCGCGGAGTGCATGGACAGTGTGGAGGCGTCATAGAGCGCCGGTTTTCTCGTCATTTTCTCTCGCTCCTTTCAAAGTCGAACAATTCCTCGATGGAAAGGCCAAAGACCTGGGCAAGGTCGTGGGCCAGCCAGACCGTGGGATCGAATTTGCCTTTCTCTATGGCCGCCACGGACTGCCTTGACACGCCCACAAGCCGGCCAAGCTCCTGCTGGGTGAGGCCGCGCTGTTCCCGAAGCTCCCGTACACTGTTTATCATACGCGCTCCTTTGATGTTAAGCTGACTTTACATTCAGTGTATCATCTTCCTATGCGGATGTCAAGTGGGCTTTACTTTTTTTATAAACGCTTCACTCCTTTTCGATATTCTTCAAGCGATTATTCGCCCGCCAGATCATATAGACCGCCATGGCTATGACGATGGTGCAGACGCCGCCTCCAGTCGCGCCGGTCATGACCTGACGGAACAGCGGATTGTCGTCCCCGCCGAACTGCGCCAGCATTGCGGTTTCCAGCGAGAGGATAGAAACAAGCGCCGCCACAAGGTTGATCGCTTTGGCGGCGGACAGGATCGGGCTCTTATGCTTTCGTGTCTTTACGATATTGATAATGGCGATCGTGACGGCGTAGAAGGCATAAGCGGCCATGGCGTAAATGAGCAGTCCCGGGTAGTCAAAGCCCCGGTTTTGACGCACCATAAATACAACGATCCCGGCAAGCGCCTGATTCATGAACAGGAGCATGATGCCGCAAAGCCTGTACCGCCGCAGCTCCGCAGCTTCGTCCTGCACGTTCAAGCGCCGCGCCAGCAGAAAGCGCATCACGGCCAGCAGAATGTAGTAGACCGCCAGCGCGATAAACCACATGGAGCGGTAGACGATGCCGGACACGAACTTCACGACGATGTACAGGAGATTGATGAAAAAGCCCCTATAGAGGGAGACGCCCGCCCGGAAGCGCACGTCGGACAGGTATTTGCCTCCGAGCCTCGTGGCGCGGAGCTTTTCCGTCAGCGGGTGGGAGGCGACGCGGCTTTTGACGGCCGCGGCGGCGGGCTTTACGTACCGAAGTCCCGCGCAGGTGACCGCAAGGGCGTAGGCGGAGGAGAAATACGAGACATACCGCACGATTGAATTTTCAATGTGGAAAATCGCCACGGCCAGGACGAGGCCGAAGCCGAATAACGCCGTCAGAATCGTCCCGAGCGGCGGCAGGAAGAACAGCCTTTTAAGGATTTTTTTGAATGTCCCCATCCGCGGCCCTCCTGATTTTTACGGTAAAGGTGCTCCCCTTTCCAATCTCACTCTCAACCGAAATTTCCCCGCCCACAATGTCCACTACGCGCCGGACCAGCGCCAGCCCCAGGCCGTTGCCCTGGGTGGCGTGGGAGGTGTCGCCCTGGTAGAATTTCTCAAAGATGTGCTTGCCCGCCTCCGGCGAAATGCCGCAGCCGGTGTCCGTCACCCGGACCGTCACAAAATCGCCCTGGGCCTTCATCGTCACGGACACCGTTCCGCCGGGTTCCGTAAATTTCAGGGCGTTGGAGAAGAGGTTATTCCAGACGAGGGACAAAAGCTCGTCGTCGGATTGAACGATGACCTCTTCCTCCAGGTCCGTCTCGATGTCGATATTCTTTTTCTCCCAGGTGTCCTCAAAGCGCAGAAGGCACTCGGCCAACTGCTCGCCCAGGTCAAACCGTTTCGCGGCGGGGTAGATCTGCTGGTTCTCCAGCCTGTTGAGCTTTAAAATATTCGTGATGAGGTCCGCCAGCCTGCGGGACTGCTCCGTGATGGCCTTGGCGTACTCAAGGCGTTTATCGTCGGACAGCTCCGGGCTTTGCAGGAGCGTCCCATAGTTTTGCATCACCGCCATGGGGGTCTTCAGCTCGTGGGAGACGTTGGCGATGAAGTCCGTCCGCAGCGTCTCCACCCCCGCAAACTCCGCGGCCATGGTGTTGAAGCAGTCGATGATCTCCTCAAACCCCTCGGAGGCCCCGACGGCGGCCCTGGGGCTTATCCGGGCGGTGAAGTCCCCGCCGGTGATTTTACGCGCGGCCTCCACGATGGCACGGACGGGCCGGTCCACCATGAGCTTTCGCCGCAGAACGTCCACGCCGGTGCAGATGAGCGCCAGAAAGACGGCGTTGCCGAAGGTCACCGGGGCCGCGGAGAAGAGGTTTTCCCGGGTGAACTCCACCCCGGCGCTGCGCGCGAAATACTTGAGAAACAGCAGCATGGAGGCGGTGATGACGAAGGCCGTCAGGGCGAAAAACGCCAGAAAATAGCTCCACGCCGGGTGGCTGCGCCGCGTTTTCATTTCACCACCGCCTTGTAGCCCAGGCCGTGGACGGTCTTCAGCTCGAATTCCGGGCAGTTTTCGAATTTTCCGCGCAGCTTCGTCATGTACACGTCCACCGCTCTCGGCGCGGTGTCGGTGTCCGGGTCCCAGAACTCGTCCATGAGCTGGGTCCGGGTGAAGGTCTTGCCGGGGTAGGAGAGGAGCTTATATAGGATGTTGAACTCCCGGGTGGTGAGGGAAATTTCCTCCCCGTCATAGACGGCCGCGCGCTCGTCCATGTCGAGGCGCAGCCTGCCGATCTCGAGCCTGTGGGAGCTTGCGATCTTCGCCCGGCGCAGAAGGGCGCCGATGCGCAAAAAGAGCTCGTCCAAGTCAATGGGCTTGACCATGTAGTCGTCGATGCCGATCCGGTAACCCCGCTGCTTGGAGGCGAAGTCGTCCCGCGCCGTCATGAAGAGGATGGGGATGTCCTCATTGAGGCTCCTTACCGTCCTCGCGAACTCGTACCCGTCCACCCCCGGCATCATGATGTCAGAGACGATGAGGTCGAAGGTGTTCTCGTACATGGCGTCATAGGCCTCGTTCGCCCCCGGACACCCCACCGCCTCATACCCGCTGGCGCTCAAAAAAGAGCACACCGTCCGGTTTAAGTCCCTGTCGTCCTCCACCACCAAAATCTTGAACATAGACAGCCCCCCTTGCGTTTTTCTTTATGTTAATACTAATATCCAATTAAAATAAGCCATTCGCGCCGGTCTTTTTCGCGCCATGCTGCGTCAGCCGCCTTGGAAATACCAATGGGTATTCCCTGCGGCGTCTTCCTTGCCTGACACGAAAAATCCTCGCCGCTCGGTGTCTCATTTTAAATGGATATTAGTATAACAGCCAAATGTTAAAGTTTTGTTTGAATTTCAGCTTTTTCACAATTTTTTTCAAAAATATTCGCGCCGCACAGTGAAAACCGTGCGGCGCTTGATCGTCTTTTAATTCTTTCCGGCGTTCCGGCTGTGCTCAAGGCTGGCCTTGCCCACATCCGCGCCGGGGTGAGCGGCGGCGCGTTTCTCAGCCTCTTCCTTCGCCGCGGCCTCGCGCTGGAGCTGTTCCTCATGAAGCCGCCTCTCCGCGTCCTCCACGCTCTCGCCCTCACGGGTGAGGAATTTGTCCACGAAACCGTCCTCCACCTTCTTGAAGGCCCCGGTGACGCCGTCCTCGATCTTCTTATATCCGCCCACGACGCCGTCCTCGATCTTCTTGTACCCGCCGACCACCGCGCCGGCAATTTTTTCGTTTGCCTTTTCGAGCTTTTTCACGATAAGTACCTCCGCTTTTTTAGTGATCTCTCACTTGCTGATTGTATTGTACCGCCGAAATGTTTGCGAAACTTTCAAATTTTGTTTGAGAAATCTTAATTTCACACAATTGGAGCGAAAAAACACAAGGAATCTGACGGCGTGCCTTTTCCATACTGATTCCCAAAAAAGCACAGTTTACACGCCGGAAACGAAACCGATCGAGGCGCTCCGCGCCTATAACGGACCACCGCCGGACCGGGCGGGGTGTTACGTTTTCCTTGACTTTTCCGGCGGGAGGGCTATACTATCGTGGTGGATAGTTTTTTTCGGGGAAGGCGTACATATGACCATCAAGGATCTGAAAATCGGAGAGAGCGGGCGTATCATCGTTGTGGGCGGGGAGGGGGCGCTGAGGCAGCACTTCCTGGACATGGGCGTCACGCCGGGGACGGACGTGACGGTGGTGAAATTCGCGCCCATGGGGGACCCGGTGGAGCTTAGAGTACGGGGCTATGAGCTGACGCTGCGCCTGGACGACGCCGGGAAGATCGAGGTTGAGCGCGTGACCGCCCCCGCCGGGGCGCCTCCCAGGCCCGCGTACCGCCGGCCCGTGGCGCACCCCTATTTCGGCGAGCCCGGCGTCCACCACGAGAAAGCCACGGAAAAACCCCTGCCGGAGGACCACAGGCTGACCTTCGCCTTAGTGGGCAACCAAAACAGCGGCAAGACCACGCTCTTCAACCGCCTCACGGGGGCCAACCAGCACGTGGGCAACTTCCCGGGCGTCACGGTGGACCGGAAGGACGGCTCCATTCTGGGCCACCCCAACACCTCCATCACGGACCTGCCCGGCATCTACTCCATGTCCCCCTACTCCAGCGAGGAGGTGGTCAGCCGCCGCTTCGTGCTGGAGGAAAAGCCCGACGCCATCATCAACATCGTGGACGCCACCAACATCGAGCGGAATCTCTACCTCACCATGCAGCTTCTGGAGATGGACCGGCCCATGGTGGTGGCCCTCAACATGATGGACGAGCTCACGGGCAACGGCGGCTCCATCGACGTAAACGCCATGGAGGCGCGGCTGGGCGTGCCCGTGGTGCCCATCTCGGCGGCGAAAAACGAGGGACTGGAGGAGCTCGTCACCCACGCCCTCCACGTGGCGAAATACCAGGAAAAGCCGGAAAAGGTGGATTTTTGCGCCAAGGACACCTTCGGCGGCGCGGTCCACCGGTGCCTCCACGCCGTGGTACACCTCATCGAGGACCACGCGGAGAGCTCCGGCGTCCCGGCCCGGTTCGCCGCGGCCAAGGCCATCGAGGGGGACGGGCTCATCATCGACCGGCTGCGCCTGGACCAGAACGAGCGGGAGCTATTGGAGCACATCACCCTCCAGATGGAGACGGAGCGGGGCCTGGACCGCAGCGCGGCCATCGCGGACATGCGCTTCAACTTCATCGGCGACGTCTGCGGCGAGTGCGTAAAAAAGCCCCGGGAGAGCCGGGAGCACATAAGGAGCGAAAAGCTGGACAGGATACTCACGGGCAAATATACCGCCATCCCCGTGTTTATCGCCATCATGGCCACGGTGTTTTACCTGACCTTTGAGGTCATCGGCAAGTTTTTGCAGGACCTCCTGGATATGGGAATCACGGCCCTCACCGGAGCGGTGGACAGAGCCATGACCTCCGCCGGGGTGAATCCCGCCCTGCGGGACCTGGTCATCGGCGGCATTTTTGAGGGCGTGGGCTCGGTCCTCAGCTTCATGCCCATCGTGGTGGTGATGTTCTTCTTCCTCTCCCTTTTGGAGGACTCCGGCTACATCGCCCGGGTGGCCTTCTTCATGGACAAGCTTCTGAGGAAGATCGGCCTCTCCGGCCGGAGCATCGTGCCCATGCTCATCGGCTTCGGCTGTACGGTCCCGGCGGTGATGGCCACCCGGACCCTCCCCAGCGAGCGGGACCGGCGCATGACGATTTTGCTGACGCCCTTCATGAGCTGCACGGCGAAGCTGCCCATCTACGCCTTTTTCGTCAACGCCTTCTTCCCGGGAAAGCGGGGCCTCATCATGACGGGGCTCTATCTTCTGGGCGTGGCCACGGGAATCTTAGTGGCGTTCCTCTATAAAAAGACCCTCTTCCGGGGCGAGGCGGTGCCCTTTGTCATGGAGCTTCCCAACTACCGGATGCCCAGCGCCCGGAGCACCCTCCAGCTCATGTGGGAGAAGGCCAAGGACTTTTTGCAGAAGGCCTTTTCCGTCATTCTCATCGCCACCGTGGCGGTGTGGTTCCTCCAGAGCTTCGACCTCCACATGAATCTGGTGGAGGACTCCGCCGACAGCATCATGGCGGGCCTGGCGGGGCTCCTGGCGCCCGTGTTCAAGCCCCTGGGGCTGGGGGACTGGCGCATCTGCACCTCCCTCATCAGCGGCTTTATGGCCAAGGAGAGCGTGGTATCCACGCTGGAGGTCCTGTTCTCCGCCCAGGGCGGCGTCAGCGCCGTGCTGGACACCGTCTCCGCCGGGGCGCTGCTGGTATTCAGCCTTCTCTACACCCCCTGCGTGGCCGCCGTGGCCTCCGTCAGGCGCGAGCTGGGGGGCCGCTGGGCCGCGGGCGTGGTGGTGTGGCAGTGCGTCATCGCCTGGCTGGCCGCTTTCGTCGTCCGGGGGGCGCTGGTGCTTATTTTGTGAGGTGAAAAGATGAAACCGGTAGATATTGTGGTCATCGTCCTTGTCATAGCCCTTTTGGCCGTCGCCTTCTATCTCAACCGCCGCCGCAAAAGAACAAGCTCCTGCTGCGGGAACTGCGCGGAGTGCGGGAAAAGGGAGAGGACCTGCCGGAGCAAATAAGGAAATCCCCTAAATCGTTCATGTAGGGGCCGATGACCACATCGGCCCGTCCCCTGTATTTTTGCCATCCGCGTTGAATGGGGGACGTTGCAAATCGGCAGAACGGGCCGGCACGGTGTCCGGCCCCTACGGGGCCTTTTTGTTGGTTTGTGCGGTGCGCATTATCAAAAAAACACGGGCCGCCCCGGTGGGGGCGGCCTCAGTTTGTCAAAAAACTCAAATTCAATATTTTTTCCAAGGACATGTGCCTTGGAAAAAATTCCTTTTGTTTTGCGGAGTGTGCGGCCCTGCGGGCCGTGCGCGGAGCAAAACAGCAGGGAAAATATTCTGAATTTCGCAAAATTCAGAATATTTTCCCGCACGTTTCCCTTGTCGGAAAAGCCCGTCAGGGCTTTTTTCGACAGGCTGGGGCCGCCCCGGTGGGGGCGGCCTGTTCGTTTTTGCTTTGCGCCTTATACTAATATCCATTTAAAAGAAGACACCGAGCGGCGAGGATTTTTCGTGTCAGGCAAGGAAGACGCCGCAGGGAATACCCATTGGTATTTCCAAGGCGGCTGACGCAGCCGGGGTCCCCGGCGGGCAAAGCCCGCTGGGGAGAGGAGGAGCCAAGCCTGCGCCTGAGGGCGACCAAAGGGAGCC
>CANROF010000042.1 GCA_947632155.1 uncultured Oscillospiraceae bacterium
GAGGGGGAGGGCTGGCAGCGGCAGAGCCACATCTATGAAAGCCCCTTCTACTACATCGACTACTGCCTGGCCCAGACGGTGTCGCTGGAGTTCTGGGCGCTTTTGCAGGAGGACCGGAAGACGGCCTGGGAGCGCTACATGGCCTACACCCGCCAGGGCGGCAGCCGCGTCTTCACGGAGCTTCTCCAAAACGCCGGCCTCGAGAGCCCCTTCAACGAGGCCACCCTCCGCGGCGTCTGCGAAAAAGCCGCCAAATGGCTGGAGGCCTACGACCTCACGGGAATCAAGTAGGGGTCGCCGTCCCGGCGACCCGTCCCCCGATACATTTCCCATTAGAAATAGCCGCGCAACGCCCCCCTCCGAAGACGGTTTTCGGAACGTGGGCGAAAGCCGAAAATGGGCCGCCCCGGAGGGGGCGGCCCGGATATTTAAATGTAAAACCCGTCGTCGGGGATGTGGCCGCCTATGAGGGCGGGGTCCAGCTCGTAGAGCAGGTCGAGGAAGCTCTCCAGCTCCTCGATCATCTCGCCGCCGGTGTACCAGACGAAGCCGCAGCTATCGTTGGCGGCGGCCCACGCCTCCTCCTGGGAGGCGGCGAGCCTCAGCTCCACGGCGTAGTCCAGGTTGTCCGACAGCGTCTCCTGGGAGGTCTTCAGGTCCTCAAGGAGCCCGGACAGCGCGTCGCCGTCCATGTCGGAGCGGACGATGAGGCACCCCACCGGCAGCAGCGTAAGGCCGGCGATGTTCTCCAGCTCCTCCCCCAGGTCCAGGGCGAAGTGGGTGTCCGCGTCCCGGACGATGGTGCTCCCGGCAAGTATCGCCGGCATCAGCACAAGGTCGTAGTTCCCCAGGTCCGCCGTGGGCACCGGCTCTAACTTCAGGGTGTCGCCGATGATGAAGTCGTAGCGCAGGGCTATGTACTCAAAGAGCTTCGAGGCCATGGCCGACTCCTCGGGGATGTAGACGGTCTTCCCCGCCAGGGCGTACATGTCGTGGACCAGCGTGCCGCGCTCCACCACCTTCCACCCGCCGGAGGCGGTGACCGCCGCCAGCTTCGCCTTGCCGCCGGTGGAGGCGTAGATGCGGGCCGCGGCGTCGATGGGGACGATGGCGGCGTCCAGCTCGCCCCCCTCAAAGGCCGCGCCCAGGTCCATGACGCCGGTGATCAGGGTGTATTTGTCGCTGTGGGCCAGGCCCGCGGCGCCTATGGCCGCGGCGTCGGCGCACAGGCCCAGCTTGATCCCGCCGCTGCCGGAGGCGGGGATGTCGGGGTCGCCGGGGCCCTCCTCACCGCTCCCTTGGGGAGGCGCGGGCTCGTCCTCGTCCCCGCCGGGCCTCACGTCCGGGCCGGGGTCAACGGTCCCTGGGCCCGGCTCCACGGGATTGCCCGTGCCGGGCCCGGCTCCGCCGCCGCAGGCGGAGAGGGCAACTATCATGCAAAGCGCCAGTGCCAGCGCCGTTATATCCCGAAGCTTCTTCATACCGGCCCCTCCTTTGATGGTTCGTGTATATAAAGAGTTTAATTTTCCCGCGGCGTTTTGTCAAGTGGCAGATTCTCCAAATCACCCCTGCCCCCGCCCCGGGGAAAAAGGAAGTATATTGTCTAATACTAATCCCTGATTAAAAGCTCAAAGCGAGCGGCGAGGATTTTACGCGTCAGACGAGGAAGACTGCGCAGGGAATACTTTCGTATTTCCAAGCAGGCTGACGAAGTATGGCGCGAAAAAGACCGCCGCGAATTTGAGATTTTGATCAGGGATTAGTATCAGATCAGCCAAAAGCTGAAAATCGTGCAAGGTCAATTTATGGACGCCGTAAAGGAAAACAAACCCCTGCGGCTCGACCAACGCCTTGATATGGCGCTGTTGGATTCTGCTATTAAAGAATATATTAACTATATACAAAATGAAAAAAATCCTTGACAGCGCCGGGAAAATATGATACCATATCTCAGCGTTCCAAAGACAGCAGGTGGCCAAGGGCCGTAAATCCTGCCGAGGGCGGCAAACTTGTTTTGCTTTACCGTGCCCCGATGCTTTGCGCGTCGGGGCATTTTTCTGTGGACGCCATCATTTTCATGGAGGTGAAAACAATATGCCCAACGCTAAGGTACTGAGCGAGAAGCAGGCCGTGGTGGCCGCGCTGAAGGAGAAGCTGAAGGGAGCCGCCGCCGGCGTGCTGGTGGATTACTCCGGCATCACCGTGGCTGACGACACCGCCCTGCGCCGCAAGATGCGTGAGGAGAACGTGGACTACGCCGTTGTGAAGAACACCCTGGTGCGCTTCGCCATCGACGACGCCGGGTACGGCGAGCTCGACTCCCTGCTCCATGGCACCACGTCCCTGGCCATCTCCCACGAGGACGCCCTGGCCCCCGCCAGAGTCGTCTCCGAGTTTGCCGAGAAGCTGCAAAACTGCTTCGAGATCAAGGGCGGCTTCATGGACGGCCGGGTCATTTCCGTGGACGAGATAAAGGCCCTCGCCAAGATCCCGCCCCTGCCCATTCTGCGTGCCCAGGTCCTGGGCACCATGCTGGCTCCCATTTCGAGCCTGGCCTGCGTGCTGAAGGCCATCGCCGAGAAGAACGGCGCCCCCGCGGAGGAGCCCGAAGCGGCCCCCGCCGAGTGATCCTGAACGATCACCGAAAAATGACTGACTTTAAAACCAAAATACTTACAGGAGGATAATTAAAATGGCCAGTGAAAAAATCACCGCCCTGATCGAAGAGGTCAAGGCTCTTACCGTTCTCGAGCTGTCCGAGCTCGTACATGCCCTTGAGGAGGAGTTCGGCGTTTCCGCCGCCGCCATGGCCGCTCCCGCCGCCGGCGCCGCCGCCGCTGCCGCTCCCGTGGAGGAGAAGACCGAGTTCGACGTCGTCCTCACCGGCTTCGACGCCGCCGCCAAGATCAAGGTCATCAAGGCCGTCCGTGAGATCACAAACCAGGGCCTGGCCGAGGCCAAGGCCACGGTCGAGGGCGCTCCCAAGACCATCAAGGAGGCCGTGTCCAAGGACGAGGCCGAGGAAATGAAGAAGAAGATCGAAGAGGCCGGCGGTAAGGTAGAGCTGAAATAAACTGGCTTTTGAGGCCGCTTTGCGGCCTCAAAATGCCAATTGGATGCGTGCGGACCCCCGGGAGTGAATTCTGCGGAATTCACTCCCGGGGGTCCTGCTGTCAAATCCGGTGTGTCCGGCCCCGCAGGGGCCGGACACACCGGATTTGACAAAAGGGATTTTTCGCGAGGCGGAGCCCCGCGAAAAATATTGAATTTAAGATTCAAACATTGAAGCCCTCCCGGATGGAGCAATGTCATTCAGTTAGCGGCCATAATGCTGCACAACGAAAAACCTCCTACGAGGGAATTGGAACATTTCCGATAGCCGCGAAATCGTTCATGTAGGGGCCGATGACCACATCGGCCCGTCTCTCCGATTCGCGCCCGCTTTCCGTCAAACGATAAATCCCCCATTCCCGCTGTACGGGCCGCCGCCCACGGCGGCCCGCCTTTCCAATTCGCGTCTGCTTTTCATTCAACGGAATACGGCAATGATTCCGGGAACGGGCCGGCACGGTGCACCACAGGCATTCCCTTCGGTCATCCGGCCCTTACAGGGGCGTGGTGCGATTGATGGAAATTGGGCGGTGAATCGGAGAGATGGGCCGCCGTGGGCGGCGGCCCGTACAGCGGAGGCGGGAGGAGAATCCCGTTTGCGGAAAGTGTATTCGAATCGGAGGGACGGGCCGATGTGGTCATCGGCCCCTACATGAACGTATTGCGTTTGATGGAAATTGGGCGTGAATCGGAGGGACGGGTCGCCGAGACGGCGACCCCTACGGCGTTTTTTGTAAGTTTTCGCATATATCGGAAACTTTCCTGTTCCCTCGTAGGGACGGGCTCCATCTCCGGCCTAAGAGCCGCCCCGTTGGGGCGGTTGGCCTCCGAAACACGCCTGCGGGCGTAGAAACCTGCCCGGGACGCGGCAAAAAAACAGATATTCTGATTTCAACGCGGAAATGTATTCGTAGGGGCCGCCTCTCTTGGCGGCTCATGTCACGATTACGGATAACTCCAAAATCAACGCGAAAACTCACCATACCCGCCGTAGGGGCCGGATGACCGAAGGGAATGCCTGTGGTGCACCGTGCCGGACCGTTCCCGGAATCATTGCCGTATTCCGTTGAATGGAAGGAAGACGCAAATCGCAGCATGGGCCGCCGTGGGCGGCGGCCCGTACAGCGAGATTATCGGTTATCGCGTTGAAATTGGGATTTTCAATAATTGCATCGTTCCAGGCGCGTATGAGGCCCAGATGTTGCTTAACTTAATGAAATTACCGGATGGAGGGAGGGCTTTTTGGTTTTTAGGGCTTGGCCCAGTTTAGGGCGCGGCTCACGGCTTTGTTCCAGCCGGCGAGGAGGTTTTGGCGGGTCTGGGGGTCCATGGCGGGGAGGAATTCGGCGTCTACGCGCCAGAGGGAGCGCAGCTCCTCCGTGTCCGTCCAGACGCCCACGGCGAGGCCCGCCAGATACGCCGCCCCCAGGGCGGTCGTCTCCCGAATCACGGGCCGGCGGACCGGGACGTTCAGGATGTCCGCCTCAAACTGCATGAGGAAGCCGTCCCGGCCGGCGCCGCCGTCCACCTTCAGGGCCGGCAGGGCCATACCGGTGTCCGCCTCCATGGCCCGGACCAGCTCCGCGGATTGGTAGGCGATGGACTCCTGGGCCGCCCGGACGATGTGCTCCCGGGTGGCGGCCCGGGTGAGCCCCACGATGGCGCCCCGGGCGTACATGTCCCAGCGCGGCGCCCCAAGGCCGGTGAAGGCCGGGACCAGGTAGACCCCGCCGTTATCGGGGACGGCCTTGGCCAGAGTCTCCGCCTCCCGGGCCTCGGTGATGACCCGCAGCTCGTCCCGCAGCCACTGGATCACCGCCCCGCCCACAAAGACGCTGCCCTCCAGGGCGTAGGTGACGCGGCCGCCAAGGCCCGCCGCCACGGTGGTGACAAGGCCGTTTTTGCTCTCGCAGGGCCGCTCCCCGGTGTTCATCAGGAGGAAGCACCCGGTGCCGTAGGTATTTTTTGCCTCCCCGGCCTCAAAGCAGGTCTGCCCGAAGAGGGCCGCCTGCTGGTCCCCGGCGATGCCCGCCACGGGGACGCGGGCGCCGTTGAGGTCGGCATAGCCGTAGATCTCGCTGCTGGAGCGGACCTGGGGCAGCATGGCCTCCGGGATGTCCAGAGCGCGCAAAAGCGTCTCGTCCCAGCGGAGCCTCCGGATGTCGTAGAGCATGGTGCGGCTGGCGTTGGTGACGTCGGTGGCGTGGACGCGCCCGCCGGTGAGCTTCCACAAAAGCCACGTGTCCACCGTCCCGAAAAGAATTTCCCCCCGCTTCGCCCGCTCCCGGGCCCCGGGGACCCGGTCCAATATCCACTTTATCTTCGTGGCGGAGAAGTAGGCGTCCGGTACAAGGCCGGTGACGGCCTTGATATGGGGCTCCAGGCCGTCGGCCACCAGCTTTTCCACGATGTCCGCCGTGCGGCGGCACTGCCAGACGATGGCGTTGTAGATGGGCTTTCCCGTGGCCCTGTCCCAGAGGACCGTGGTTTCCCGCTGGTTCGTGATGCCGATGGCCGCCAGCTCCGACGCCGGGACGCCGCTGCTCCGCAGCACCTCCTCCATCACGGCGCTCTGGCTTTGCCAAATCTCCTCCGGGTCGTGCTCCACCCAGCCGTCCCGGGGGAAATACTGGGTGAACTCCCGCTGGGCCGTGCACACCATGTTCTGCTTTGTGTCGAAGAGGATGGCCCTGGAGCTGGTGGTCCCCTGGTCCAGAGCCAAGAGGTACTTTTTCACTTGACGCGCCTCCTTGTTTGACGTTATTGGTCATATTGTAGCATAAGCGTGGCCGGATGTCACGGGTTTTTGTAAAAAATAAGGAAAACTCCCCCGGGGCGGGCGCAATGTCATTAAGTTGCAGCCATTTAAATGGATATTCGTATAAATCCTGAGCTCCGGGCGGTCAGCGTCTCCGTTTTCCAGAAATTTTCCAAGTACACCGTAAGGGCCGGATGACCGAAGGAAATGCCTGTGGTGACACGGAGCCCGTCCCTACGAGGGAACAGGAAAGTTTCCGATATATGCGAAAACTTACAAAAAAAGCCGTAGGGGTCGCCGTCTCGGCGACCCGTCCCTGTTTGAACACACTTTCCGCAAATTGGATTCGCCTCCCATTCTCGCTGTACGGGCCGTGACCGTAGGGAATGCCCTTGGGCACGCCCACGGCGGCCCATTTCCCGTTTTTCGCCGCGCCCCGTTGAACGGAGGGCGGGAGCGCAACGAAAGCGCGGGCCGATGTGGTCCGCCCAGGGGCACTTCCTTCGGTCGTCGGCCCCTACGCCATGTATTGCGTTTGAGGGAAAACAGATAATAAATCGGACGGGTCGCCGGGACGGCGACCCCTACGGTGTTTTTTGTAGACATTCGCGTATTGGAAATGCTCCCATTTCCCTCGTAGGGGCGGGTTCCATCTCCGGCCTAAGAGCCGCCCCGTTGGGGCGGTTGGCCTCCGAAACACGCCTGCGGGCGTAGAAACCCTCCCGCGTTTGAGTTTCAAATTTTGCTTAACTGAATGACATTGCGGGGCGGGCGGGGGGTTTGTGCAATCTTGGCAAAAAGCCGGCAAATTTTTCGGCGATACAGTAAAAAATAACTAACTCGCCGCGGTAAATCGCATGGAAAACGGTGGACAAATCAAAAAGTGTCTGTTATAATATTCACAGGGCGGCCCGTATACGCTTTTTTAAGCCGTGCCCCTTACAGCTATCTACACATTATACATTGTATTTAAGGATGTAATGACGATGGAGACGAAGATCTTGACGGACGACCAGGCGTGGGAATTTGCCGAGGGCACATGGACCCGCGCCTATGAGGTATTCGGCGCGCACAGGGCCGCGGAGAACGGGCAGGAGGGCTGGAGATTCGACCTCTGGGCCCCCGGAGCCAAGTCCGTGCGGCTGACGGGCTCTTTCTGCGACTGGGACCCCAACAGGTACTTTATGGAAGCCGCCGCGGACAGCGGAGTCTGGCATCTCTTCATGCCGGGCCTCAACGCCGGGGAGAGCTATAAGTACGTGGTGGAGACGGACGCGGGGGAGCTTTTATTTAAGGCCGACCCCTACGGCTTTTACTGCGAGTGCCCGCCGGAGACGGCCTCGCGCCTGGCGGACACCGCCTCCTTCCACTGGACCGACGGCCGGTGGATGGCCGCCCGGGCCAGGACCGGCCACATGAAAAGGCCCCTCAATATCTACGAGGTCCACCTGGGCTCCTGGCGCCGCCACGAGGACGGCACCATGCTGGGCTACGCCGAGCTCGCCCGGACGCTGGTCCCCTACGCCGCGGAGATGGGCTACACCCACCTGGAGCTGATGCCGGTGATGGAGCACCCCTTTGACGGCTCCTGGGGCTATCAGGTCACGGGCTACTACGCCCCCACCTCCCGCTACGGCTCGCCGGAGGACTTCCAGGCGTTCGTCAACGCCGCCCACAACGCCGGCCTTGGCATCATTTTGGACTGGGCCCCGGCCCACTTCTGCCGGGACGCCCACGGCTTGGGAAATTTCGTGGGGCACGAGCTCTACGAGAGCGGCTCCCACCCCCAGTGGGGCACCTATAAATTCAACGTCAAGCGCGGCGAGGTCCGCAGCTTCCTGCTCTCCAGCGCGGTATACTGGCTGGAGCGCTTCCACGCCGACGGGATACGGATGGACGGCGTCACCAGTATGCTGTACTTAAACTTCGGCATCGACGACGAAAGGCTCAAGAAGCACGCCCCGGACGGCACGGAGCACGACTACGACTCTATCGAGCTCATCCGGAAGATCAACACCTCCGTGAGCCGGGAATTCCCGGACGTGATGATGATCGCGGAGGAGTCCACCGCCTGGCCCCTGGTCACCCGGCCCCCGGAGGAGGGGGGCCTGGGCTTCCACTACAAGTGGGACATGGGCTGGATGCACGACACCTTAAATTACATGAAGACGGACTTCCCCTACCGCCCCGGCAGCCACGGGGGGCTGACCTTCTCCATGATGTACGCCTTCAACGAAAATTTCATCCTGGCCCTCTCCCATGACGAGGTGGTCCACGGCAAGGCGTCCCTCATCGGGCGGATGCCCGGGGACTACTGGAGGCAATTCGCGGGCCTGCGGGCGCTGGCGCTCTACCAGATGACCCACTCGGGGGCGAAGCTCAACTTCATGGGCGCGGAGATAGGCCAGTTTATCGAGTGGCGCTACTACGAGGGGCTGGAGTGGTTTTTGCTGGACTACGACGCCCACAGAAAGCATTTGGAGTACATAAAGGCGCTGAATAACCTCTATCTCAGGGAAAGATCCCTCTGGCAGCACAATTTCTCCTGGGAGGGGTTTGAGTGGCTGGACGCCGACGACGCCGCCCAGTCCATCCTCACCTTCATCCGCCACGGCGACAAGCCCACGGAGGACCTGATCGTCCTCATCTCCATGGTGCCGGAGACGCACGACGGCTTCCGGGTGGGCGTCCCCAGAAAGGGCGTCTATCAGGAGATATTCAACTCCGACGAATGCGCCTTTGGCGGCTCGGGCCGGACAAATCCCGGACTTTTGACCGCGGAGAAGATCCCCATGCACGGGAAAAAATACTCCGTGGCGGTGCGCACGCCGCCCATCGGCGGACTTATCCTGAAGCGCCTGCCCCCCAAAAAGGCCCAGGAGCTCATGGGCGGGCAAGACGTCTAAAGCGCCTGAAATATTGTCTAAAATATTATTATTAATATTTCAATAAATTCTAATTATTTAAGGAGCCCTGTCAGCTTATGTTCAAGGACAAAAAAGATTTCACAAGACAGATCGAAGCAACCGCCATCGCCAATTTCGGCAAGCCCTTCGGCAAGCTTGAGACAAGACTGAAGTACTTCGCCCTGGCCAAGACCATCGCCACCAACGCCCGGAGCGTCCGCGTCGTTGCCGACAACACCCGCCAGGAGGAGAAAAAGCGCGTCTACTACTTCTCCATGGAGTTTTTGGTGGGCAAGCTTCTGGAAAATTATATCATGAACTTCGGCATCCGCGACGTGGTGGAGGAGGGCCTCGCCGATTACGGCGTGACCATCGCCGACCTTGCGGCGGAGGAGGTGGACGCGGGCCTGGGGAACGGGGGCCTGGGGCGCCTGGCCGCCTGCTTCATCGATTCCCTGGCGTCCCTGGGCTATATCGGCCAGGGCAACGGCATCCGCTACCGCTATGGCCTCTTCAACCAGCGCATCGTCAACGGCTGCCAGGTGGAGGACCCGGACAACTGGCTGGAGGGCGGATACCCCTGGGAGATCGAGCGCCCGGAGGAGGCCGTGCGGGTCCGCTTCGGCGGCACCGTGGTGCATAAATATTCCGGCAACTCCATGAGCTACGAGTGGACCGGCGGCGAGGAGATCCTGGCCGTCCCCTACGACGTGCCCATCGTGGGCTACGGCGGGCAGACCGTCAACAACCTGCGCCTTTGGAGCGCCGAGCCCGCCAAGCAGAACTTCGACATGGACGCCTTCAACCGCGGCGACTACGCCGGGGCCATGAAATTCCGCTCCGATGTGGAGGCCATCACCTCCGTCCTCTACCCCAACGACAACGCCGACCCCGGCAAGGTCCTGCGCTTAAAGCAGGAGTACATGTTCGTGGCCGCGGGCCTCAAGGCCATTTTGCGCTACTATAAGCGGGAGTACGGCAAGCACGCCTGGAAGCGCTTCCCGGAGCTCATCGCCATCCACACCAACGACACCCACCCCGCCCTTTGCGCCCCGGAGCTCCTGCGGCTCCTTATCGACGAGGAGGGCCTGGACTGGGACTCCGCCTGGGAGATCGTGACAAAGTCCATCTCCTACACCAACCACACCATCCTCCCCGAGGCGCTGGAGAAGTGGCCCATCGACATGTTCCGGCAGCTTTTGCCCAGAGTCTACGACTTTGTGGAGGAGATCGACCGCCGCTACCGGGAGAGCTTCGCCAAGCAGCGGGAGTATAACCAGGAGCTCTTGATGAACACCGCCATCCTCTGGGGCGGACAGGTCCGCATGGCCAACATGTCCATCATCGCCGGCCACGCCGTCAACGGCGTCGCGGCGCTCCACACCGAGATATTGAAGCACGACGTCCTGAAGGACTTCTACGCCCTGACGCCGGAGAAATTCAACAACAAGACCAACGGCGTCACTCACCGGCGCTTCCTGGCCCAGGCCAACCCCACCTACGCCGCCCTCATCACCGAGGCCATCGGCGATAAGTGGTACACCGACGCCATGGAGCTTTCCCGGCTCAAGGAATTTGAAAACGACCCCGCGTTCCTGGACAAGGCCGCCCACTCCAAGGCCAGGAACAAGCAGGCCCTGGCCCGGTACATCAAGGACACCACCGGCCTTATCGTGGACACCGAGTCCATCTTCGACGTCCAGGTCAAGCGCTTCCACGCCTACAAGAGGCAGCTCCTCAACCTCTTCAAGATCATGGAGCTCTACAACAAGCTGGTGGAGGACCCCAATTTCGACGTCGCCCCCACCACCTTCATCTTCGCCGGCAAGGCCGCCCAGGGGTATGAGTTCGCCAAGAACACCATCCGGCTCGTCAACTCCGTGGCGGACGTGGTGAACACCGACAACCGCATCCGCGGGCGCATCCGGGTGGTGTTCATCCCCAACTTCTCCGTCTCCAACGGCCAGCTCATCTATCCCGCCGCGGACATCTCCGAGCAGATCTCCACCGCCGGCATGGAGGCCAGCGGCACCGGCTGCATGAAATTCATGATGAACGGCGCCCTGACCCTGGGCACTCTGGACGGCGCCAACGTGGAGATCGTGGAGCAGGTGGGGATGGAGAACGCCGAGATCTTCGGCCTTCGCACCGAGGAGATCGCGGAGCTCAAGCGCAGTTGGGGCTACTTCGCCCGGGGCGAGTACGACTCCAACCCCCGCATCCGCCGGGTGGTGGACCAGCTCTCCGACGGCACCTTCGCCAAGCTCTCCGGCGGGTTTGAGAGCATCTACTCAAACCTCATGAACTCCAACGACGAATTCTACGTTCTCAGGGACTTCGTGCCCTATGTGGACGCCTGGCACCGGCTGGAGGCCCTTCACGGCGACAAGCACCAGTGGTACAAAAAGTCCGTCCACAACACCGCCTGTTCCGGCATCTTCTCCTCCGACCGCACCATCCGGGAGTACGCGGAGGAGGTATGGAATTTAAATTAAATTGCATGGGGTGATACCCCATGCAATTTAAGGGGGAACGTGCGGGAAATATTTCTGAATTTTGTGAAATTCAGAAATATTTCCCTGCTGTCACGCCGCCCGCGCCGCCGTAGGCGGCACAAGCGGCGTGACAAAAGGGATTTTTTCCGGCGTACATGCCGCCGGAAAAAATATTTATTTTATTTATTTTAGTAAGTAAATCCAATTTACTATACAAGGGAGGTCTATTTGTGGTAAACAAAAAACAGTTTATAGCCATGCTGCTCGCGGGAGGGCAGGGCAGCAGGCTGGGTGCTCTCACAAAGCACGTGGCGAAGCCCGCCGTCTCCTTCGGCGGCAAGTACCGCATCATTGATTTCGCCCTCTCCAACTGCGCAAACTCCGGCATCGACACGGTGGGCGTGCTGACGCAGTACAGGCCCTATCTTCTGAACACCTACATCGGCACCGGCTCGAGCTGGGACCTGGACTCCCACGACGGCGGCGTGGCTATTCTCCCGCCCTACGCCACCGAGACAGGCGGCCAGTGGTATGCCGGCACAGCCGACGCCATCTATCAGAACCTGGACTACATAAATCTCTACGACCCGGACTACGTGATCATCCTCTCCGGCGACCACATCTACCGCATGGACTACCGGAAGATGCTCCGCACCCACGTGGAGAACAACGCCGACCTCACCATCGCCGTCATGACCGTGCCCTGGGAGGAGGCCCCGCGCCTGGGCATCCTGGCCGCCGACGAGTCCGGCCGGATCTACGACTTTGAGGAAAAGCCCGCAAAGCCCAAGTCCAACTTAGCCTCCATGGGCATCTACATCTTCTCCAAGAAGGTGCTGGAGGAATCCCTTATCGCCGACAGCCGGGACGCCGACTCCGAGCACGACTTCGGAAAGAACATCATCCCCACGCTGCTCTCTCAGGGCAAGCGCCTCTTCGTCCACCGGTTTGAGGGCTTCTGGAAGGACGTGGGCACCATTCCCAGCTTCCATGAGACGACCATGGACCTTTTGGAGGCCCAGCCCCAGTTTGACCTGATGGGCAAGGATTTCCCCATCCTCACCCAGGACGACAGCCTGCCGCCCCACTACGTGGGACCGAAGGGCAGCGTGGACCGCTCCTTCGTGGCCAACGGCTCCATCGTGTTGGGGAGCGTAGAGCACTCCGTCGTCTCCTCCGGCTCCACCGTTGAGGAGGACGCGGTGGTGGTGGACTCCATCCTTCTCCCGGACGTCACCGTGGAGAAGGGCGCGAAGGTCATAAGGGCCATCGTGGGCGAGGGCGCCACCGTCAAGGCCGGCGTGACCTTCGGCTCCGCCGATGTAAACCAGCCCATCGCGGTCGTCGGCGACGACGCGGTAGTTGAATAAGGAGGTGCGTACAAATGGATAGAGTGATCGGACTTATCGCCGCCAATTTTGAGACGACCGACATGGGCCAGCTCACCGAGGAGCGGACCGTTGCCAGTCTCCCCTACGGCGGCGCCTACAGGGTGGTGGACTTTCCCCTCTCCAACATGGTGAATTCGGGCATCAAGACCATCGGCCTCATCACCCCCTACAAATACCGCTCCATCATCGACCACGTGGGCGCCGGAAAGCCCTGGGACTTGGACCGCAAGAGCGGCGGACTTTTCGTCCTCCCGGGCTCCGTCTTTGGCATCCACAGCGAGAACAGCCACTTTTTGCTGCGGGACCTGAGGCGGAATATGATCTACCTCCAGCGCAGCCCCGCGCCCTACGTCCTCGTCTCCGCCGCCAATGTGATAAGCCACATGGACTACCGGCCCATCATCCGGGAGCACATCCGCTCCGGCGCCGACGTCACCATGGTCTACAACACCTGCGACCGTGACGAGCCCCACAGGCTCGGCCTCACCGTGGAAAACGGCCGCGTGGTGGGCTTCAAGCCCAACCCCAGAAAATACGAGGACGCCGCCGTGGACACCTTCGTGATCACCCGCGAGCTCCTTATGAAGATCATGGAGTGGTACGCCGCCGTGGATTACCTGGACCTCTTCGAGGCCATCGAGGGGGACCTGGACAAAATGGACATCCACGCCTGGAAGTACGAGGGCTACGTCCGCCAGACGTTCACCAGCCGCGACTACTTTGACTACTCCATGGAGCTTCTGGACCTGGACGTGGCCAGGGAGCTCTTCAGCCGCGAGCGGCCCCTGGCCACCAAGGCCCAGGAGGACGCCCCCGCCAAGTACTTAGAGGGCGCCAAGGTGAAAAACAGCCTCATCGCCAACGGCAGCCTCATTGAGGGGGAGGTGGACCACTCCATCCTCTTCCGGGGCGTCAAGATCGGCAAGGGCGCCCGGGTGCGCAACTCCATCCTCATGCAAAACTGCGTCATCGGCGACGGCGCCGTGGTGGAAAACGTGATTCTGGACAAGTCCGGCTCCGTCAACGCCGGGGCCGTCGTCAAGGGCACCGGCGACGCCACCTACATCAAGGGATAAAATACCGCGCCAAAAATCATTCCGCCCGCCGGACACCGGCGGGCGGACGGGAGAAAAGGAGGAGACAATGAGAAGAAAGCTTAGAGTCCTTTTCGCCGCCTTTGAGGCCGTCCCGTTCATGAAGACCGGGGGCCTGGGCGACGTGGGCGGCTCCCTCCCCCAGGCCTTGCGTGCCGCGGGGTGCGAGTGCCGCGTCATCATCCCCAAGTTCATGACCATCCCGGAGGAATATAAGTCCAAGATGACCCACGTCACGGACTTCTACGTCAGTCTCGGCTGGCGCAACGTCTACTGCGGCATCGAGAAGCTCACCCACAAGGGCGTGGTCTATTACTTCGTGGACAACGAGTACTACTTCAACCGTGAGCGGGCCTACGGCTATTTTGACGACGGCGAGCGGGTGGCGTACTTCTCCAAGGCCGTGGTGGAGTGCTTGCAGTACCTGCCGGACTTCAAGTGCGACGTGCTGCACTGTAACGACTGGCACACCGCCCTGGCGCCGGTTTTCCTGCGGGAGTTTTATCAGGGCCTGCCCCTTTACGAGAACGTAAAGACGGTGTTTTCCGTCCACAACCTCAAATTCCAGGGCCAGATGAGCGACTACGTCTTAGGGGACATCCTGGGGCTCTGGGGCATCCCCGCCGCCGCCAACCAGCTCCGCTTTGACGAGCGCAGCATCAACTTCATGAAGGGCGCGCTCCTCTATTCCGACATCCTCAGCACCGTCTCCAGGACCTACGCCGAGGAGATCAAGACGCCCTTCTTCGGGGAGCACATGGACGGCATCTTCCGCGACCGCCAGAGCGTCCTCTACGGCATCATGAACGGCATCGACACCGCCGGCTGGGACCCCGCCGCGGACCCCATGCTGCCCTTCAACTACTCCGCCGCGGACATGTCCGGCAAGGCCAGGTGCAAGGCCGCGCTCCAGGAGGAGCTGGGCCTGGAGGTCAACCCCAACATCCCCTTGGTGGTGATGATCGGGCGGCTCACGGAGCAGAAGGGCATGGACCTGGTCCAGCGCGTCCTGGGGGAGATTTTGGACAAGGACATCGAGGTGGCCGTCCTTGGCACCGGCGACAAGCAGTACGAGGACATGCTCAGCTACTACGCCTGGGAGCGCCGGGGCCGGTGCGCCGCCAGCGTCCGGTTTGACGAGGCGCTGTCCCACCGGATGTACGCCGGGGCGGATATGCTGCTGATGCCCAGCCTCTTTGAGCCCTGCGGCCTTTCCCAGATGATCGCCATGCGCTACGGGACCCTGCCCGTGGTCCGGGAGACGGGGGGCCTCAAGGACTCCGTGGTCCCCTACAACCAGTACACCGGCGAGGGCACGGGCTTCAGCTTCGCCAACTACAACGCCCACGAGATGATGTTCACCCTCTTAAACGCCGCCGAGGTGTTCCGCACCGCCCCCGGGACCTGGTCCAAGCTCATGGAGAACGCCATGTCCACGGATTTCAGTTGGGACCGGGCGGCCAGGGAGTATTTGGCCGTCTACCAGCTCACCCATCCGGAGGTGGAGCCCTGGCGGGGCAAAAAGGACAGCGCCGACGAGGCCCCGGAGGCCGAGAGCGCCGAGTAAGAATAACAAGATCACCCGGGGGCGGCCTCACCGCCGCCCCCAACCTTCTATCTACTCTTACAACATTCTATCTACTCTTAAAGGAAACCCGTTTTTATGAGAGCATATCACGACTCCCGGGAGCTTAAATTCCGCGACCCGTTTGGCGCCGTCGCACTGGGCGGCGCTGTTTCCATTTCCATCGACACCTGGGACGGCGAGGCCGAGAGCTGCGAGCTCTGCGTCCACGTGGACCGGAGGGAGGACTACTCCGTACCCATGGAGAAGAGCTGGGGCCGGTACACCGCCACGATAACGCCCCGGACCCCGGATCTTTACTGGTATAACTTCGTTTTCCACTTCCCCGACGGCAATATCTGCCGCTACGGCCCCCAGGAGGGCCGTGTGGGCGGCCCCGGCCGAATCTACGGCTGGGACGAGTCCTGTCCCATGTACCAGATAACGGCCTACGTGCCGCGGAAGGTCCCGGACTGGTACAAAAACGCCGTCTGCTATCAGATCTTCCCGGACCGCTTCTTCCGGGGGCCCGACTGGCGGGAGAACGCACAAAGGGTCCTCTCCAAACCCCGGGGCGGCACCCCCAAGGCCCTGGTGGAGCGGTGGAGCACCCCGGTCAAATATAAGCGCTCCGCCTCGGGGCGCATCAGGACCTGGGACTTTTACGGGGGGACCCTCTCCGGCATCGAGGAGAAGCTGGACTATCTGAAGGGCCTGGGCATCACGGCCCTCTACCTGAATCCCATTTTCGAGGCCGCCAGCTCCCACCGCTACGACACCGGCGACTACACGAAGATCGACGGGATACTTGGGGACGAGGCGTCCTTCCGGCGCCTGTGCGCCGAGGCCGAAAAGCGCGGGATCAGCGTCATTCTGGACGGCGTGTTCAACCACACCGGCTGTGACAGCGTCTACTTCAACAAATTCGGCAACTACCCGGACCCCGGGGCGTTCCAGGGGCCGGATTCCAAATATTACGACTGGTACCGCTTCGACAGCTCCCCCGCGGGCTACGAGTGCTGGTGGGGCATCGACGACCTGCCGGACGTGGAGGAGCACAACCCCTCCTTCAAGGACTTCATTTACGCCGGGCCCGACAGCGTGGTC
Source organism: uncultured Oscillospiraceae bacterium (assembly GCA_947632155.1). GTDB lineage: Bacteria > Bacillota > Clostridia > Oscillospirales > Oscillospiraceae > RUG626. The sequence goes on from CANROF010000042.1 coordinate 16,427, forward strand.
CGGCGGTGGCTGCGGGCCGGGGCCAGGGGCTGGAGGCTGGACGTGGCCGACGAGCTCCCCGACGACTTCATCGAGGGCATCAAAAAGGCCATCGTGGACGAGCTGGGGGACCGGGGCTTCCTCTTGGGGGAGGTCTGGGAGGACGCCTCCAACAAATCCAGCTACGGGCAGCTCCGGCGGTATCTCTTGGGCTCGGAGCTGGACTCCGTGATGAATTACCCCGTCCGCACGGGCGTGCTGGACTTCCTCACCGGCGCGCTGCCGGCCTGGGGGCTGGAGGAGACGCTGCGCGCCCTCCAGGAGGACTACCCGCCCGAGTGCTTCAACGCCTGCTTCAACCTGATGGGCAGCCACGACAGGCCCCGGGTCCTCACCGTCCTTGGCGGCGCGCCGGACCCGGCCTCCATGACCGAGGCCCAGCGGGGGGATTATAAGCTCACGCCGGAGCAGCGGGGCCTTGCCAAGGGCCGCTTCTGGCTCATGGCCCTGATGCAGATGACCCTCCCCGGCGTGCCCTGCGTCTACTACGGGGACGAGGCGGGGATGGAGGGCTACTCCGACCCCTTCAACCGGGGGCCCTACCCCTGGGGGCACGAGGACCGGGACTGCGGCACCATGTACCGCAACGCCATCAACCTGAGAAAGAGCTTCCCGGAGCTCTCTGACGCCGGCTTTGAGCCCTTCAGCTCCGGCGACGACGTGTTCGGCTTCTACCGCTTCTGGGCGGACGGGGCCGTGGCTGTCCTCGTGAACCGCGGGCACGACAGCCACACCGTCACCCTGGAGCAGCGCGGCGAGGACGTCACCGACATCTTAGGCGGCGCCCGGTATGAGGTCCGGGACGGCAAGGTGGAGCTGACGCTGTGGCCCATGGGCTCGGCGATCCTCTACTTCCACAAAAAAGTCCGCCTGGGCGCGCCCACGGAGCGCGGGGCCGGCGTGCTGGCCCACATAACCAGCCTCCCCAATGAGGGCGGCCCCGGGAACATCGGCAGGCCCGCCTATGATTTCGTGGACTTTCTCCACGACAGCGGCCAGAAATACTGGCAGATCCTGCCCTTAAACCCCACCGACGCCTTCGGCTCGCCCTACGCCGGGGCCTCCGCCTTCGCGGGGAACGTGTCGCTGCTGCCCCAGAGCGAGGCGGAGCTGAGAGCGGAATACGGGGCCTTCACCCCCGACGGCGATTTTGCGGCCTTCCGGGCGGAGAACGCCGGGTGGCTGGACCCCTACTGCGCCTTTATGGCGATCAAAAAAACCGTCTCCCCCAAGCACTTCACCCACTGGCCGGAGGCGTACAGGACCTACGCGCCGGAGCTCTTGGAGGACCCCGTCCTCGCCGCCGAGGCCGGCTTCCAGCGGTTTTGCCAGTATAAATTTGACCGCGCCTGGCGTGCGCTTCGCGCCTACGCCAAAGCCCGGGGCGTGGCCGTCATCGGCGACATACCCATGTACGTATCCGACGACTCCAGCGACGTCTGGTCCCGGCCCCGGGAGTTTTTGGTGGACGGCTCGGGCCGGGCGCGGCTGGCCGCCGGCGTCCCGCCCACGTACAAGGACGCGGGGCAGCTCTGGGGCAACCCCCTCTACGACTGGAGCGAGATGGAGCGGGAGGGCTTCGGCTGGTGGCTGGCCCGCATCGGCCGGATGCTGGAGCTCTACGACTACGTGCGTCTGGACCACTTCATGGGCTTTGAGTCGGCCTGGGCCATACCCCGGGGCAAGTCCCCGGCGGAGGGGAGCTGGATACCCGGCCCGGGGCTGAAGCTCTTTCAAAGGGCCTTCGAGAGATTCGGGCCGCTGCCCTTCATCGCCGAGGACCTGGGGGACATCACCCCGGCTATCCGGGCGCTGCTGGCCCGGTGCGGCTTTTCCGGCACGGATATTTTGCAGTACCAGGACGCCTCCCCGCTGGACGGCTACCGCCCGGCCAAGGACAAGGCGGCCTATTCCGGCACCCACGACAACGATACCCTTGTGGGCTTCGCCAAAGCGAGATACCCGCAGCTCGACCCGGCGGATACCGCCCGGCGGCTGCGCCGGGAGCTCTACGCCTCCACGGCGGAGGTGGTCATTTTGCAGCTCCAGGACGTCCTGGAGCTTGGGAGCGAGGCCCGGATGAACCGCCCCGGCACCGCCGGCGGCAACTGGACCTGGCAGGCCGCGATCACGGACTTCAAAGACGCCTCGCCGCGCCTTTTGAGCGATACTAAAAATTCTAACAGGAGTTGAAAAGCTATGGATGACTGGACAATGTTCGAAAACACAGTGCTTTACTCCCCCAAGACCGGGCTCATGATGGAGTGGGGCGGCATGGATATGGATGACGAGTACATCTTTTCCATGGAGCGCAAGATGAATAAGGCCCTGAAGGCCATGCGCGAGCTGGAGGGCGGCGCCATCGCCAACCCCGACGAGGACCGCATGGTGGGCCATTACTGGCTCCGCGCCCCCCAGCTCGCCCCCACCAGGGAGCTCCGGGACGAGATCGAGGCGTGCCTTGCTCACATCAAGAGCTTCGTGGCCGACGTCCACGCCGGCAAGATATGCGGCCAGAACGGCGGGAAATTCAAAAACGCCCTGGTGGGCGGCATCGGCGGCAGCTCCCTGGGGCCCCTGTTCGTCTCCAAGGCCCTGGGCGCCCCGGGGGACGCCATGAAGCTGCGCTTCCTGGACAATACCGACCCCGCCGGCATGGACGCCATCTTCCACGAGGTGGAGGACGAGCTGGACGAGACGCTGACCATCATCATCTCCAAATCCGGCGGCACCATCGAGACGCGAAACTGCATGGTGGAGGCCAAAAACTTCTACGAGGCCCACGGGCTCTCCTTCGCCAAGCACGCCGTCACCGTCACCGGCCTTAACTCCAAGCTCGACAAGGTGGCCGTGTCCGAGGGCTGGATCGACCGCTTCCCCATGTGGGACTGGGTGGGCGGCCGCACCTCCGTCATGTCCGCCGTGGGCCTGCTGCCGCTGGCCCTCCAGGGCATCGACATCGACAGCTTCCTCCGGGGCGCCGCGGAGTGCGATGAACTCAGCCGCGAGCAAAATATCCTGGAAAACCCCGCCGCCGTCATGGCCATGGCGTGGTACAAGATGTCCGGCGGCAAGGGCGGCGTGACCCAGGTGGTGCTGCCCTATAAGGACAGCCTGGACCTTTTGGCCAAGTACCTCCAGCAGCTCGTCATGGAGTCTCTGGGCAAGGAGCTGGACCTGGACGGCCAGAAGGTCAACCAGGGCCTTGCCGTCATGGGCAACAAGGGCACCTCCGACCAGCACAGCTACGTCCAGCAGCTTGTGGGCGGCCCCGCCAACATCTTCGTCGTCTTCGTCCAGGTGCTGAAGGACCGGGACGGCGCGAGCTGCGAGGTTGGCGAGGGCTCCACCTCCGGGGACTACCTCAACGCCTTCATGCTGGGCACCAAGAAAAATCTTGAGGACCACGGCAAAAAGACCATGACCGTCACCGTCCCCTGCGTCTCCGCCTACAACGTGGGCCAGCTCATAGCCATCTGGGAACGGGCCGTGGGCATTTACGCGGAGCTCATCAACATCAACGCCTACCACCAGCCCGCCGTGGAGTACGGCAAGAAGTGCGCCGGCGTGCTCATCGAGCTCAAAAACAGGGCTAAGGACCTGCTCATCAAGACCCAAAAGCCCATGACCGCCCGGGAGCTGGCGGACGCCCTCAGCGCCGACCCCAGGGACGTGTTCCGCCTGATGCTGCACCTGGCCGCCAACGACCCGGCGGTGACGGTGAGCATCGACAACGAGACAGTCACCGACTCCACATTCGCCGCGAAATAAAGACCAGACCGCGAATCAAAAATCCGCCCCGACGGCTTTACCGTCGGGGCGGAAGTTTGTCTTAAAGAAGATAGTTCACCCGGGAACAGGATTCATCCCACGGTGCCGTCCTCACCGGCGGACGGGGCGGGGTCGTCGGCGGAGTCCACGGGGGCCGGGGCCTCGGGGGCGTCCTCGGGGATGTTGTCCTCGGCGTAGCGCATGATGATGGTGGCCGCCTGGGCGCGGGTGGCGCTGCCCCAGGGCTTCACGGTGCCGTCGGCCATGCCCGCGATGTAGCCCTTGGCCGTGGCCCAGCTTATCTGCTCGGCGCTCCAGTCGCTTACGTTCTCCCAGTCGGAATAGACGGACAGGTCCGTCCGGGGGGTGATGTCTGAGCCCAGGATCTGGGCGCACTTATAGAGGATCGTCGCGAGCTGTTCCCTGTTGACTCCGCCCATGGGGGAGAAGGTGGTATCGGTGGTGCCGGCGGTGACGCCGCGCTCCGCGGCCCAGCACACGGCCAGTATGTACCAGTCCTCCTGGAGGTCGGTGAAGGCCGGCGCGTAGGTGGACTCGGGCCTCCCGCAGGCGTTCCAGAGGGCGTAGACCAGCTCCGCGCGGGTTATCGTCTCCATGGGCCGGAAGGTGTCGCTGTCGTAGTCGTGATAAAGGCCGGAGCTTTTGACGTATCTGGCGAAGTCGGTGTACCACTCCAGGCCCAGCACGTCGCTGTAGTCCTGATACTGCCGGCTGGTGCCGGCGTCGGGGCTGAAACGGCCGTCCACCATAAAGGCGGTGCCGTCCACGCTTTTAAAGACGGCAACGGTGTCCTCCGTACAGAAATACCGGGCGTTCCGGCGCAGCTCCGAGCCGGAGGCCACGGCCTCGCCGGCGGCCACGTCGATGACCTCGCCGGAGGTTATCTCCACCTCGGCGTTCCCGGTGGTCAGCATGAAGCTGGCGCCGGTGACCAGCGTGGCGGAACAGCCCACCTGGGAGGCCCAGGGCTCCCAGCCGTCGGTCTGGGTGAGGCTGAGGCCCCTCAGGGGGTCGGAATTTAGGAGCTGCCGGAATGCCTCCAGACGCGCCTCGATGACCTCGGTCCCGGCCTTTATGACGGAATCGGCGTATGTGCCGTCTATGTAGGAGCGTGTAATAAGCGGGTCGGTGACCGTCCCGGCCTCGCTGGCGGAGGCGAAGGACAGCGCCGCCAATAAGAGCAGCGCCATTCCCGCCGCGATCGTCTTTTTCATGTGTCCTCCTTATTCGCGCCGCGAAGGTAGTAGCCCATGGTGAGAAGGCTGTCGGAGAGGTGTACGTTCTCCACTACAGTATCCCCCAAATCGGCGTCGATGTCAATACCCGTGAAGTTCCAAATTCCCCGGACGCCCCAGCGGCAAGCCGTCAGCGCCGCCTCCCGGGCGTGGCGCTTTGGGAGCGTCAGCACCGCGGCGTCCACCCGGTGGGAGGACAGGTACTCCTCCAGCGCCGCGGCGTCCAATATTTTCGTGCCGTGAAGCTCCGTGCCCACGAGCCTGGGGTCCGTGTCAAAGGCGGCAATGAGCTCAAAGCCGCACTCGGCGAAGTTGAAGTTGGCCATGAGCGCCCGGCCCAGGTTCCCGGCGCCGATGACCACCGCCGTCAGCGTCCGCTCCAGCCCCAGAACGGAGCTGATGCCGTTTTTAAGGTCGCACACCCTGTAGCCGTAGCCCTGCTGGCCGAAGCCGCCGAAGCAGTTGAAGTCCTGACGTATCTGGGAGGCCGTCAGCCCCATCCGCTCCCCCAGGTCCCCGGAGGAGGTGCGCTCCACTCCCTGGCGCTCCATCAGCGTCAGCCTTCGGAGATACCGGGGCAGGCGCTTTATCACGTTGGCCGAAATTTTATATCTCATGGCGGTCCACTCCGTCCTTTCGCGCCTTAATACGAATTAGTATAAAATGGAAAAGAGCTTCCGATCATACCGGCCGCGTTCGCGCGGCATATAAATAATAACATATTCTCACGCCAATTACAACATGGGGATATTGACAAAATAGTGTGAAAGGGTATAAAATTATCTTCAGCTAACTCCATCTACAATAATAAGAGGCGATCATATCTATGTCAGAAAGATTTGTTTACGCGGACAACGCCGCCACTACCGCCGTCTCCAAGACGTGCGTGGAGGCGATGCTGCCCTATTTGACGGAGAATTACGGCAACCCCTCCAGTCTCTACAGCGTGGGCCGCAGCGCCCACCGGGGCCTGGACGAGGCCCGGGCCAAGGTGGCCAAGTGCCTCAATGCCGAGCCCGTGGAGATCTACTTCACCGGCTGCGGCACGGAGTCCGACAACTGGGCCCTGAAGGGCATCGCCGAGGCCAAGGCTTCCAAGGGCAAGCACATCATCACCAGCTCCATCGAGCACCACGCCATCACCCACACCCTGGACTGGCTCAAGAAAAGGGGCTATGAGGTCACCTACCTCAAGGCCGACAAGCTTGGCGGCATCGACCTTCAGGAGCTGGAGGCCGCCATCCGGCCCGACACCATCCTCATCTCCGTCATGATGGCCAACAACGAGATCGGCACCATCCTGCCGGTGGCGGAGATCGGCCGCATCGCCCACCAGCACGGCGTCCTCTTCCACACCGACGCCGTCCAGGCCGCGGGCCACATCCCCATCGACGTGAAGGCCATGAACATCGACATGCTTTCCATCTCCGGCCACAAATTTCACGGCCCCAAGGGCGTGGGCGCCATGTATATCCGCAAGGGCGTCCGTGTGCCCCAGCTCCTCCACGGCGGCGGGCAGGAGCGCAACCAGCGCTCCGGCACCGAGAACGTCCCGGAGATCGTGGGCATGGCCGCGGCGCTGGAGGAGGCCGTCCGGAATCTCCCGGAGACGATGCCCCGGGTGGCGAAGATGCGCGACCGGCTCATCGAGGCCTTCAAGGACATCCCCTACAGCCGCCTCACCGGCGACCCGGTGAACCGCCTGCCCGGCATCGCCAGCTTCGTCTTTGAGTGCGTGGAGGGCGAGAGCCTGGTTTTGAGCCTGGACCACGAGGGCATTTGCGCCTCCTCGGGCTCCGCCTGCTCCTCCGTCTCCCTGGACCCCAGCCACGTGCTTCTGGCCATCGGCCTTCCCCACGAGGTGGCCCACGGCTCTCTGCGCCTTTCCATCACGGACACCACCACGGACGAGGACATCGACTATATCATCGAAAAGCTCCCGCCCATCGTCCAGCGCCTGCGCTCCATGTCGCCCCTGTGGGAGGACCGGCTGAATGGAAAATTTTAACGAGCTCCAAAATGAGGTCCTGCGGCTGAAAAAAGAGAAAAATGCCCTCATCCTGGCCCACTACTACGTGCCCTTAGAGGTCCAGGACGTCTCCGACGCCGTCTGCGACTCCTTCGCCATGGCCCAGAAGGCCGCGAGGGCCGAAAACGACCTCATCGTCATCTGCGGCGTGCGCTTCATGGGCGAGAGCGCCAAGATCCTCTCCCCGGAAAAGACCGTGCTGCTGCCCTCCCCGGACGCCGGATGTCCCATGGCGGACATGGTGACGCCGGAGGACGTGCTGCGGCTCCGGGCGGAGCACCCGGGGGCCAAGGTCATGTGCTACGTCAACTCCTCCGCCGCGGTGAAGGCCGTCTCGGACGTGTGCTGTACCAGCTCCTCCGCGCTGCGAATCGCGAAAAGCCTCGACTGTGAGGAGATCATCTTTGTCCCGGACGTCCATTTGGGCTCCTATGTGGCCGCCCGCGTCCCGGAGAAGCGGTTCTGGCTCCACAACGGCTTCTGCCCCACCCACCACAAGATCGCGGAGGCCGACGTCCTGGCCGCCAAGAGGGCCCACCCGGAGGCCGTCTTCGCGGTCCACCCGGAGTGCGGGGACGACGTGGTCAAGCACGGGGACCTGGTCGGCTCCACCGCCGAGATTCTGGACTTCGCCAGGAACACCGGCGCCGGCGAGATCCTCATCGGCACGGAGAGCGAGATCGTGGAGAGACTTCGCCGGGAGCTCCCGGGGAAGAAGGTCTACGGCGTGGGCAGCTCCTTTGTCTGCCCCAACATGAAAAAGGCGACCCTGCGGGCCCTCTATGAGTGCCTGCGGGACGAAAAATACAAGGTCGAGCTGCCCGGGGACGTGCTGCGCGCCGCCCGGGAGAGCCTGGACCGGATGGTAAATTCCTGAGGAGGTAAAAGTATGTATTCCGACAAGGTCATGGACCATTTCACCAACCCCCGCAACGTGGGCGAGCTGCCCGACGCCAACGCCATCGGCGAGGTGGGCAACCCCGTCTGCGGCGACATCATGAAGATCTACATGAAGATCGAGAACGGCATCATCGAGAAGGTCAGCTTCAAGACCTTCGGCTGCGGCGCCGCCATCGCCACCAGCTCCATGTCCACCGAGCTTGTGAAGGGCAAGAGCATCGAGGAGGCCCTGAAGCTCACCAACAAGGCCGTGGCCGAGGCTCTGGACGGCCTGCCCCCCCAGAAGCTCCACTGTTCCGTTCTGGCCGAGGAGGGCATCCGCGCCTGCCTTGCCGATTACTACAAGCGCCAGGGCATAGAGCCGCCCCCGGAGCTCCGCGACATCGACTGCGACGGCTGCTGCGACACCTGCGCCAAAAACGGCACCCAGCACTGAATGCAAGGCAAAGCAAAGCAAAGCCCCCGGCCACGCCGGGGGCTTTTAGCCTGTCGAAAAAGCCCTGACGGGCTTTTTCGACAAGGGGAACGTGCGGGAAATTTTCGCTGAATTTTGCGAAATTCAGCGAAAACTTCCCTGCTGTCGCCCTGCGCGCCGCCTACGGCGGCACTTGTGCGACAAAAGGGATTTTTTCCAAGGCACATGTCCTTGGAAAAAATATTGAATTTGAGTTTTTTGACAAACTGAAAGGGGCTGTGAAAAAAGTCCCGTAAAAAAGGAAGAGAGTTACCAAGGAATCCCCTGGTAACTCTCTTCTTTTTTTGGTATAATTATTTTATGAGAAAAAACCATACCGACACATATTATAGTCCAACGCAGGGAAGATTTCCAGAGTTTTTTGATGAAAGTTTGGAGATCGGCGATGTGGTTTTTGAATTCGACCGGATCATGGAGGAGATCGGGATAGAGCGGTATCTGAAGCCGGAGAAGATAAGCCGTTTGGGCCGGCCGGG